>CAYYEH010000063.1:0-15214 GCA_964470815.1 uncultured Rikenella sp.
CCTCGCTCTGTAATGAAAAAACTTCACTCCATTCATTATTGTATTCATTTGCCCATACATGCATTTCTTCACCCGCTTTAATCAGCTGGACTATTAATTTCGTATTATCTCCAAACTTTTGAAAGCTGCCTTCAAGCAAAAATTCAACATCAAGCTCCTTGCCTATTTCTCGAATAGTTTTTGTTGTTTCACGGTACTGCTCTACTGATGTTCTGGATATTACACGCAGATCTTTGATTTTTGAAAGATGAAGTGTAATGGCATCCATCATTCCATCAGCCAAATATTGTTTATCTGGTTCGTCACTAAGTAATTTAAAAGGAAGAACGGCGATTGATTTGTCAGCTTGTTCATTTGTCTTTATCAGTTTTTGTATAATGAAATAACCTGACACAATGAGAATTAAAAGCAATAAAGAACCTGTAATTATTTTTGTATTCAGGGCTCTCCTGGTTG
Source organism: uncultured Rikenella sp. (assembly GCA_964470815.1). Lineage (GTDB taxonomy): Bacteria > Bacteroidota > Bacteroidia > Bacteroidales > VadinHA17 > SR-FBR-E99. The sequence goes on from CAYYEH010000063.1 coordinate 457, forward strand.
AAGGTGTTTCCTCAACAATCCTTTCAGAGATTACTTTATCAGTATTATCATGATATTTCAATCCATCAATAATTTCATTGATAGCATTAGCAACCTTATTTATTTGGTTCTTATACTTTGTGTTATTCAGATTCCTTTTCTCATCATCAGTCAGAGTGAGTGGTCTGTTTACACCCGGCTTTTTATAAATAAATTCAATCCCTCTTAAATAACCTCCCAGCTCACTCTCTACAATCTTTCTATCCTCCGGATTCAGGTCATATATCTGAACTGGTATTACTCTACTGGCTACATTGCCACCAGACAATTTTACTTTTAATCCGTATTTATCATTGGATGCTTGTTCAATAAAAGCCTTGAACTCATGCTCCCATGCAAAAGATTTCGGGTCACAATATGTACGCGAGATAATTGGAATAAAAATCAGGCACTTCAGTTTTTCTTTCAGGGAAGCATCTACATCATGTGTCTACAGCAGTCCGTCAGGAGGGTTGATATCAAAATAGACGCTGATCTCTTCCTTGAATGTGGATTCAAGCTCTGTTTTCAATGACTCAACAAATTCACTAACCCACCTGTCGCCTTTGTTGTCTTTCTGGCGGTAGCTTATGAAAATGTCGTATTCGAACCCGGGGATTATGCTTGCCATCTTAGCCGTTCATTGTGATAAAGTTACGAAAGCTAATAACTCAAGTCAAATGAAACCTCGTCCAACTCAATAATGCCGGCCATATCTCTGAACAGATTTAGGTTAGATATTTCAACCCTCTTGTCTACAAAGAATAGCCCTGATCATACGAAAGGATGATCAGGGTTATTCCTTGTAAAGCTCCCCACAGAGGATCACGGAGTAATCCTCCCTATCGCCAGATACGGACCCGGGGCTTATCTGTTAAGTTATGCAAAGCAGATTCTCTTTGGGCTGCAAATTCACGCCATAAGTGCTACTTCCTTTCTGAAAATGCATTTCGCCAACGCTTAAAAGGATCGTCAAATTTAACCCTGACAGGATTAAATTGCCTCGGATCCCAATCCTTCCCTGCCCAGTTAATCATATCATAATGATCAGGGTGGTCAGGATCAGATAATACTTCGATTACTCTGTAATAACCATCCACACCTCCGCAGTCCTCCGGTGGACAAGCATTACTGCCATCAGTACAGACTGGGTATTTAATCCCCTTTTCCCTGAAAATATATCCCTCCAGCTTCACTGTATGAAGCCAGCCATCACCATAATCATATTCGTAAACAGCTTCCACGCCGAGTGCATTGAAATACGCAATTACTGCTATTTCCCATCCCGGAAAAACTTCAGGCAGTTCTCCTGAACCATCGAAATCCGGAATGCCAATATGAACTTCTCTCCCTTTCCCTTTGCCTTTAATTTCAAAATGGTGAAGATGATAATCTTTCCAGCCCATGGAATCCTGAATGGCGACATGCAGGTCCCAGAAATTGTAATCCAGGGGTACTTGTATCCTTCGCCAGATTTTAGGTTCAATCTCATGAAGTTCTATGTAGAATTGCAGAACCTGACTTTTCAATGAAGAGTGAAGAGGCAGTTTCTCATATTTCATCAGATATCCTTTTTCAGTATAATTCTTATCGAATTTGCTTGCCATGTCTCAGAGTATTTTTTTTAATTTCTTCTTCCTAATTTGTCAATCTGTATGATTGATTGGAACTTTTTGGGTGTATGGAATTGTCATTTCTTTAATCACAGATTCCGTGCAGGCTGGAGATAATTTTTAAGGAAATTCATTCTGTCAGGAAGTTCAGGACAATCTTTTTGTTTCTGTCCGGTCATTTCCCGATATAAAATTAAGAATTAGTTTCTCAACTTGACGGATAACCTGAAAGGTAACATCTCATTATGCCGGAAAGGTCCTTCCCGGGAAGTGATCGAAAAACTCAAAGCATTTCTTCCGGAACTTTTGAGGATTACTTGTACTCCGGATCCAGGTTGTTCTGCCATTCCCGGGGATTTAAAAACTCGCATACGTTTTTTATTCCCGGGAACTGAAAAACCTTCAAATAACTCATCCTCGTTTAATCCTTCCGGCAACCCGCCAGCAGATGGAATTTCAATCCTGTCGGGAAAAATTACAAATTTCGGAGGAACATCATTTGTAAAATCATTGTGTACAAAAGCATTTATCATAACTTCCCCCGGTGCAACAGAATCCTAGGATCTTTTTTAATGCTCACTCTTGATTTAATTTTTGTCGTTGCTGGATTTTCGATATCAATACAAGACATCTGTGCACCCTATGATTCATTTTCGATATTCCACAATTGTCAGAACAAAATTAGGTATACGCAAAAAAGAGAAAGGAGGTCGTATTTGATCTCCTTTCCAAAGCTTTCTCACATGCCCCGTTTCTATTTCAACCTGATGTGAATCTTATTATCCTGCGGGGGCAGGTCTGTCCATATACTTTTAACGATATTTACCAGGGGGTCAAATTCATCAGGGAGTGCATCTAATTTTTCGCTTTCCTCGGTCGGGATCTTTTCATCTCCTGCGAAATGTGCTGTATAAGCATTTGCCACATATGGTGCGAAAAAAACTGCATAGGGTTCCGGAAGGCCGAACATTTTGTTCAGATAGAATGCATAAAAGCTCTTGAGACGATTTGCCAGGTTTACTTCGGAATAAGTTATAAAATCCACACCTCCAGGCAACTCTGAGCTGATGCTGGTTACCCTCCTTGAATCGATCTTGATAAAATTATCATCCAGGCTCATTATCCTGTACGAATATGGCGGAGTTACCAGTGAACCGGTTTGAATATCGTACAAGGGTTTTCCGTCATTTGTTAATTCAACAATATCATTTGAATGATAATGCCCTGTAAATATTAGCCTGATACCTGCATTCATCAGGGCAAGTGCATTTGCCGCGGAGCCTGAGATCAGTGGTTCCACCCCCTTCTGACCGGCATAATGTTCAATGATCCCGTAATGCATCATGGCCAGAACCTCAATATTGTTTTCACGGGCCTCAGCCATTTTTGCTTCAATCCATTCGAGGGTAGCGGGATTGATTGCTCCTGTTACCTTTATCCTGCCGGTTTCATCAGTACTGTATCTGCAGTTGTCAATGCCCAGAATCCATAGTTTTTCATATGGCTGACAGATATAACTTAATGAATTTTCATCTCGATAAAGGGCTTCGTTATATCCGAAATTTCCATAAATCTCAGTGAACTGATCGGGAGTAATATTTTCAACCGGGACGGGAGGCTCGGTAACAAATGAGAATGCATCTGGATTAAGGATGTCATTGTTCCCCGGTACTACATATACTTTAATACCATGATCCTCGAGATCCTGTAGCAGCCCTTTTACGACTTCATGACCCATTTTTTCGCCATCTTTTGTTAAATCCCCTGGTATCAGAAGTATATCAGGACCCTCTTCGATCAACTCAAAAAGAACCTGCCTGAAAATGGCATCACTGAGCTCCAGGATCTTCCGGTCCAGTGCAAGATACTGCATCAGTGAAGGACTGTCTTCGATGTTTGCAGGCAATATTGCCGGATGCATGTAATGAATGTCAGGGGCTACGGCAATTTTTACTTTCGGGAAGATTAAATTAAACTGGCTGGAATTGCCAGGCAGGAGATCGGGAGGATCAATAAACTGATCTTTTGCGCAGGAAGCAACTATTAAGATCAGAAGCAACGGATAGAAAAGCCTTAACTTTTTCATTTCTGTAGATTATTGGTTAGCATTGAAAAACAGCTACAGTTATTTTGCAGACTGCTCGCCGCTCAGGGCGGTACTATCCGGAATAGTGAAGAGAAGCTTCTATACCAGGAATCTCCTTATAACAAAATTAATCCAAATGCGGTGAAATGACTTTACTGTCAGTCTCAGATATTTATCCATGAATCTCTGGTACACTTACAGGATGAATAAGTTTTGACAAGGATTGTTATCTTTTCAGGTTTCTCGGGCTTTGTGAAAACTTGCGGGTAAACTCCCGGCTGAAGTATGGAAGGCTTTTAAATCCTGTTGCATATGCCACTTCTGATACATTCAGATTGGTAGTCAGAAGCAGTTCTCTTGCTTTATTGAGTCTTAAGGCCTTGAAATAATCGGATATAGTTATATTGCACAGCGAATTAAATTTCCTGTAGAGTTGTGCGTGGCTTACTGCCAGCATAGTACAGAGTTTTGAAATCCCGAATTCATCATCGTTGAGATTGGTTTCCAGTACCTTTCGTACTTTCATTACGAATTCATCCTCCTTTTTGATGTTTACATCGGAGGTCTCAGGAAATTTCTCAAGTGATGCATATCTTTCATACAGTCTTTTTCTAAGTTCCACAAGATTTTTCAACTGAATGTGCAGCTCCTTTTCATCGACTGGTTTGGCAATGTAGGCATCAGCTCCTCTTTCAAGCCCGATCAGACGAGAGCCAATATCGGCTTTTGCCGTGAGCATCACAACCGGTATGTGACTGGTTCGGATATCATTCTTGATTTTTTCAAGCATTTCGATCCCGTCCATGACAGGCATCATTACATCGCTCAGAATGATATCCGGCATGATTTTCAGGGCTTTTTTAATACCAATATCTCCGTTTCCGGCCACCTCAATCCTGTATTCGTTCATAAGGACAGCCTGCAGGTATCTGGCAACATCTGCACTATCTTCAACGATCAGAAGACCAGGAAGATTTGCCGTATTGCGTGCCTTTACACAACATATATCTTCAGTGGAGTGCGAATGGTAAACAGGTTCGATTCCGGAACCGGACTTCTCTTCCCGGGAGTCTGTGAATCGGATCAGGTCAGGCGATTCCGGGATATCATCCAACCGGGCGTTGCGGGTAACAGGAAGAAGAACCTCAAACTCTGACCCCTCATTCCTGATGCTTTTGACATTGATTGTCCCCTGAAGGAGGTGCACCAGTTCCCTGGTCAGGGCCAGGCCGATGCCTGTGCCTCCGGGAGATAACTGATGATCTATCTTGAAGAAACGATCAAACAGGTGCTCCAGATGTTCCTTTTCGATGCCGATTCCTGTGTCTCTGATCCGGATCGAGTATGTTTTACCGCCATCAACAACTTCTGTGGCAATTTCGATCCGACCACCCGCAGGCGTGTATTTCAAGGCATTGGAGACAAGATTGGTTGTAATGTGCATAAGCTTCTCGGCATCAAAATCCAGCTCGAGCACAACCCCTGTGGATAAAAACCGCAAATCTATTTCCCTTCTGTGGGCTTCTGAATGAAACTGTTCGATCAGATAAGCCAGGTACTTGTTTACATCTCTTCTTACCAGGGTAACTTTTAAAACTCCTGATTCTGTTTTCGCAAGGTTAAGCATCTGGTTCACCAGTCGCAGCAGAATACCGGCGTTGGCTTTTATCTTCTGCAGACCTTCACCCATCCACTCTTCCGGACGCGCACTGATAAGGTCGGTCATACCATTTATTATCGTAAGAGGTGTACGGAATTCATGGGTGATATTTGTGAAAAAACGGTCTTTGAATTCACTCATTTCTTTCAGATGCCTGGACTCCCGTTCTTCCAGCTTATGCTGCTGTCTTATAAACCAGAGTACAAAGCCAAGCTCTGCCCCTATAAGAATTATTGACATGGCTGTCCACAGGACTGCGTTCAATCCGGGCGTCATTTGGGCGGGAACATGAAGCCATGGTTTAAGTACCACCAGGAGAATTACCAAAACGGAAAAAAGAGAAAACATCGAAACGGGCAACCAGATTTTTTGCCGCTGAAGTGTAGAAAGAACATTGGCTATACCTGCATAAATAAGTCCTCCTGATGTAGCTATTCCGCCCAGTTTAATGATGGCATAAAAGGTCATCAGGTGCATCACCGTTCCAATAAAGGCATGAACGGCTATGTGTTGTTTTGGGAAAAAAAGCTGAAGTAACAATGATAAAGTATAAAGACCACTGAATGCGGTCATATAATGAATATATATTTTAGCCTGGGGAGCAAAAATCAATAAGGGAATGGCAAATAATACGATCGAGCCTGCCGCAAGAAATATATGACTTTTAAAACTTGTTTTATTGCCCTGGAGCTGTTTGTCAGTGCATCCCGGATAGGAGAGCTTCTTCTCCAGCCATAGATTACCCTTATGCAATAAACTCACTTGCATTTCTGGTTGTCTTGATCTTAAGGAAAATCACACATACTACGTAAAAAATTAATAAATTAAAGATTAGGAACCAGTCTTAAACTGATTCTTAGTCAAAGTTAGGATATCGGGGAACATATTACAAAAATAAAATTCTGCCCGGCGTATGCTTAAAGCCGGATTCTTTATGAAGCCAGCCCGGGAAGATAACGGAGCAGACCCTTTCATACCAATAGAGGCCTGCTACCGGAGCGATGGAAACAAAAAGACCCGAGTTGTGCATAGCACGGCAGGATTTATTGTTTTTTGCTCTTGATATTTTATTCCGTATTATTAAGTCTTGGATTCAGAAATTACATATTACAGACAGTTACAGGAACATCTTGATAAGCTGCCCATTGGTTATCCTAAAACAGATTCAGGGGTAGAAATCAGAATTCTGCAATTGTTTTTTACACCCATTGAGGCAAAAGTGGCTCTCTGCCTTAGTCTGGGAAATGCTTCAGTGGAAACGGTAAGAATAAGACTTGAAAAAAAATTCAGAATTCCATATGAGGCTGAAAAAGTAGCACGAATACTTCATGATATGTTTATGAAAGGTGCTATTAACAGGTCTGGTACGGAGCCATTCAAATACAGCAATGCAATGCTGGCCATCGGGATGTTTGAACATCAGCTGGGTGACTTAACCGTGGAAATGGTGGAACTGGTGCATCAGTACTTCGATGAGGGGTTTGATGATGAATTTTTCAGGTCTTCATTGCCGCAGTTACGCACAAGTCCTCATATGAAGGCCATTGTCCCGGAATATAATATCGCCACATACGATAATATGCGGGAGATTGTGAGGAAGACAGACAAATCGATCCAGGTGGCAAACTGCGTATGCAAGGAAGGCGAAGCAATACTAGGCAAGCCCTGCAAACAAACTAAAGACATCGAAGTTTGTCTGATGTTTGACGCTAAAAGTTATCTGGACAGAGGGAAGGCCAGAACCATCACAAAAGACGAGTGTTTGGAAATCATTAACCGGGCAGAGCGGGAAGGATTGGTACTGCAACCGGGTAATTCGCTCCAACCGTTTTGTATATGTCTTTGTTGCGGGTGTTGCTGTGGAGTGCTGACCTCCGCAAAAAAATATGAAAAACCTGCTGAATTAATTGCGCATAATTTTTATGCAAGAGTAAATGAAGAATTGTGCAATGGATGCAAGGTTTGCGTTGAGAGATGTCAGATGGAAGCGATCCAAATTGAAAGCAAAAGAGCATTTATTGACCTTGACCGATGCATTGGATGCGGCCTGTGTGTTACTACCTGCAAAAAAGAAGCGCTGAGCCTTATTGGAAGAGCAAGAAAGACAATCCCTCCCAGAAATGCTGCAATGTTGTATCTGGGCATACTGAGCGACAAAGTAAGCAAACGAAAGATGATGGGAAATATGTTAAAACTGCTTACGGGAAAGCAGCTTTAAATCGAACTGAAGTTTTAAATAAATCTATACTTAACCATGTGATATACAGCAAATTAATGCATCAATTTTTTAAGGAATAAGAAATGGTAGCGAATCCACAACTTCCATAAAACTCTTCACCAAATTATGTTAAGCCCCCTTCAGAAGATCATGATCGCAGTGAATAATCCTTCGGACCCACTGACCACTTCTGACCGGTCTTAAGTTCAAAAATATAATGTATATAATATCAGATATTTACATCCGGCTGGGCGTGGTCAATCAACTCCGGCGCAGAATGGTAAGGGCAACCGGCTTATGCCCGAAGCCTACCTCATTATGAACCTTATAATGTTCTCCTTGAATATATTATATGGCGGATAGCGAAGACTCAGATCGAGAAGATTTGATTTTCTTATAACTGATCGCATGTTGGAGAATGTCTCGAATGATTTCCTTCCGTGATATCTTCCGATACCGCTGCATCCAACTCCTCCATATGGCAGATACGGCGATGCGATTTGAATGACAGTATCATTTATCCCGGCCGTACCGCTTTGGGTCCTGTTCAGGAATTCACGTACCAGCTTTTTATTATCTGTGAAAATGTATGTAGCGAGAGGTTTTGGATTCATTTCAATTATGCTGTAGACTTCTTCGAACCTGTCAAATTCAATTACCGGCAGCAATGGACCAAATACTTCTTCCTTCATGATCGGATCGTCCGGCTTAATATCCTTTATCACAGTCGGAGAAACATAGCAATTCTCTTCATCGGTTATACCCCCTGTAACTATTTCCCCTGCCTGCATCAGTTTGGATAATCTTCTTACATTATCCCTGTTGATTATCCTTGCGAAATCACTGCTTTTCAGGGGATCAGTGCCGTAGAACCGTTGTAATTCATTTGTTATCAATTCAAGAAACCTGTCTTTCACTACTCTGTCAATCAAAACATAATCGGTACAGATGCAAGTCTGACCGGCATTCATGAATTTACCCCAGGCAATCCTTTTTGCTGCATAGTTCAGTTTTGCATCTGAAGCTATAACGCATGGATTTTTGCCTCCGAGTTCAAGCGACAGGGGAATCATATTTTCGGCAGCCTTCTGCATAACATATTTACCTGTTTTGCAACTACCTGTGAAAAAAATATAATCGAACTTGTAACTGAGCAGGTATTCGCTTACAGAATGATCTCCGTTCATCATAACTATAAGCTCTTTTGGAAATTCATCAAGGATTTTTTCCATCACTTTAGTGACAGCCTGTACCTGCTGTGATACCTTCATTACAACACAGTTACCAGCCGCTATGGCACCAACAAGAGGCATGAATGAAAGCTGGAACGGATAGTTCCATGGCGAGAGGACGAGCACCTGACCGTATGGCTGGGGAGCTATATAGCTGAAAGCAAGAAAGTGCACCAACGGGGTCCAGACATGCTTTTTCCCGGTCCATTTTCTAAGTCTGCGAATCGTAAGATTAATCTCCTTGATCACAAACCTTGTTTCGGTTGCCAGAGATTCAAATTCAGGCTTATGAAAATCGTGCCGCAAAGCATTTATTATTTCCTTTTCATTCTTAACGATCAGCTTCCTGAGTTTTTTCAGAACTTCAAGCCTGTAACGGACATCCAGGGTTTTGCCTTCAGCAAAAAATCTCTTCTGGCCTTCCAGTATCTTTTTTATTTCTTCTGATTCCATTCCTCTTCCAGGAGTTTTAGTTTTTGGGATATATCCTGAATGTGATATTTGTCCTTTGGCTCGATCCTGTTCATTGCATATTCTGCTATTGCTGTGATGGTCAGACTCGGATTTACACCGATGTTTCCCTGAACAACAGATCCGTCGGTGATATAGAAATTGCGGTAATTGTGAACCCTGAAGTTGCTGTCGACCACGCCTGATTCAGCTGATTCCGACATCGGGCACCCTCCCAGTATGTGGGCGGTAGTTGGTCTGTTAAATAACACTTCCAAAAGAATGTTCTGGGGAATGCCTTTCACTTTATCCGCATACCTGAACATTACTTCCTGCCCGACAGGAATATATGCAGGTACCTTCTTGTTACCGCTGTTATCAATAACCATTCTGCCGCCGAACGCAGTCTTCTTCCAGACCATCTTCATGGCATTGTCTACCGTCTGCATAACAAGAAATATTACAAGGTTGGAGGACCACCTGAAGTTAAAGACGGTTTTAAGGAATTGCACCGGATGCTTTACCGTATTAACTATAAGATTCCATGATCTTTTAAGCGAAGTTGCCGCCCCTTCTGCCGATAAACCAAAGAACCATTTCATCGCATTTGAGTTATCGGGATACTTTACAATCTCGACATGAGTATGAGGATCAGGACTGAACACTGAAGTTATGGCAAGCCCGTTATTAAGTTTCCGGTCTGCCCCGGAGACTGCACAAAGTGTCTCGGCGTTTGTCCGGAGCTCATGACCAAGCTTTTCGGATAACAGAGGCAATGTGCCAAATTTATATTTCTGCTTAAGTAACAATTCAAGCGTTCCCAGTGTTCCTGCCGCAACCACAATACCTTTTGAGGTGAAGGTTTTTGCTTTTGACCCGAACAAGGAAGTAACTTTCCTGGCATGAATATGGTATAGATCGTCGTGCAGGATAATTTTTTCTGCCCTTGTTTCAGGGAGTATTCCAACACCAAGCTTTTCAGCGAACCAAAGGTAGTTTTTATCGAGAGTGTTTTTGGCGTTTTCCCTGCATCCGACCATGCATCCGCCGCACTCGGTGCATTTATTTCTCAGAGGACCAAGTCCATTGAAATACGGATCAACCGGATCACCTTTTTCTCCAAAATTAACTCCGACATAGACAGTCTCAAATGAGCTATGGGCATTCATTTCTTTTGCGACTTCTTCAAGAACCTTATCCTCAACGTTCAGTTTTGGATATTTCTGTCTTCCGAGCATGAAGGAAGCTTTATTGTAGAAAGGTCTGAGAATTTCTTCCCAATTCCCGAAGCGGGACCATGCCGGATTTTTGAAGAATTCATCCGGTGGGACGTAAAGGGTATTTGCATATACAAGACTTCCACCGCCGACGCCGGTTCCGCTCAGTATGCTTGCCTTACTGTAGAAGGAGAGCTTTTGAAATCCGAAAAACCTTAAAGGAGGGAACCACAGGTACCTTGGAAGGTTCCAGTTGATGCGCGGGAAATCATCATTATCATAACGTTTGCCCTGTTCAAGTACCAGTACCTTATAACCTTTTTCAGCGAGTCTCAGGCTGGCGACACTTCCTCCGAAACCTGATCCTATAACGATATAGTCATATATCATTATTAAGAACGGATTGATTACAAACAATAGAGTGCTAATATAGAAAGACCTGCGGAAAATCAGCAAGAGGCAAATGAAAAATCAAAGAGCGGGGACCAACAGGAATCCTGTAAACCAGGAGTCAATAGCAAAAGTCAGAGTCCTGGACCACATTCAGCCGGTCATAATAACATTTCAGTATTTGTTTATTTATAAAAGGAATAACATTGGCGTCAGATGGTCAATCTAATCCGGCGCCTGGTGGTCAGGGGCACCGGTTTTTGCAGGTAAGATTAACTACTAAACCGGGATGTTTTCTTAATTGTTAGTATATTGACCTTTCATTCAAAGATCTATGAGAATGTATGCATTGACTTTATTGATTTTCTTCACCGCTCTTTCATGCAGCAGTGATGTAAAAAAACAACCGATAACCTCAAACAGAGACACAGACGGAATAATGGAACAGGAGCAAAAGAGCCTGAAATACCTCGCATTGGGAGACTCTTACACTATTGGTCAAAGTGTTGACATCCCGCAGCGCTACCCGGTTCAGATAACAGATTCCCTGAAAAAGAGGGGATACCACATGGAAGATCCAAGGATCATAGCAGTTACCGGCTGGACGACAGCGGACCTGAAAGCTGGCATAACCGCTGCCAATCTGCAGGGCCCTTACGATCTTGTCAGTCTCCTGATAGGGGTAAATAATCAATACAGGGGTTTGGATATCAATATCTACAGGAAAGAGTTCGGTGAATTACTTGATCAATCGGTCCTGTTAGCCGGGAATGACCGTGGCCGGGTCATTGTTCTGTCTATTCCTGACTGGGGAGTAACCCCGTTTGCATCTGGAAGGGACAGGGAGAAAATTGCCGGGGAGATTGATCAGTATAATGCTATAAACAGGGAAATAACCCTGTCGAAGGGAATTGTCTGGATTGATGTAACAGGAATTTCAAGGCTGGCAGAGACAGACCTGGCTCTCATTGCCGGTGATGGCCTTCATCCGTCAGGAAAGATGTATACTGAATGGGTCAGGCTGGCCTTGCCGGAGATTATGAAAATGGTGAAGAAAGACTGATCATGGACATGGAATCGGCATACAGTGAGGCTGTTGCCCTGGATAGTCAGGATGACCTTGCCGGATACAGGTCAAGATTCATTTCAGGCGTTGAAAAGCTGATTTATCTTGATGGAAATTCACTTGGACGGCTTCCTGTGGATAGCAAAGCAATACTTGAGCATTCTGTCAATGTTGAGTGGGGCGAGAGGCTTATCCGGAGCTGGAACGAGGATTGGTACACAAAGAATTCAGTACTTGGAGATAAAATCGCCAGGATTGCCGGCGCTTCCGAAGGGGAAGTGATCATAACCGATACAACTTCAGTCAACCTCTACAAGCTTGCCCATGCGGCACTCAGGTTTCAGAAAGAGAGGACCCGGATTGTGACTGATGAGCTGAATTTCCCGTCCGATCTTTATATTCTACAGGGACTGGTGAAGGAGTTCGGGGTGGGATATGAACTGGCAGTAGTTTCCTCCAGGGATGGCATGACAATCGATACAGGGGATCTCAGGGCAAAGATTGATGAAAACACTGCCCTGGTATCTCTTTCGCATGTGGCATTCAAATCAGCTTTCAGGTACAGCATGAAGGAGATAACTGCGCTTGCGCATGAGAAGGGAGCGATGATACTTTGGGACCTGAGTCACAGCATCGGGGCCGTTCCCGGTGAACTGAACGAATCAGATGCCGACCTTGCAGTGGGTTGTACTTACAAGTACCTCAACGGAGGGCCGGGTTCACCTGCTTTCCTGTATGTGCGGAAGGATCTGCAGGAGAAACTCTCTTCACCCATCTGGGGATGGTTCGGAGAGAAGAATCCTTTCGAATTTGAGTTGAAATATCGTCCGGGTAAAGGGATAAAACGGTTTCTGGCAGGTACGCCGCCAATATTAGCCATGAAAACCATTGAAGCCACCCTCGATATGATGAACGAGGCCGGCATGGACCGGATCAGAAAAAAGAGCGTTTCTCAGTCTGAGTATCTTTTAAGGCTTGCTGAGAAGTTTCTTTATCCTCTGGGCTTTCAGCCCGGATCTCCAACGGATGCTGAAATGCGCGGATCTCACGTATCTCTGCGCCATTCTGAAGCGTACCGTATCTGCAAGGCCCTGATTGATCCGGAGGTCGGAAATACAGTCGTCATCCCGGATTTCAGAGATCCTGATAATATCCGTCTGGGGATTACTCCGCTGTACACTACCTACACTGATATATATAGGGCTTTTTTGGAGATCAGGAGTATTGTTGAAGATATGCTCTATCTCAAGTATTCCCCTGTAAAGGAAAATGTGACATAACCGTGATATTGTGGTCATTTAACTCCCGGAATCCCGGGTCAGATAAGGACATTCCACGTGAGGTAAAATCGGATCTATCTTAGTCTGATGTTACTATATATTTCTTGTTTCAAACAATTTGAAGCAAAAGATCGGAAAAGTGATTGTTACAGCCCCCATATCTACAGGTTCACAAAATAACCGGAAACATCGGTTGTAATTTCTGTGTAATTCAGCTCCAGGGTAATACCCTCGTGTTTAAGTACAAGTTTCTTCTCTTCCCGGTTTACCTCCGGTGCAACCGGTAATCCGTTTAGAACCAGTTTTACCAGCCGGTATGCTTCATTGAATCCGGTAATGCAGGGATGATTGAGTATCCTTATATTCCCTTTCTGGTTAGCCGCGGAGAATATAACCCGGTGAAAGACTGCCCTGTCAGGCAATATTTCTATTTCAAGCGGCTCGAAGATTCTGATATTCAATGGTTCTGCCAGTGAATTTATTTCAATCCGGTACCCGGGAAGGTTTTTGTAATCCTCGATCTCCTCTGCTTTTTTTATCTGCCACTCATCAAAATCTTTCTCCGCTCCGGCTTTTATCCGGCTGACTTCGCTGTCTGAAAAGGCCAGACCCTTAGCTAGTGCATTATGCAGTTCAGATTCAAGTATATCTTCCAGCCAGAGGGAGTCATTGGTTTCGAGCAAGTTTTTCCAATCCGGATCCAACCTGTCAAGTATCATGGCAATCCATCTCCCCTCCCAGTAACCAAGGTCCCTGACCCCGGCCGGGGCAATCCCGTTTGTCATGTTTGAGGCATTCAGCGGATCAACTCCCCTGGCGATTCTTTCAATGTAGTCAGACAATCCTTCGGTATGTTGCAGATCCTTTTCATAGTTACCTAATTGTGCCTGGATCATTTTCAGCCTCTCTTTTCTGTAGTTCATGGCAGTAAGCGACCACCCTGCAATCTCTTCATCACTTTTTGAGAGGACGGCTTTTTTAAATGCCTCCTTTTCAATTCTCCTGAGGAAGAGAGCCTCTCTGGTTTCCTCCGGATAAAACAGGAGTACACCGTCGTTTTGCCGCCAGCGGGGGTGATTAGTCCTCTGGAAGACATGGAACTGTTCATGCACAATAATGCCGGCCATGTCCCTGGGAGTATATCTCTCATCGGTTCTGCGCGAGTAATTGCTCAAGACACTGGTGGCAGTCCAGGCATCGCCGAAACGGACAACTGAATTTCCCCTGACAGGCGGATACTGTCCTTCAAAGACAAATACTCCTTTAAAATCTTCATCAGGGTTGAATCCTTCGGGTGGCTGCTCAGAAAAAAAGAGCCAGGTTCTCGAGCTGTCATAAACGGCGACAGGTATCCGTTCCGGATCAAAGCCGGGCCAGAGGTTGATTTGGCTGATTGCTGCATGCTCCTTCATGACCTCCATGATGTCTGTAACTGGTTTTACGGAGGTCTGCTGAGCATCCGTCATGTATGCTAGACCAGGGAGAAGAAAAAAAAGTGTTGCTGTTGCAATGCGGAATGAATTTGTAG
>CAYYEH010000064.1:0-15047 GCA_964470815.1 uncultured Rikenella sp.
GATTACTCCACTGCTTTTTACTTCAATCTGACAGCCAGTGCTGCCATATTCGCACTGCTATGGTTTACCGCGCCTGCAGTGGCCGGGTTCTACGGCCGCCCTGAACTTATAGACATAGAAAGAGTTCTCGGGTTAACCATCCTGATAAATGCGTTTGGTATCGTTCAACGGACTAAGCTTACCAAAAATGTAAATTTCAGGATGCACATGAGGGTGAACCTGGCCGCATCAGTCATTTCTGGAGTGGTAGCTATAGTTATGGCATTGACCGGTTTCGGTGTCTGGAGCCTTGTATGGAGGAGCTTAATCAGAAGTATTATCAGTGCCGGGATACTCTGGTACACCAACAGGTGGATCCCGAACGCCAGGTTCAGCAGGGAGTCTTTCCGTTCGCTCTTTTCCTTCGGATCAAAGCTACTCCTCTCGAATCTGATAGATACGATTTACAATAATGTTTTCCTGCTCATTATCGGCAAATTCTACTCTGCCTCCCAACTCGGTTTCTTCACCAGGGCTGATCAGTTCAGCCGGCTGGTGTCGAAGAACCTGACAGGTACGGTTCAGCGGGTTAGTTATCCGGTACTTAGCCAGGTACAGGATGAAGATGAACGGCTGAAAGGGGGATACAGGAAAATCATAATGGCGACTATGTTCGTCGCCTTTACAATGATGCTGGGTATGGCCGCCTTTTCAGAATCAATGATGGTTACGCTGATCGGTAGTAAGTGGCTACCGGCGGTGCAGTTTCTTCAGCTGCTTTGCCTGGCTGCGATGCTCTATCCGCTTCAGGCCCTGAATCTCAACATTTTCAACATCAAGGGAAGGACCGACATAATGCTGAGGCTCGAGATAGGCAAGAAGCTGCTTGCCTTGCCGGTGATCGTCATCGGGATATATGCTGGCATAATGTGGCTTCTTACAGGGATGGTGCTGCACTCTGTGGTATGTTACTTCATAAACGCTTATTATTCCGGTCGCCTGATCGGGTACAGTGTCAGGGAACAGCTGGCGGATATTCTTCCCTCTTTCCTTGTCACCCTCCTGGTTGCCGGACCTGTATGGACCATCAAATTTATTCCCGGGTTACCGCAGCCGGTAATACTGTTATTGCAGGTTCATGCAATGCTGATCCTGACAATTCTGCTGGCGAAGAGACTCAAGCTTAAAGGTTACTTAGAGATACGTAAAATCATCCTTGAAAAAGTCCCTGGTTTCCAGCGATGGCTATAGCCTGTAACAGCTCCGGGGTGCGTTTGAGCCGGACACTGCCTGCGAAAGAACGATGGGCCTGGCACAGCAGAAGTCTGCCGTAAGCCGGACAGTTAATCTTCCGTGAACAATGAATCAAGTGAGAGAACTGAGTCAGTGGCCGGACCATATCAGAAACAATTATCACCATATACTTTGAGATGAACAGTACTCCTATAAGTGTGATCATACCATTCTATAACGCTGCTCCCTGGCTTGATAGGTGCCTTGACTCCGTCATAAACCAGGACCTGAAAGATTATGAGATAATCTGTGTCAACGACGGCAGTACTGACGGCAGCCTTGCAATAGCAGAAAATTATGCCGGAAGGCATCAAAATATCACCATCATCAACCAGCAGAACCTCGGATTGAGCAATGCCCGGAACAGGGGCATGGCAGCAGCACATGGTAATTACATAATGTTTGTTGACGGGGATGACTACCTAGAGAAAAATATCTTCGGAATACTATACGCCACGTGCAAACACCACCAGCTTGACATGCTTGATTTCAGAGTGAACATAATTACTGATGGCACTACCTTTAGCATGTATCCTGAGGCAACCGAGACAACCGGCGTTATTGTAGGACGGGCCTATTTCACCAGTTTCATTGCCAGTTTTGGTAAGCAGCCATTTGTATCCGCCTGGTCACATGTGTACAGGAGGGAATTCCTGTCTGATACAGGGCTACAGTTCATTGACGGGCGAAAGTACGAGGACCTTGTCTTTACCGCAACGGCCTATCTGAAGGCTCGAACCGTGATGTACCTCGACCTACCGGTCTATAATTATGTTAGGGTGGAGGGCTCGATTACTACCTCAGGCATAACTTCGGCACATATAAATGACATGCACTTCATGGCCCGGGAAATAAGCCTCCTATCCCAGTCGGCCGATGTGAGAATTCCGATGGATACATTTTTCTCGGGGATAAGAAACCATGTGATAACAGCCATGAGAACTGGCAGATGGAGGGAATACAGCGTTCTATTTGACCGGGATCTGTTCAGAACCACCCGATTCCACCTATACAGGCCGGCATTCAGGATGATATTGCCCATGGTACGGATGAGCTATTGGTTCTTTATCCTATATTGCAGACTCATGCTTGTTACGAAACAATTAAGGCAGGATAGCGGTTTAAGTAATTAAAGAAAAAGTAGTAGATGAAAACTAAAATATTACTGATCATGCTCCTGGCTCTTTCTTTCATGGCATGGTCACAGACAGGCGTCCCGGGAAATTACCGCGACCGCAAACATAATACCTGGAAACCAGTTGAGAGATTACAGCGCCTCGACTCGGTTGTCTACATCATACGGGACGGCCAGACCGGGGGGGACATTCCAGATTATATATTTAAATACACCTATAACAAGGCGATGGACGATCCACGTGAGGTTATCAAGTATGACCTGCCGGAGAGAAACAGGGTAAACAGGCAGCTCTATACCTATGACCAAGAGGGATTTAAGACGAAATACCTTTACCAGGAATTGATTGATGCCAGGTGGCAGGACCGTATGCTTGTTGAGTACTTCCCTGATGATGAGGGAAGGCTGGGACGTGAGCTTTTCTCCGGCCCCGGAACGGGTAATGAATGGGAGCCTTACCAGCAGCATTTCTACAGCTATGATGATCTCGGGAGAATTGCACTGTACCTGCGGAAAATGTACAATGCACAGGCCGGATGGTATGACTTCTCCGAGAATATCTGGACCTTCAACGATGAAGACCAGCTCGTGGGCAGGCTTGAAAAAAGGGTTGCGGATGACTATGTTATATGGACGGAAGTCTTTCATTACGGTGACGGGATCAAACCTACGGAACGTATCCGCCAGACCATGAGGTACGATCCTGTTCTCAGGCGCAATACCCTTACCAATGACACCCGCCAGCTTTACTACTATGATGAATTCAATGATCCTGTGGTAACCGAGCAGTACAGATGGTCAGGCGGTGAGTGGGTTTATGCCGGCAAGAGTCTCTATTACTATTCTTTTATCCCGGGCAGGAAGGTGGATATCTGTCATAACGGCCACACCATATCAGTGGCACCCCAGGCTGTAAAGGCACACCTGGCACACGGTGACAGCCTCGGGCCATGTGAAGAGAATGACAAGGAATGCGATGAACAGACAGATGACAGGGGAATAAATAAGGAACGGTCTGTAAAGGTATATCCCAACCCTGCATCAGGTCATTTTGAGCTGGAACTTCCTGAAGGTCACCGGTACAATGTGGCAATGCTGATCAGCGTCGACGGAAGGGTTGTGAGATCAACAGAGGTTGGTTCAGGAGTGAGGTTCACTTTTGATGCCGGAGGTCTGAAAAGCGGGAGGTATATCCTGAAAATCCGCGGAGAATCAGCATCCGCAGAGGTTATTGTAATATTGAAGTAATTGTCTCCTGATGGCCCTTGAAAGGCTGATTGTTGTTTCTCCTCTTTATTCACTTAGTGCCCCCCAGCCGACAAGGTTCAGGGAAATGGTAAGCAGGTGGTCATCCTGTTTCAGGGTTACTGTCCTTGCATTCAATACCGGGAAGGAAGATGTTATTTCCGGTACCGGCGCCACTCCTGCCCTGATAGAATTCGGCGCAGCCGGCAGGATGCTGATAAGGTCACGGCTCGGACACCAGGCCGGAGGCCCTTCGCAGGCTGGTCTCTCCGCAAAAAGCCAGGGTTTAAGGGGCCTGTTGAAAAGAGTTCACATCAACAGGTACTTTTTCCCTGATATCTTCATTGTTGAATACCTGAACATAAAAAGGCATCTTTTTGATCTCTGCCGCCGGATCCATCCTGATACGGTACTGTTATCCACTGCACCTTTCACCCTCATGATGCTTGCCGGACCTCTGAGGAGAAAGTTTCCGCATATAAGGATTGTTATTGACACCGGTGATCCCTTATACGGAGACAGTTCCACCTATGGAAAGAGGTTGCTTCACCTTGTCTTTGCCAGGAGGCTGGAACGCAAATGCCTGGCATCGGCAGACCTGCTGGTGGTGCCTACGGTGAAACTTCAGCAGCACTATCTTGACTGTTACAGGACGGTTGTCACTGAAGGGAAGGTAAGAGTCATTGAAAACGGCATCAGCGAGGTATATGCAATGATACCGGCAGGGAGGAATGAGAGGGTGCCGCCTTTCCGGATGGTTTATGCAGGCCGTTTTTACAGGAAGATGAGGGATCCCTCGGAGCTTTACAGGGCTGTATCAGCTTTCCCGGAGGGAAGCCTGAGGCTGAAGGTCTTCGGCAACATACAGGAGCGGTACAGGCCGCCGGCAGGTGACATGAGGTTCTTCCACGGAGGCCCTGTCTCTTCTGCAGAGCTTGCCAGTGAGTACTCTGAAGCTGACCTGGTGGTATATCTTGATAATGCATGGGGTGTCCAGGTTCCGGGAAAGATTTATGAGGTGCTTGCCGTCAACAGGCCTGTTTTGTACATTTGCAGGGATGAAGACTCTCCCTCCTTTCACCTGGTGAAGGGACTTGACGGAGTGGTGACGGCCAGGAACAGTTATGGCGATATTGCCTCCGCCATCGGGGAGATAATGAAATGGAAACCCGGCCTCAGTTTCTCAAGAGGCTCTGCAAGGTATACCTTTGAAGCCCTTGCGGGCAGATACCGGGCGATACTTGAAGAATTAAACGTCAGTGACCAGATAACCTGACTTACCGGATGCTGATCAGGCTGATTATCTTTCTCTTCTTTGTGCTTGCAATAGTCCTGGTTTACAGGATGAAGCGGGAATTTATCTATTATGTGCCCATCTTCAATGTGCTGGCCGATATTTCATTCAACTATTTTGAGGCTTTCTCGGCTCCTTCAATCCTGAGGGCTGTGGTGCTCCTGCTTTTTCTGCTCATGTTCCGGGAACAGATCCTGAAGATGGACCTCCTCAGGTCCATGTATATATTTTTCCTTTACATCCTGATCATTATGCTTTTCTCCGGGGAGCTGCTGATCTCCCTCAAGGCAGTGGTCCAGGTAATACTCTCGATGTCAGTATTCATTGCAGGGTATAAATATATCACCGGGGCGCATCGTTACCGGAAGTTGCTTGAGTCACTTACATGGGTCATACTTGCCGGGTTCGTGGCTGCCGCCGTGGGGTATATCTTTGATATAGGACATACACTGGAATATACTGCCAACGATGAATACAAGGGTGAACCTGAGTTTATAGGTCTGCTTGGGAGCGGCGGACTCTACGGGCCGGCCCTGGCCCTCGCCCTTCTTCCGCTTATATTCAAGAACAGGCCGGGGAATATACCCCCATGGCTTCTCTGGGTCATCTCGGCCGGTCTTTATATTTTCATCATCCTGAATGTCAGGCGCACGGCAATACTGATACCCATCATTGGATTTGTTTCATGGTTCATCTTTTCAGGATCACAGACAAAAATGATAAGGTATCTCCTCCTGTTTTCTGTCACCCTTGCTCTTATGGCTCCCGTTTACACACCCCTGCTTGAGAAAAGGATCGAGGCCAGGGCAGAGAAGGGACGGTTTGAAAAAGGATTCATCAAAACCGAGTCGAGATACCTTGAGAATCTTGATATGTTCAATAAAATAAGGGAGTTCAAAGATCCGCTGGCGATAATTACCGGGATAGGGCACAATATCTTCGCCGAGCATACCGAGGGAGGAGAGATTGTAAGAAGAATGTATCACTCCGATACTGCCAAGCTGGTGTACGGTGGCGGTGTCACAGGACTCGTTCTTTACTTCATCATTTACGGTCAGCTGCTGTACATGATCCTCCGCATCCCCAGGTTAAGGATTCTCAGGGAATACAGGGGAGGAGCGCTTACCCTGTGGATCATTTCATTTTTTGTCTCCTTCAATGGCAGTATTACACTTGTAACCTTCCGCACGATGAGCTTCCTGCTGCTGGGAGCTTTCATCGGCATGGCAAACGCCGTCTACAGAAGTCATGGAGTTGTTTCTGCTGGTAAAAAACAGGGCTGATCTTCCTGTTGAGCTCCCCGGAGAAATTACCGGGGAGTTTTTTGACAAAGATTCCGTTTTCCGGGAAGAAGGAGATTACAGGCTTTACCTCAGCAGGAAAACCCTTGTCCCTTCGTGCATCCGGTACAGCAGCACATCAGGGTCAGCCTTTGCAACGGGAACCTTCGTTTACAGGGAAGGAGGCCCGGAAGATAGCCTGAAGTTGCTTCTTGACGACTTCAGTGGCGGATGTTTTGACCCGGCCATGCTGCTCGGCCATTATTTTATCTTCCTCTTCCTCCCGTCAGGGCTGAAAATCCTGTATGACGGCAGCGGCCTGGTAAAAGCCTATCATGACAGCAGCGGATCTTTCCTGGCTTCTTCGTTCCTCATGGCGTCAAGGTTGACAGGAGAGCTTCACGGCACTCTTACGCTTAACCGCGATGCTGCAGTTGAAAACCTTGTGACCGGAGGCATTACCGGTAACGAGACACTGTTAAATGAAGTCACTTCTTTCTCCCGGACCTCACTGAATCTTTTTCCGGGTGCTGAGTTTATCATACCGGCACCCTCCCCCCCCGGGGAGCTGCCCTACTCTGAAGAAGAAGCCATACGATGGCAATCAGGGATCCTTGGCAACTATTTCAGTGCCTGCAGCAGGCTGGCCGGTGCTTCGGGGGCCGACTCAGGGCTAACGGGCGGGTATGACAGCCGGCTGATACTGGCATGTGCAACCGGACATTTTACGAATCTACAGGTCCACAGCCACTTCAGGCCCGCCGGATCAGCCGAGTGGCGTATTGCCCGCCAGATTGCAGAAGGGGAACGGCTCGCTTTCGTGTCTCCGGAGGTCACACCTCCGGAGATGATGGATGACGGGATGCTTGAACGCGTCATCGAAAGTTCATTCCGGTTCAATGATGGTATCATATCACTCCATTGCAACTGGATGGAAGAGTACAATACTCTCGAATACCGGGTAAAGGTCCTTGGAGACAAACGACTGGGGATAAGCGGAATAGGTGGTGAGCAGTATCGCAACCAGGAAAGGCTTTACATTAAACCATGGCTTTTCAGCCGATGGATCAGGTATTTATATATAAGAAATACTTCCGGAGATGTCTTTCCTGACCGGAGAGATGAACTGGATATGGTGGAAAGGATCAGGGAGAAGATCATCAGTATGACGGGTTTCAGTTCCGGCAAGCGATGGATCGGACTGGAAGATCTCAAAAGGATCCAGACAGAGGTGCTTATACCTGCTTACAGGGGGGCCAGGACCGATGCCGAGAACAGGCACTCATGGTACCTGAGTCCGCTGGCAGATATTACTGTCTCCTCCAGGGCATATAAAATAATCCGTTTTCTGAAGGACTCGAATGATTTTGAGGCAAAACTCATAAAGGCAATATCACCATCGCTGGCGGCTTACCCGACTGACTACGGGTTTTCCCTTATCAGTGCCGAGCCTCTCCGGGTCAGGGCTTTTGAATCGGCATTCGGGAACCTCCTGCCTGCATCGCTGAAGTGGTTTCTCAGGGAGAAGGTCAGGCCTGCCGGCAGGAGCGGCAGGGTACTGAAGAAGATCAATGTCTCACCGTTGCTGGCAGGGTATGTTCAGAATGTCGCTGAAGCACGGCTGCCGGTTTTACTGCCGGTACTGCTGGCCAGGGAGAGCACCGCCCACATGGTTGTGGCGCTTGGTTATTTTCTTGATAAACTTAAACCTTCAACCGGGTCATGAACAGCATAAGGAGACTGCTTGTAATTCTTAACAACAAAAGGATAAGACGCCTGCTGGCCGTCAAGATCAGGAAGATCAGAAGAAGCATCAGGGCGGAAATTCCGGATGCTGTCAAACCGGGGCCGGAGATAAGGGAGAAGCATTTCCAGCTATGGAAGAGGTTTGGCGGCAGTATTAATTCTGACTGGCTGGAAGTATATACGGCAGTAACAGGAATCCCGGATTACCGCTATGTTCCTGAGAACATATACTATACGGAGATAGAACCAAGGCTTAACAATAAACTATTTTCAAAGGCCTGGACTGACAAGAACAGTTATGAGTTGTTTGTTGGTGCGAAGGTGAGGAGGCCGGAGGTGGTGCTCAGGTGCATCAACGGAGTACTTTACACACCTGATTTTGTTCCGGCAGGCCGTCCGGAGGGATTTGCCTGGTTTGACACCGGCCTCACCGGAGAAAAGCTCGTCATCAAGCCCACGATGGATTCAGGGGGAGGCAAGGCAGTCAGGATCATATGGCTCAGGGATAACGGTCACGGTATCGGCCCTGGGGACCAGGTTGGTGGACATAGCCCCGGATCTCAGGGCTTTGAACTTAAGCCTCCGGTTGAAGGTGTTGACACCTTCGCCGGGCTCTTCGCCCTCTACGGGGGTAATTTCATAATACAGAAACACATAACACAGCATCCCTGGTTTGCGCGCTTCAACGAAAGTTCGCTGAACACCATGCGTGTCCTCACCTACAGGAGTGTCATCGATGAGAAGGTTCATGTGCTTCACCGGCTGCTAAGATCCGGGCGCCCGGGGTCTGTTGTTGACAACCAGTCAGCAGGAGGGATGGCATGTGCAGTGAACAGTGAAGGGCGGCTGGCTTCATCCGGCATTGACAAGGGAGGTAAGCGCCATAAAGGAACACCGACTGTTGTTTTTTCCGAAGCAGGAACGGTCCCGTTCCTGGATGAGATAACGCGGGCAGCGGTGGAAGTGGCATCATGCTACAGGTATTCCAGGCTGCTGGGGCTTGATTTTGCAGTAAGTGAGACAGGTGAGGTTATCCTGATTGAGGTTAATGACTCAAACAATGAAATCAATTTCTTCCAGATGTCATCCGGTCCGCTCTTCGGTTCCTTTACCGAAGAGGTGGTCTCTTCATGCAGGAACCTCCCCCGCTCGTTTGTGATTGACTATATCATCTGAATATGAAGAGAGTCTTTTTCATCACTGATTACAAGGGGTATTTCGGGTCGAAGTACCACTCCTCCCCGTATCGCGGAGGCATGAACCGCGAGCTGCTGTCAGGGTTCATGGCCGGGAGGGGATTCGAGTCCTTCTTTGTGAGTCCGGCAAGAGATGAACTGGAGAAGCATGACCTGGGTTCCGGGACGGTTGTCTTCGGGTCACATCAGGATCATGGTCTTCACTACAAGAGATACCTGGAGGACCTGGCGGTGGCGCTTGAAGCGTCAGGCTACAGTGTCTGTCCTTCTCCTCTCCTGATCAGGGCACATGAGAACAAGGTCTTTTTCGAGATGATGCGTCATCATGCAGGTAGTCCTTCATTCAGGCAGATAAGGTCATGGTGGTACGGCTCCCTGGAAGAGTTCATGGCAGGAGCTGACGGTTTGCCTTACCCTGTGCTGATAAAGCGCCCTGAAGGTTCAATGAGCAGGGGGGTATCCCTTGCCGGCAACAGGCATGAAGCTGTAAGAATTGCCCGAAGGGTCATGCACACTCCTGATATTACCCTGAAGATCCGGGATATACTGAGGCAACTGAAGCATAAAAACTATGTAAGGGAGTCATGGTACAGAAGGAAAATCATGGTACAGGAGTTTATCCCGGGATTGAAGAATGACTATAAGGTACTCGTTTTCGGATCAAAATATTATGTTCTGTTCAGGAAGGTCAGGGAAGGTGACTTCAGGGCAAGCGGGCAGGGATTACTGGAGTACCGGAAGGAACTGCCTGACGGGTTGCTTGACTTTGCAGAAAAATGTTTCACCACCTTCAGGGCTCCGCATGCCTCGTTTGACATCGGGTTTGACGGCAGGCAGTATTATCTTTTTGAGGCACAATATGTATGTTTTGGCACCTACACGCTTGAGAACTCCCTCTTTCACTTTACCAGGTCACAGGGCGGGTGGATACGGAATGATGTAAAGTCATCACTGGAAGAGGAATATGCCGAAAGCCTTGCCCTTTTTATAAAGGAATGAAAGTACTGTTTCTCTACAGGGGAAAGGACGTCGCCGGGTCAAACCGTGTGGTGGTGACCCAGGGCAGGTCACTGGAGGAGGCCGGAGTGGAAGTTGAGTACTTCCCTCTCTCCGGCGGCGGGCCGGTTACCTGGATCCGGGCTGTCAGACTCATCAGGGAGCAGCTGAAGGGAGGTGGTGCCGACCTGGTACATGCACACTACGGGATGTCTGCAATCGCCGGCCTGCTGGCTGCATCACGGAAGCCGCTTATCGTATCCTTCATGGGCAGTGATATCCTGGGATCACATACCCCCGGCGGCGGGCTGAAGTTATGGAGCAGGATGATGAGCATGCTTAACATTCTCCTTGCACGATGGTGTTATTCACTTTCCATCGTCAAGTCGGCCGGAATGGACGACAGGCTGCTTAGACACACACCTTCAGCGGTCATACCCAATGGTGTTGACCCGGATGTTTTCAAACCGGTTGACAGGCTGGAGGCGCGCAAACGTCTGAATCTTGACCCGGATGAATACCTGGTCCTTTTCCCTGCAGGGCGAAACAATCCCGAAAAGAATTTTACGCTTGCCTCTGCCTCTGTCGGGAGACTTGTTGAGAAGGGTTTCAGGCTCCTGGAGACTGACACTGCAGGCCGTGAGGAGATGAGTCTGTTGTTCAATGCAGCCGACCTGCTTCTGGTTGCTTCATTTCATGAGGGCTCCCCGAATGTGGTCAAGGAGGCGATGGCGTGCTGTTGCCCGGTGGTTGCAACACCTGTGGGTGACATACCCTGGCTCTTCGGAACCACGCCCGGTCATTTCCTCTCCGGGTTTGATTCACGGGAGATGGCAGAGGCGACAGAAGCCGCAGCACGGTACAGAAGAGAGTCACTGTTTACCGGCGGAAGGGAAAGGATCTTGCAGCTTGGTCTCGATTCCGGGAGCATCGCCGCTGTAATTAAGGATCATTATTCCCGTTTGACTTCAAAGGAGGATTAAAAAGCAAATGAAAGAAACGGGTACCAGGGTTACAACTGACCCCTCTGCAGTTCAGAAGAGAGAATGGGAAGCATGGGTGCTGAACCATCCCGGGGCGAATGTTTTTCATCTGCCCGGGATGTATGAGGCATACCTCCGTACCAGTAACTGGGAGCCTGTGCTGCTGCTTGCCCTGGATGAAGATGACAGGATGAAGGGGGTGCTGCTGGCCGTGATTCAGAAAGAACCAGGGTTCCTGAAAAGCCGTCTCACTTCAAGGGCTGTCATTTTCGGAGGTCCTGTTGCTGATGATTTACTGACAGTGGAGATACTGCTGAAGGAGTACATGAAGGTGATCAGGGGACGTGCAATCTACAGCCAGGTACGGAATTTCACCCTGCCCGGGGATGAGCTGAAGAAAACATACCGCAAAGCAGGCTTTGCCTTCAGGGAGCATCTGAACATCAGGGTTGACCTGTCATTGGCGGAGGCTGAGTTCTGGAAAGGGATAAAGCAGAACAGGAAGGCAGGGATCAACAAGGCCAGGAAACAGGGGTTCACCTTCAGGGTCACCGCTGATGATTCTGTCATCGGTCCGTTCCACAAGCTTCTGGGGTCTACCTACGGCAGGACAGGGTTGCCCTATCCTGATATAAGTTTCTTCAGGGCGCTCTCTGATCACCTTCCCGGCGAGCTTAAATGGTTTATCCTGGAAAAAGACTCAAAGCCAGGCATTATCCTGGCTGCTTTTGTTTCAAAGAACACGCTCTGGATCTTTTACCCGGGAATTGACCAGTCACAGTCATTCCTGAGGCTGAGGCCGGTTGACCTTTTTTACTGGGAGGTAATGCGATGGGGAATGGCAAACGGGGTCACCCTCCTTGACTGGATGGGAGCCGGCAGTCCTGACCGTGAGTACGGGGTCAGGTATTTCAAGCAGCAGTATGGCGGGGAACTTATCCGGTCAGGCAGATTCCAGGCCGTGCACAAACCACTCCTGATGCTGGCCGGCCAGGCGGGTGTATCAATGCTTAAACTGACAGGGAAATCAAAATAAAACCTGCATGGGCAGAACATCACAAAGAGGAATGATTGTTTTGCTTAACGCAAGTTCCGTCCGACCATTAAATCAAAAAATCAAATAATAGAATGAGAATCCTGATTGACATAGGTCATCCTGCACATGTTCATCTGTACAGGAATTTTTACCGCGAGATGGAGGCCCGGGGTCATTCACTTTATGTGACCGTAAAGAATCTCCCGTCCGCTACGAGGCTTCTTGACCTGTACGGGATTCCGTATTCCCGTACAGGGGCAAAGGGTGACAACCTTGCATCCAAGGGGTTCAGGCAGGTGTTTTTCAGCATCAGGCTCTCGGGGAAAGCACGCAGGCTGGGCATTGACATCGGGCTGGGATCTTCGATCTCTCTTGCCCATGCATCGCGATTATGCGGAATGAAGTCGGTCATCTTTGATGATGATGACGACATTGTACAGCCGCTGATGACAAAATTCGGTCATCCGTTTGCAGACCTGATAGTCTCGCCATCATCTCTCGAACATGCACGGGCCTCCAGGAAGGCCCTTTTTTATCCCGGGTATCACGAACTGGCTTACCTTCACCCTGCCAGGTTCACCCCTGACCCGGGTGTGCTGGATGAGGCCGGTGTCAGCCGGGACGAACGGTTCTTCATCATGAGGTTCAATGCATTCAGGGCTCATCATGACACAGGAGTAAGGGGACTCTCACCAGGCCGGAAACTGGAGCTGGTAAAGATGCTTGAGCCCCATGGCAGGGTATTCATAACCACCGAAGCAGAGACCGAACCGGAGCTCGCCCGGTACCGGCTGACAGTTGCACCTGACAGGGCGCACTCGCTTCTGAGTTATGCCACCATGTTTATCGGTGACAGTCAGACAATGACATCGGAGGCTGCCGTACTGGGGATTCCGGCCCTAAGGTGCAACACCCTGGCAGGATCTATCTCCTATCTGCGCGAGCAGGAGGAAACATACGGCCTTACTTATGCGTACAAGCCTGAGGAATTTAATCGCCTCCGGGAAAAAATTGAAGCCCTGCTCAGTGAGCCGGATCTGCGGGGTGAGTGGCAGAGGAGAAGAAACGTGATGCTGAACGAAAAGATTGATGTGACAGCTTTTATGGTCTGGCTGACGGAGAGTTTCAGCGAGAGGAGAACGGTCAGTGATTTCCGGGATATTGATTTCAGCAGGTTCAGATGAGGATATTGAAAAACAGTGATTTCACGCCGATGATGTACCGCCGGCTCCTGGTTGCACTCAAGGAGGCCGGTTATGAGTTCATGACCTTCGGGGAATTTTGTCTGAATCCCACGGAAAAAAAAGTCGTCATGCGCCATGATGTTGACAGGAATCCCCGCAATGCCCTTCGCCTGGCTGAGATTGAAGCTGAACTGGAGATCAGGGGCAGCTATCACTTCAGGATTGCCGGCTCCTCAAATGACCCGGGTACAATAATCAGGATCGCAGGGCTCGGGCATGAAATAGCATACCATTATGAGGATATTCATCTTATGACCGGAAAACCGGCAGGAGGAGCCATAAAACAGGCCAGGAAGCCAGGAGCGACGGCAATGAGCAACGGAAGGCAGGCCGAAGGAACCGGGATACTTGCGGCAGGAAAAGGAAATCCTGTCCAGGAAACTTATAAGCCTTCCACAGAAGAACTATCATTGCGGGCCTGGGAATCATTCAGGTCAAACCTGGAGTATTTCCGTCAGTTTTACCCGGTCAGGGTGATATCAATGCACGGAACTCCCTTGTCAGGGATTGATAACCGCATTATCTGGAAGTATTTTGATTACCATGAGTGTGGCATAGTTTGCGAGCCCTATTTTGATATTGATTATTCAGACACTCTGTATCTCACTGACACCGGCCGCAGATGGGACGGAGAGAGGTACAGTGTCAGGGACAGGGCAGTGTCTGCAGTGGCATTTACCGGTACTTCAGGATTTGAAGGATGGAGAGTCAGGCCTGTAAGGGGGAGTCTTCTCAGCATAACCACCGAAGGGGAAGATCTTCGGAACCATTTCAGTATCAAACTAACTAAAGAAATCATTACACTGCTTGCTGAAGGCAGGATGCCCGGCAAACTGGTGATAAACACACATCCGCAGAGATGGACTGAATCACCGGTTAACTGGCTGAAAGAGCTTGTAATGCAGTCACTGAAAAACCAGGTTAAAAGAATTCTGCTTCAATGGCGAAGCATGAAGGCCGGCAATTAAGATTTAGATTAACAGGTTGTCATAAAATAAGTTCAGATATAAATGAGTTTATTATTCAGATCGGGGCGGAATGCAACCATATGCAGGATTTTAGGGTCATGCCTATGGATGATTTGATGCAGGAGTGAATAAAACTAACCAGTCATGACAAAATTTAAGGTTACAACGGAGTCTAAAAATATCCGGAGCAGGGTTCGGGAACTGATGGTTTCCATGGTTCTTCTTACCTGTTTATCCGGCAGTATTCTTGCCCAGGCACCTTCCTGGGTGGCAACAACTCCATCAGTCGGGACACCGGGACCGGTGTCGATTCCCGTCAACTATGGGATAAACATGACCGGTACGGTTTACATAATCGTCTTTAACTACAACTATGGTGGCATACTGACCTCTACCGGGGTAAGGAACTCCGCAATCGCAGGACCCTCAGGATCACTGGTGGCAACGGCCGTTATACCTGTAGCTACGATCAATACTGTATTACAGCATATCTTTTCAGGTCTTGCCTCGAACACGCTGCACTCGATATACATTGTAGCCGCCAACTCTTCCGGAATTCTTCAGGCCTCTCCTGTAAAACTGCTGGCTACAACTGCTCCATGTCCCAAAATACAGCTCTTCAACTTCTTCGGGAACCTTGGCGAATGCGTTA
>CAYYEH010000065.1:0-14549 GCA_964470815.1 uncultured Rikenella sp.
CCGGCAGTGAAACAACAGCCACCGGAGTAAGCGATGCTGTCCGGGAGTATAGCGCAGCCTCAAAACCGCATGGTGACATCAATTTTTACCGTCCCGGTTTAGTATGGCTGACGGCCGGTCTTCTCCTCACCTTTATCCTCTCGAGGGTAAAACTTGAGGAGGAATTGTATGTTGTCACCGGTGGCATCGCCCTGTTCGGGCTCCTTCAGATCATTGCCGGCCTGCTTAAGTCCGGAGGAAAGGGAGGTAACGGCCTCAACAGCATCCTAACCGACCTTAAGCACATGCCACTGACCATGGGACAGCTGGCCGTGGTGCAGTTCTTCACATGGTTTGCCCTCTTCTCACTCTGGATTTATACAACCTCGGCAGTCACCTCTAAGATTTACCAAACCAGCGACACCACTTCACTTGCGTACAATGAAGGGGCCAACTGGGTGGGAGTGCTCTTCGGCATATATAACGGTTTTGCCGCACTGGTAGCCTTCCTTCTCCCCGTGCTTGCAAAAGCCACTTCCCGCAAGATCACCCATGCCATCAGCCTCCTCGTTGGCGGAGTGAGCCTTATGTCCATAAGTCTTATCAATACGCCCGGCATGCTTATCCTTCCGATGCTTGGCATCGGCCTGGCGTGGGCAAGCATACTCTCAATGCCATACGCCATCCTCACAGGGTCACTGCCCCACAATAAAATGGGAATTTACATGGGTATTTTCAACTTCTTCATTGTCATACCGCAGATCCTGGCCGCAAGCATTCTCGGCAGCATGGTCAAGCACCTCTTCTCGGGAAATACAATGCTGGCGCTGGTTGCCGGAGGTGTTTCAATGATTATTGCAGCATTCTCCGTGAATTTCGTAAAGGACGTTGATGACAGGAGGTGACAATGGATCTTAGAGGATGCATCTTCGACCTCGACGGGGTCATTGTGGATACGGCCAAATACCACTTCATGGCATGGCGCCGCCTGGCGAAGGAGCTCGGCTTCGTTTTTACCCTTGAAGACAACGAAGCCCTCAAAGGGGTCAGCCGGATGGCATCACTTGAGATCCTGCTCGGCAAAGGTGGCATAACCGTCAGCGAAAAAGAAAAGGAACTCCTTGCCGCACGAAAAAACGGATGGTATGTGGAGTTCATCTCAGGAATGACGCCCGACGAAATACTCCCGGGCAGCATGAAACTCCTTAAATCACTGAAGAAAGAGGGAATCCTTACCGCCATAGGTTCAGCCAGCAAAAACGCCGGTACAATCCTTGACGGCATTGGCCTCCGTGAAATGTTCGATGTGATAGTTGACGGCAACAAAATATCAAAGGCCAAGCCTGACCCTGAGGTTTTCCTCAGGGGGGCTGAGGAGATGGGTCTTCCTCCCTCCTCTTGCGTGGTCTTTGAGGATGCACAGGCGGGAATAGAGGCCGCTCTCTCCGGAGGAATGAAATGTGTGGGGGTGGGAAGGCCGGAACTGCTCGGCAGGGCAGACATGGTTATTCCCGACCTGAGAAAAATTACAGTAAAACAACTGAGAAACCTGTAGCGAGAGATGAGTGATTCACGATTTCACCTTGATGAATGGAAAATCATCGAAACCCGATTTGAGCCTGACAGGGGCCGTGACTCGGAAAGCATATTTTCCCTTGGCAACGGTATGATGGGACAAAGAGCCAATTTTGAAGAGTCATACTCGGGCGATACCCTGCGGGGCAACTATGTGGCAGGTGTCTATTATCCTGACAAGACAGTTGTGGGGTGGTGGAAAATAGGCTACCCAGAATACTTCGCCAAGGTGCCGAATGCACCCTCCTGGACAAATATAATAGTCAGGATTGACGGAGATGAGCTTGACCTGGCCACATGCAGCCTTAAGAACTTCAGGCGGGAGCTTGACATGAAGCAGGGTTTGCTGACA
Source organism: uncultured Rikenella sp. (assembly GCA_964470815.1). Classification (GTDB taxonomy): domain Bacteria; phylum Bacteroidota; class Bacteroidia; order Bacteroidales; family VadinHA17; genus SR-FBR-E99. The sequence continues at coordinate 1,907 of CAYYEH010000065.1, forward strand.
AGGACCTTTACTGCAGTGATGCCCACAGGAAGAGTGGCTGCGGTAACCGCAAAAAGATTCCTCTCAATGGCTGAACCGGAACTGGCAGCAGTAAGCTACTCCCTACGCATCACCGGCGGTAACGGAAAAGTGGAGTTAGTACCCTGGCTCAATGCCGATGTTTACAATGAGGACGCCAACTATGACGAAAAATTCTGGGAAAATGAATCGGCAACCCATGACGGGACAAGGGCAGTTGTTGTGGCACAGACTCGCAAGACGGCATTCGTTGTGGCCACTGCCCTCGAAAACACCTTTGCTCTCAACGGCAAGCAGGCCATGGTAAAAACAACCATTGCCACTACGGACAGGACAGCACATTGTAAATTCTCATCCGGATATTCAGACGGAGACACTTTTACCGTTAACGGCTACGCGGCAGTACTCTCATCGTTCAACCATCCTGCGGAAGGTCTTGCAGGCAAAACCATGGCTGCAGCAGCCAGGGCCGCGGAAAAGGGATTTGACGCGCTGCTTGAGGCTCACCGCAACGCCTGGGAGAAGAGATGGGAGCATGGCGACATAGTTGTCAGGGGAGATATCGCAGCACAGCAGGGAATTCGGTTCAATATCTTCCAGCTTTACCAGACATACACAGGGGAGGACCCCAGGCTGAACATCGGCCCCAAGGGATTCACCGGCGAGAAATATGGCGGCAGCACCTACTGGGACACCGAGGCATTTGCCTTCCCCTTCTACCTGAGTACCGCTGACACACACGTGGCCCGCAACCTGCTGCTCTACAGGTATAAACACCTGGAAAAAGCCATTGAAAATGCCCGTAAGCTGGGGTTCATCGGCGGGGCCGCACTCTATCCAATGGTAACGATGAACGGCGAGGAATGCCACAACGAGTGGGAGATCACATTCGAGGAAATACATCGCAACGGAGCCATAGCTTACGCCATTTATAATTATATCAGACATACCGGAGATAACGACTACCTGGCAGAGTACGGACTTGAGGTCCTGGTCGCACTCTCCCGGTTCTGGGCCCAACGATGCAACTGGTCGGATGAAAGGAAGAAATACGTCATCCTCGGTGTCACCGGCCCTAATGAATACGAAAACAACGTAAATAACAACTGGTATACAAACACCCTGGCGCGCTGGACCCTGAAATATACCTCTGACATGCTTGAGTGGCTAAAATCTTCCAGCAACGTGAAGTACAATTCAGTTGTTACCCGCACACGTCTTGACACCCAGGCCGAGCTCAAACAATGGAAGGAGATAATCGAAAACATCCATCTGCCTGTCCATAATGATCTTGGCATCTTCCTGCAACAGGATGGCTTCATGGATAAGGTTCAGCAGACTGTCAGCCACCTTGACCCGGCCGAAAGACCGCTGAACCAGCACTGGTCATGGGACCGGATTCTCCGGTCAGTGTTCATCAAGCAGGCAGATGTGCTTCAGGGCATATACTTTTTTGAGGATGATTTTGACGAAGACACCATCAGACGCAACTTCGACTTCTATGAACCACGTTGTGTCCATGAATCATCACTTTCGGCAAGCATTCACTCGGTGCTTGCAGCCCGCCTTCATGATACCGAAAGAGCCTATACCCTGTACCTGAGGACTGCAAGGCTTGACCTTGACGATTATAACCGCGAAGTAAAGGACGGACTGCATATAACCAGCATGGCAGGCACCTGGCTTGCAATTGTGGAGGGCTTCGGCGGCATGAGGATACGCAATGAAAGGGTGTTTTTCAACCCCGTAATCCCCGCCGCCTGGGAGTCATACTCTTTCATAATACGCTACAGAAACAACCCCCTCAGGGTGGAGGTAAACGGCGGTACTGTCACCGCAGTCAACCTCTCCGGGGCAGAGATTCCTCTCGCCGTCTTCGGTGAACAGGTGACTATTCAGCCGGGGGAAGAAAAGAAATTCAAAAAACAATGAATATAAACCATTATTTGATTACCCTGATTTTGTTTGCGGCACTTCTGCCGGCCAAAGCACACGTGATAGAACACGTTGACCCTCCCTCATGGTTCACTGGCATGAAGGAAGAGTCGCTTCAGCTGATGGTCTACGGAAAGGAGATCGGCTCATATACGGTAACCACTGACTACCCGGGTATTGAAGTGAAGACTATGGTTCGGACTGATAACCCGAACTACCTGTTTGTTTACCTCAATATCTCCGATAAGGCGATACCGGGTACGGCTTCCCTCACATTCACCCGCGGGAAACAGAAAATCACCCACAACTATCCGTTGCTGTCAAGGCCGGCCGGCCCCGCAAGGGGATTCAACTCCTCCGATGTTATCTATCTGCTTATGCCTGACCGTTTCGCAAACGGAGACACCTCCAATGACAACGTCGAAGGCATGACCGAACAGCTCGACAGAGCCAATCCGGGCGGCAGGCACGGCGGTGACCTGAAAGGTATTTCAGATCACCTTGATTATCTCCATGACCTGGGAGTCACCGGCATCTGGCTCAACCCGTTCCTTGAAAACAATCAGAAAGCCTACTCGTATCACGGTTACTCAACAACCGATTTCTTTAAATCCGATCCGCGCTATGGCTCAAATGAAGAATTTAAAAACCTGATCGCCGAGGCACACAAAAGAGGAATGAAGGTGGTCATGGACATGATTTTCAACCATATCGGATCATATCACTGGTGGATGAAGGACCTTCCATCCAAAGACTGGATACACCGGTTTGATGAGTTTACTCGAACCAACTACCGCGCATCAACCTACATGGATCCGTATGCTTCCGAAAAGGACAAAATGCTGATGGAAAAGGGATGGTTTGACATCACCATGCCTGACCTCAACCAGAGTAACCCCCTGGTTGAGACATACCTTATACAGACAAGCCTCTGGTGGATCGCCTTCAGTGACCTGGACGGAATAAGGATGGATACCTATCCCTATCCCCAGCCTGGCATGATGGCAAGATGGGCAAAACGGGTGGAGGAGGAGTTCCCCGGCTTCTTCATCGTCGGCGAGGTGTGGTATGATGACCCGTCACAGATCTCATACTGGTCGCTGAACAAGAAAAACAGCGACGGTTATCGTTCAAACCTTCCGTCAGTAACTGATTTCCCCGTATGCTTTGCAACACACAGGGCATTCCCTGACAACGGCAACCCGACCGGCGGGATGGATAAGCTGTATAACGTCCTTTCACAGGACTTCCTGTACCCTGAGCCTTACAGGAATGTCATCTTCCTTGACAACCATGACATGACCAGGTTCTTTACCCAGACCGGGAGCAGCCTGGATATATATAAGATGGGGCTGGCCTTCATCATGACAACAAGGGGTATACCGCAGCTCTATTATGGCACTGAGATAATAATGGAAGGAGACAAGAACAAGGGCGACGGACGGTTGAGGGATGACTTCCCCGGAGGATGGCCGGGAGATGCGAAGAATGCTTTCACCGGAACCGGACTTACTGACCCGGAAAAAGAGGCGCTTGAGTATACCAGGAACATCCTGAACTGGAGAAAAACGAAGGATGTAATCCATACAGGAAAGCTGAAACATTACATACCTGCCGACGGTGTTTATGTCTATTTCCGGTACAACCGTGAGGAGAGCGTTATGGTGGTCCTCAATAACAACCAAAAAGAGAGCAGGACTATCACCGGTGAAAAGTATTCCGAGTCACTTGATGGTTTCACCGGTGGTATTGATATAATCTCAGGCCGGAAGATCGAAGACCTTGGCTCATTCACCATAACTCCGAAAACGGCAATGATAATAGAACTAAAATAACCTGAACATGATGAAAGAACACATTATCAAGATCGTAATTCTGTTCGCCGGCGCAGCCCTGCTGGCAGTTGCCTGCCGCCCCAAATCAACAGCTGTCATTGAGCCGCTGAAGACCTCCGTCGTTCACCCCGACTGGACCCGCAATATGGTCCTCTATGAAATCAACGTAAGGCAGTTTTCACAGGAGGGTACCTTTGCAGGAGTTGACAGCGCACTGCCCCGGTTGAAGGAACTGGGAGTCAATGTACTGTGGTTTATGCCAATCTACCCTATCGGTGAGCTCAACCGGAAGGGCGAACTGGGAAGCTACTACTCTATCAGGGATTACAAGGGTATCAACCCCGAGTTCGGCACCCTGGAGGACTTCAAAGCGCTGGTTACCAGGGCACATGAAATGGGGTTTCGTGTGATACTTGACTGGGTGGGTAATCACTCCGCATGGGACAATCCGCTGGCTACCGAATTCCCCGGATGGTACGAAAAGGATTCACTTGGTAATTTCGTGTCACCCTTTGACTGGACTGATGTCATACAGTTTGACTATACAGCCGAACCGTTGTGGGATTATATGCTGGGGGCCATGAAGTACTGGGTTGAAGAAGTTGGTGTTGACGGTTACCGCTGTGACTTCCCCGGTCTCGTACCCGAGGAGTTCTGGTTCAGGGCAACTACCCTTCTTAATTCCGTCAGGCCTGTACTCATGCTTGCCGAGGATGAGCAGCACTCATACCTCCTTGAGCGTGCCTTTAACATGAACTATGCATGGGCTCATCATCACCTGATGAATGCAGTAGCCAGCGGAGCCCGTACACCTGCTGCACTTGACAGCATGATGCAGTATGAACTCAGGAGGTATGCCCCCGAATCTTACCGCCTGCGCTTTATGACCAACCACGACGAGAACTCGTGGAACGGAACCATCGATGAAAAGATGGGTGATGCACAGAAATCATTCGCATGCTATCTCTTTACTGTACCCGGCGTGCCGCTTCTCTACAACGGCCAGGAGGCTGACCTCGACAAGAGACTTGAATTCTTCAAGCGTGACCCGATTGAATGGAAGGAGACCGAACTGACTCCCTTCTACACTAAACTGGTTCATCTGCGCACATCACATCCTGCACTGCGCCACGGCATTGAGGGAGGTTCCTATGACGTTCTGAAGACGACGCAGAAGAGTGTGGTGGCTTACAAAAGGGTGAAGGGAGAGAACGAAGTACTGACCATTCTCAATATGAGCAGCAAACCGTTGACGGTCGCCCTGAAGGATGGAACAACCAGCGGAACCTATAAGGACCTTTTCACAGAAGCCGGAGTTGAAATAACCCAGGGTAGCCATATGCAGATGGACCCATGGGGTTACATGGTGCTGGTAAAATAACTGCACAGGCCTGTTGGAATCAAAAAACCCGGATCAGAAGTCCGGGTTTTCTGGTCTGAAGGTCTGACGTCTGAAGGTCTGACGTCTTGTAATGACCTTCGGACCTTATCTAGTACCTGACCACCCTCCTTGCTGATGAAACCCTGCCTGAGGTGACTTTCAGGTAATACACCCCTGCGGCCAGGTCTGAGCCGTCAAGTTCAACCTCGCCGATGCCGGCAGGGACATTGATCATCCTTAGGACAGCGCCCGTTGCGGAAATCAACTCCACCCTATGAGGCTGATACCGGTAATCGCCGCCAAATTCAATCACTGTCCTTTCGCGGAAAGGATTCGGATAAACGTCAAAGAGCTCTTCTCCGGCATCATCCATGAACCGGTCCTCAATGCCTGTCAGGAAGGAAGGCCTGGCAACCTGCTTCGATGTGTAGAGCCGGTATTCACCCTGAAGGAGTGATATTGGAGTGTTTTGGTTGGCTGCGCTGATTTCGATGGCGGTTCCACGAAAGAATTCATACCAGGTACCTGTTCGTGTGAAATTCGGAGCTATATCCCTGGGGAAGATGTCAAAATTCCCGAGCACCACAACATCCATTTCATTATGCTGAATATTCAGTCTTTTTGTTTCCCCCGACTCAAAAATGCTGAAATTGCCGGACGAAAAAGCAGGTTCACTCTTCTTCAGTTTTGCCAGGGCAGCAAAATTGTCATAAAGGTTTTTTCTGGTCGCCACATTGTAATAATCCCACCTGATGGGCTTTGGCCCCAGCGGATCATTATTATAGTCCTTTGCATAATCATATCCCAACTCCTGGAATTGCCAGAGCATTTTCGGCCCGGGAATTGTCATGAAGAAGGTTGCCGTTAGCTTTATACGTTTTAGGGCTATGGTGAGATCCCTGATATTGTAACCGCCAACAGCCTCACCCCGGGTGAGGTTGAGCGACATGATCCTCTCCTCGTCATGACTCTCCATGTAATCAACAATACCAGGTACTGTCCAGCCACGGTTTATCCATGAAGCCTCAGCAATGGACATGTTCCAGTCACTATGACTCGTGGAGGCAGCCTGGTATCTGAACTTGGCAGTGCCCCACAGCAGGAAGCCATGTGATGCCAGTTCCTTCTCCTCATTGTTATCGGTAAAATGTTCCAGGATTAGTATTGAACCAGGCTTGTATGACCATATCTTATTCCCTATCCTTTTAAGAATGGCAATCCTTGATGGATCATAAGCCCAGCCGTCACCCGGAGTATTGGTCAGTCCCTTTGTAAAGTCAAACCGGAAGCCGTCAACCCGGAATTCCTGTATCCAGTATTGGCACACACTGTCAGCAAATGCCTGTGTCTGAGGACTCAGGTGATTAAAATCATAACCCCAGCTGTATACCGGGTTGGGAGAGGTGACATTGAACCACGGATTGTTCGAGGCAGGCTGGTTAGTGATACTGTTCCAGTACATCCTGACCAACGGATTGGTTCCGAATGCGTGGTTGAGTACCATATCAAGTAAGACGGCAATGCCACGGCTGTGACATGAATCGATAAGCTCTTTCAGATCATTGGAAGTACCATAATACTTGTCAACTGCAAAGTACATCGAGGGATTGTATCCCCAACTGCTGTTGCCCTCGAACTCATTGACAGGCATCAGTTCGATCGCGTTCACGCCAAGACGCTTCAGGTAGTCCAGCGTGTCACGTATGGTCCTGAAGTGATGGGTTTCAACAAAATCGCGCACAAGCATCTCATAGATAACCAGAGTATCTCTTGACGGGGGTGTAAAACTGCTGTTTTTCCAGGTATAGGCAGGAGGCCGGGTTTGCAATACCGATACCAGGTTCTCGGCAAAACCTTCCGGGTAAGGCTTCAGATCCGGGTAGGTGGACTCATCAATCCACTTGTCATTCCACGGGTCTAGCACCTTGGTCGAATATGGGTCAGGAACCCTCAGGGATTCGTCTATCAGGTACTGGAAGGCATACTCCTCTTCCGGGTCCAGCCCGGTTATCTCGAGCCAGTACCAGTTGCCGTCAGGGCTCCTCTTCATGAATCCCTCACTGCTGTGGATCCAGTTGTTGAAGTCGCCCATAACGAAGACACTGCTCTTATAGGGAGCATAAAGCAGGAATGCTGCCGAATTGTCACCCGTAATATTCACCCCTGGTTTGAGTCCTGCAGGAACCGACCGGGTGACCGTAGCGGAACGAATAAAGTAGAAAGCTGAATCAGCTTTCATTATGTTGTTGTGCCATGCCCTGACCAGGAGTTTGAAGCTGCCGGATCCTGAGGCAGTAATGGTATGGGAAAGAGTCGTCTCCGTCACCTTCTTCAGCTGTGTCCCGTTCTGGTACAGGATTATTGAATCGGCCACCGAGGCTGATGCCTCAACCGGGATCTCCTGACCTGCGTTTGCGAGGGAGGTGTATAGAGAAGGCTGTGAAAGCAGCAAATCAAAAGCAGCCTCTTCGCTGACGTTGTAGAATATGTCACCGTTCCCGATAACATCACGTCCCACCTTTGAGCCGTCAGAATTCCTGAATACAAAGGCGAGCTGCTTAATTTGCTCTCCTGCAGGAACACCGTAAAACTCACGTATTGAAGGTGATATTGTAAGTGTATAGACATTTGCCGATACCTTCATCAGCTTAGCCGTCGGGAGGTTAGTCGCCCATGCTGCAATGACATATTTCCAGTCCGAAGGGCCGGTGCTGGCGCTTGTAATTACTCCTGTATGTGCGTAAACATCATCTCCTGCATAATCCTTTAGTGCCAGGTTCCCTCGATCAGCATAGAATGTGATGACCACCTGACCGGAGGAAACCGGGAAAACGGGATCGGCAGTGATAACCTGCGCCTCGGCAGCGAGACTCCACGATGCCAGTGACAATGTCAATATCAGCAGTTTTGCTTTCATGTTTACAGTATAATGTGCTGTTGATCCGAAAAATAATCAAAAACCTCTTCCTGTCACAGAAGAGGTTTTTGATTTTAAAGAACGCTGCGGTTTTTTACCGCAACATGGGGTCTATTCCGCTTAGTTTTTGGTCACTGTTGCCACTCTGGTCCACGGGTTGAGAGTGATTGTATAGTTACCTGCTATCGGTACCTGGATATTGTCACCGCCTTCTGTGAGCGCAGTGAGGCTTCCGCCAAGGTTGTATCCCCAGTCGTCATTGGCCCTGAACTTAAACGAGTTGGCTGTAAGGTTCAGAGTCACGGTGAAGCGGCCGTTGACTGCATCCCAGGTCATGTTGGTATCATCACTCCATCCGCCCGGTGTTGCGTCACCGATGACACCCCACCTGTCTGCACGGTACTTGTATTCCAGGGGAGTGCTGAGATCAAGGGTTATGGCATAGTCATCCTCCACGGTGGTTTCGATGTTGTCGCCGCCGGCAACGAGATTGAGGCTTCCGGCAGGTGCGCCGTAGTTGAAGTCCCAATTGTCGTTCGCCCTGAACTTCCAGGGACCTGCAGGAAGGTGGATTCCGCCTTTCCAGACACGTACTGCCGGGTCATAGGTGAGCGGTATCTGTGAGCTCCATCCGGTCAGGCCGCCGATTATGCCCCAGTTCATCGCCACTGCTGTATAGGTCATCGGGTCAACGCCGGCATTTATGTTGATCTTGTAATAGCCCGGTCCGGACAGGGAAATGTCACCGCCAGACGGGTCAAGTGTTCCGGGTGTGGATCCGGCACCGTAGTTGGTTCCGTCCCAGCTGGGCTGAGCAGAAATCTTAAACATATTTGAGGCCCCTGCCATATAAACATAGCCTTCCACATTATTCGGATTGGCCTCGTTGCTCTTGACCATTGGTGACTTGTCAGGAGACCAGTCGGCCAGGCCTGAACCCGGATAGCTTGCTGCAACATAATTACCCGGAACATACCATTCGCGTACGCTCACAAGGGTGGTGAAAGAGATCTCGTTGCCATATGCAGTGCCTGCACTGTTGGTTGCATAGGCACGGACATAGTACTTGGTGAGTCCTCTGAGACCGGTCAGGTGACTGACAAATTGACCGGTACTAGCACCGTCAGTGGTCTTGCTTCCTGAGATTGTCGGATTAGGAGACGTGCCATAGACCACCCCGCGGGCAGTAATGGCCGAACCTCCGTCAGCTGTGACATTGCCACCGGTCGTAGCGGTGGTCCCTTCAACCTCCGTTGCTGCAACGGTGGTTACAGTGGCCAGGACGGGCAGGGTGGTGAAGGAGTGTTCACTGCCGTAAACAGTTCCTGCAGGGCCTGTTCCATAAGCACGGACATAGTAGGTGGTCGCAAAATCGAGATCCTTAAGAGTTACATTATAGGCTGCATTGGTCAGAGGGCCTGCGTACGAATCCTTTGAATCATTGATATCAGGGCCGGGCTGTTTGGCCCAGCAAACACCTCTTGTGGTAAAGCCATCACCTTCAGCTACAATAAAACCGGTTACCGTGGCCGAATTGGATGTGATGTTGAACACCTTGGTGGTCCCGACAGCGGGATCAAGCCTTACTTCGGATGTCTCCTTTGTACAAGCGGTGAAGAGAAGCGCCGCTGCCACAGGGAGCATCATTATCTTCAAAATTGATTTCATTTTCATAAATCTTATTTTTTTAATGTCCCTGAATCAGTTATTCTTCTTGATAGTACATGAACCGGCTTCGTTAGGTCCATTGGGCTGGGTGATGGTCAGGGTGATCGTATAGTTCCCGGCAGCGTCAATGGGTATGTTGTTGCCGTCATGGAAAAGGTCATTCAGGTTGCCTGAGTTGTTTTTGTTGAACCCGAGGTTCCATGCCCATCCGTCGTTCAGCCTGAATTTGATCTCTCCCACAACCAGGTTTACAGTGATACTCCACGAACCTGTTGCCGGATTGTAATCCATCTTCTGATCGGGTGAATCCCAACCATTGGGAGTTGCCGATCCGACAAGACCGATCATGTATGATGAGATATCATAAGTCAGGGCGTTAACGTTTACGTTCAGCCTGTGCCAGCCGTTAGCCGGAGGAACAATAGCTGCACCGTTGACTGCCAGCACATTGCCTGTCCCGCCATAATTTGTTCCGGCGTCAGGATTGGTGAGGGTGAAGGGTTTGGTCACATCGAATTTAACAAGGCCTGTATACTTGCCGTCGCCAAGAGCTGATTCTATCTTCTGGTCCATGCCGGAGTTGATGAGATTCAGTCGTGGCAGGCCGTAGAGCCTGACAGTAGCACTCTTTGATTCCGATATATAGGTAAACGGATTCGTTCCGGTACCGGGTGCACCGGTGCCGGCATCCACCACCAGCACTGACCTGAGTCTCAGGTCAAGCGCAGTTGAGGCATCAGCCGGAAACTTCCTGATCAGAATACCGTTCAGGTCACTGACTGAGATTTTCATGGACTTGCACTGTGGCCCTGACCATATGGTCACCGGATTTGCAAAGGCAGTACCTGTCGCACAGACATCAATGTAGTAGGTGGCCGAGGCCTGGAAGCCCGGATCAACGGGAGTACCGACGAACTCAAGAACCTGATTTCCATTAGTCCTCTGGAGGGTAAGGTCAGGTACTGTGGTAAGCGCCGGCGCAACAGGAGTTGACAGCATGGTAATAATCTCACCATCCTTTTCACATGCAGTGAACAGGGCTGTCAATCCAATAAATGTCAGGTATATTAATAAATTCTTCTTCATTTTTCTTTGCATTAAGGATTAATAACCCGGGTTATTTACCCCGTTGTAGTTCGGGTTTGAAGACAGTTCATCTCCGGGAATCGGGAAAAGGTTGAGGTACTCAGGAGTACTGGCGCCTGCAAATGCGCCTCCCTTCCACTGCCAGAGGTAATCACCACCGGTGAATTTGCCGAAGCGAATAAGGTCAGTACGTCTCTGAGCCTCATAGTAAAATTCACGGCCGCGCTCATCAATAAGGAAGTCGAGATCGAGATCTGCCGCCGTAATGTTTCCGCTGGTATTGCCGTATGCACGCTCCCTGATCCTGTTTATGTCAGCAACGGCAGCATTAATATTGGCTGTTCCCCCCTGCCTGTAGAGAGCTTCAGCCCTCATCATATAAGCATCGGCAAGACGGAATACCGGGAAATCTGTGCATGCGTATGCAGTGTTGTAGTTCGCAGGCCTCGAGCCGTCCGCATTACGGGCCGTGAATTTGTAAACTCCAATACCGTAGTCGCCGCTCGATGAAGGGCTCGGAATGTTCTTTGATTTTTTCCTTTTAAGAAATACCCTGTTATCATTGGTCTGAAGAAAAAGAGAATCAGCCTCAGGTGTCGGAACATTCCCGTAGGTTGCAATAGTATCCACAAGAACGTTCAGGAACTGCACCCTGGCACGGTTGCCGTTCCAGTTGGTGTTTGATGTTAGGCCATGGAAATCTTCTGCCCTTATATACCTTGAATCACTGCTTGATTCAATAATAAAGGTCGTGCCTACATATCCCTGTACATGGATACCGTCCTGTTCCCATGCAAAGATCATCTCCGGGTTGCTGCGGCCGTCATTGTCAGCACTGAAGTTTTGCCTGTAATTGGCAGCAAGTGAGTAACCGGCGTTAATAACCTTGTCGGTGTAGGTGACCACATCATCCCATCTTGCTGTTCCGGTATAAACCTCAGCATTGAGGTAAAGCCTTGCGAGGAGCATCCATGCTGCAGCCTGGTCTGCCTGCGGGTATGAAGACCTTGGAGCACCGAGAGTATTTTCAATTGCGAGGAGCTCTGATTCGATATATTCGAATATCTCTGTCCTGGTCCCTATTTTCGGGAAGAACTTGCCAACACCGTCTACTTCAGTAGTAAAGGGGAACTGGCCGAACAGGTCAATTGCCCAGTAGTATGCCAGAGCCCTCAGAAAACGGGCTTCAGCAATGTATCTGTCAGCATCTGAACCACCGTAAAGAGTTGCATTATTGATAAAGTCATTGGCATATGTTATGCTGAGCGCCAAACGCTGGTAAAGAGCAGTCAGGAACGGGTTGCTCGGGCTCCAGGTCTGGGTGTTGAGATCGGCAATGCCTATATCTCCCCAGGCACAAATTGCCTCGTCAGTGGTTATCTCCTGAAGGTTCCAGAGAGCTCTCATCGTAGTGAAAAAGTTCCCGTCAGCAGCTGTAATGTCATCGCCACCGTTGGCACCCTGACCTGAGATGATAAAGCTGGCATAGAGCTTGCCCAGGGCCATTTTCATGTAAACAGGATCATCTCCAAGGTTGCCGGCAAGGATTTTTGACGGGTCTTTTGGGGTAACATCCAGGTCCTTCACGCATGATGAAATCATCAGCGCTGAAAGTATAATTCCTAATATTATAATCTTCTTGTTCATATCTGCTTATCATTATTTATTAGAAGGTAAGCCCTATACCGAGCATGTAGGTGCGTGGCCTCGGGTAAAAGTTGTTATCTATACCTCCGGGAACTTCGGGGTCAAGACCGCTGTATTTGGTCAGGATCAGTGCATTCTGCACGGTAAAGCTGACAC
>CAYYEH010000066.1:0-9349 GCA_964470815.1 uncultured Rikenella sp.
TGTTAGTAACTCGGGTTCTGCTCCAGGTTCGGGTTCTTGTTTATCTCTGTCTGCGGTATCGGGAACAGAGCCTTCTCAATGCTTGTGGGCCTGTGGTTGAACCAGGTTTTAGTATGGAATACCCCAAACCTGATCAGGTCTGTCCTTCTCCTTCCCTCTGCTGCGAATTCCCAGCCCAGCTCATCAAGGAACCTTCCGTACTGTATGTCATCACCGCCTTCAGCTTCAGTAACCTCACCGTTGACTACATAACCGTAGTTGTATGAGCTTCCTTCAAGGAGCTGTGCACCTGTGACAGTCGCCTTCGCCGGGTTTGCCCTGAAGGAACGCGCCCTGACATCAGATACTATAAGCGCAGCATCACCCTCAAGCCCTGTCCTGAGAAGACATTCTGCCTTCATCATCAGCACATCGGCATAACGGAATACAACGTAATCATTGCTGAGAGCCGCCTTAGCCCCTATCTTGATTTCATACTTCCCGATACGGTAACCCTGGTTTGAGGCAGCAAGATCAATATCCTTAACTGTCTTTACATAGTCTATCACCAGGTTGCCATTGTCAGGATTATACTGCGGTCCCTGGATCCAGGTATCCTTCAGCCTCTGATCCTCGGGATCATAGGTATCAATCCACTGCGGAACGGCGCAGTTGCCTCCCCATGGCTGGGCTTCCATCTTGAACACGAGCCTGCTCAGAGGATCAAGGGTTTTCATGTGTATCTGCCAGCCGGTAGCCTTCGTTTCATCGTAGGGTACAGCAAAGATGATCTCCTTCGAGTTCTCATTCGCAGTCTTGAATATGTCACGGTAGTAGGTTTCAAGCTGGTATTTCGTGCTTGCGATGATGTCATTGCACTCGCTGATACACAGAGCCCACTGCGGCGTGCCTGTATAAACCTGTGCATTGAGGTAAACACGTGCAAGGGTTGCCTTGGCTGCCCACTTGGTAAATCGGCCGTAGGTTGTCTTGTCTACAGTCTCGGTAAGAAGTGGCATAACCGTGGTAAGCTCACTGACAACAAAGGCATAAACCTGCTGACGGGTAGCCTGTTCGGGAAGCTCAACATCCTTGTAATCATCAACTATCGGAACGTTGCCGTGGGTGTCAAGAAGGACAGAATAATAATATGCCCTCACAGCCCTGAGTTCAGCCAGGAGGTTTTCCTTTCCGGTTGTCATGGGTATTTCGCCTGATTCAATCTGGTAGATAACCCTGTTGGCCGTATTAATGCCCCTGTAACAGTTATTCCACAGGTTCTGGGGCTGCCACTGAGTGGGAGTCCAGGTATGCTTGTGCATCCTCTGGTAAGTTCCGCCATCATACCATCCGTTGGGGCGAGCGGGAGTAACTATCTGATCTGCAGGTTCTTCCTGGAGGTCAAACATGCCCTGCCAGCCTGCCATCATGCCACGCATACCGGTGTATACGGGTGCAATAATTGCCGGTAAATCCTTCTCTGTAGGTACGAACTGCTCGGCAAGGAGCTCCGAATATACCGTCTCGGAAAGATCAGTACAGGAACCCGCCACAAGTCCAACAAGGATTACCAGACCGCCAATGTATTTATTGAATTGCTTTTTCATTGCTGTCATATTTTGTCGTTAGAATGTAAGATTGACACCCAGTGTAAATGTCCTGGTCGTGGGATACTTGTCCCTTTCGTCGTTGCCCGGGTTGAGGCCTATGCGGTTCACCTCAGGGTCAATGCCCTTGTATCCTGTCAGGGTGTAGAGGTTGAGTCCGGATGCATATATACGTGCATTCCTGACATACTGCCTGTTCCTTAAATTGAATGTGTAACCAAGGGTCACGTTATCAATCTTCCAGTAGTCGCCATCCTCAATGTAATAACTCACATAAGCCAGGTCATAGGTAAGCCTTGCCTTGCCATAAACCTTGTCGAATGCGCTCTCAAGCATGTTGTACTGGAAGATGCGCGGGTTCTCGTAATACATCCTCTGGAAATTAAGGATCTGGAACCCGAATGCTCCCCTCATGTTGAGCTCAAGATCAAAATTCTTGTACCTGAACGAGTTGTTCCAGCCAAGATAATGCTTGGGAAGCCCGTTTCCGAGAACCTGCCTGTCATCCTGTGTCGACTGGGTTATGGGAATATGCTCCCCATCCTTGTTTTCAACGATCCAGATACCGGCATCAGTGATATCAACCGATTTCCATCCGTAGAAGTTGCCGATCTGGTCTCCTATCTTCACAATATGGGTTGTCTGCTGGATAGGCTCACCCGTATGACCTGTGTAGAAGAAGTCATTGGTTGTCTGGAACTGTTCATTTGAAAGTGAAACCAGCTTGTTCCTGTTGGTGGAATAGGTCACACCAGTCATCCAGTTAAAGTCAGCCCTGGCAACAGGGGTACCCTGGATAAGGGCCTCAAGACCATGATTGTCCATTACCCCTACGTTCGAAGTGATTGATGAGTAGAGATACGGAGGTGTCGGCACCTGGTAATCCCAAAGCATGTCCTTGGTACGACGGCGGTAGAAGTCAACGGTACCGCTCAGCCTTCCTTCAAGCAATCCGAAGTCAAGACCGATGTTGATCTCCTCCTTCTTCTCCCAACGGAGGTCAGGGTTCGGGTTACGGTTGGGCTCAACTCCCTGGATCCACACCCCGTTTGAAAGGAAGCGGGCACCGTAGTTCAGACTGATAAGCGACATGTATGAGTTTCCGGGAGCAGTGCCGGTGATACCGTAACCAGCTCTCAACTTCAGGTCACTTATGAAATCAATGTTTTCCATGAATGATTCGCGACTGATTCGCCACCCTGCTGATACTGCCGGGAAGGTACCCCACTTGTGGTTTGCACCAAATTTTGATGAGCCCTCCTGCCTGAGGCTGGCCATGAGAAGATATTTGTCGTCAAAATTATAGCTTCCCCTTGCAAAGAATGCGATCAGGGTGTTCTCCGTCTTGCTGCTGCTCATTGTGGCTTCACCCCTGGTGAGAGCATCACCGCTCTGCATCCTGTTGTAGCTGTAGAAATCTGTCGGGAAGTCCCAGTTGGTCATCCAGAAGCCTTCATAAATGTCATTCTGGTAGCTGTAACCACCCATCAGGCTGAGATTGCTTTTGCCAAATGTGTGCGCATAGTCAGTTGTCAGTTCCAGAAGCTTGCTCTGGTTGGCAGTGGTGCCCCTTGAGGCATAACCGTTGCGCCCGCTCTTGGTTGTTGAAACATGCTTCTTTGTCTGCGAAAAACCACGGGTCTGGTTGTAGGTGTTATTTGAAATCAGAAGATTTATATTCCACCTCTTCACAGGGGTGAGGGTTACTTTACCGTTCATCTGGATCTCCCTCTCGTTGTTCTGACCATCTGATTCCATGATGTAGGCAACCGGGTTGTCATAAAAATAGGTGTTGCGCTCCTGCCAGACACCGTTTGCATCATAAATGGCATCGGTCGGGTTGCGTATGATTGCCTGCCTGTAAACATAGTTGTTGAATGAGTAACCGTCACCTCCGGTCCAGTAGGTGCGGTCACGGATGATTGAGTTGAAACTCACCTTCAGCTTCCCGTCAAGTGCTGTGTGGTTGATGCCGATACGTCCCGAAGCCTGCTCATTGTCTGACCTGATGAAAAGACCTTCCCAGTATCGGTAGTTCACGGAAGCAGTGTAATTGGAATTGGTATTACCTCCCTTTAATGTAAGGTTGTGGTTCATGCTGACCGGTGTGCGGGTTATTTCTCCCAGCCAGTCAGTACTGCTGCCCAGGTCAACAAAACCGGGAACATCTGCCATGTGCTCCCTGTACTGCTCGGCATTCAGGAATGGCATCTGCCTGGCAATGGTCTGAACTGTGGCATAGGCATTGTATTCTACGGTAGGCTTAATATCCTGCCCTACTCCCTTGGTAGTGATGATGATAACACCGTTGGTACCCCTTGTACCGTAAATTGCAGCGGCAGAACCGTCCTTGAGAACATCAATTGATTCTATATCCTCAGGAGCCACAGTTGAAAGACTTCCGGGAACACCATCAATAAGAATAAGTGGCGAAGTGCTTGCAGAAAGAGTGGTGATACCACGAAGCATTATCTGTGCATTTGAGGTAGGGTCACCTGACGGGTTGGAAATGGTCAGACCTGCAACCTTTCCCTGGATAAGCTGTGCCGCATCCTTCACGGCACCCTTGACGAAGGCGTCAGCCTTCACGCTCGAGATCGAACTGGTTACATCACCCTTCTTCTGGACACCATAACCAACAACAACAATCTCTTCCATGCCAAGCATGTCATACTGGAGAACAACCTCCACGCTTGACATCCCCTGAACATTAATATCCTGGGTCTTCATTCCAACATAGGAGACCTGGATCGTATTCTCGCCGGCGGCGAGACTAAGGACAAAGCGTCCGTCAACATCGGTCGAAACACCCCTTGTGGTGTTCAAAACCCTTACTGCCGCGCCCGGTACTGTTTCACCGGCCGGATCCTTTACCACACCTGTGAGCTGCCTGGTCTGCGCATGCAGATTGATGACCAGGAATAACACCAGAAGTGACATCAGCGATCGCATCAGATGAATGCCTGCTCCCCTGCGGGCACACATCACCTGTTCTGAAGTGCATTCTTTTTTCATAAAGGTTGATTCATTCCGTTAAAAAACTGGTTAATAATAGATTTAAATGGATATAATAGTGTATATTTTACACTTTAAGATTCGCATCTCAATGCCTGAATGATAGCAAAAGTGGAATTTCATGGCTTTTCGTCCCTTGTTAAATGTAATATTTACACTTTATTCAGGAGCATGCAAGTTATGATTTTCCTGTTACAAATAGCATGTTATACAACATATATTCCGGTCAATTCAGGCAACACACCAAAGCGCTGTCAGTCAATCACTACCTCATGAATCCCGGAGGAGTACTCCTTGTTGAGTTTCACGTTTATCCTGAGAGCAGAGGCTTTTACAGGTGTTATCTCAGCTATGTTCCAGGCATCTTTTGTAACTGCAAAAGGGGTATCCGGTGCCACCTTTTTCCAGATACCTCCTGACAGGTATTCTATCTCCCATGCATCCGGAACCCTGCAGCCGCCAAACGGGCCGTCATCAAACCAGTATACTTTCACTTTTGATATTGTTTCCGGTTTGGCAAAATCAAACTTTATCCAGTCCCACCTGTTTTTGTTCGGCCACCAGTGGTAATAGGGCCATGTATGGTCATTGGAGTTTGCCGGTTCAAGCTGGTCAGTGATTGATGAAAGTGCCCTGTTCTGTATGCTGCCGGTAACCTTGCTTGTATATGCAATTGTCGGGGCAGGTGTCGGCCTGGCGCTGGTTTCGCGGTATGGAAGCCAGACTTTCATCTCCCCGGGTCCGCGGTTATTCCACAGGTGATACGGAATAAGGGTCAGCTCATGGTATTCGCCGAGCGAAACCGAGCCGTCAAGGTTTCTGGAAGCCTGTCTAGCCTTTGTAGTGATTACCTGTGTGCCATTGAGCATGTCAGCCCTGAATGCGGTTGCGAACTCAGCATTCTCGTCAACCACCAGACCCAATACATGGCCGTCTGCATTGTCAGGCCATTCAGCACAGAACATCAGCGGACCACGCTGAACGGCATACTTCCCTGCGTCTTCCTTCACCCTTTCATCTGCGAGAACGGTTCTTACCGGCATCGGAATATCCAGTTCTAACCTGTCGCCTGCCTGCCACCTGCGGGTGATAACGGCATAACCGTCCTGGATCGTGGCATCAGTTGGTTCACCGTTGATCATGAGGGTATGCTTCTCATCTGACTGTCCGCCGAAGCTGTAAAGCCCGCCCGGGATTGCTTCATTCCTTGCCCAGCCCGGGATACGTATACGCAGGGTGAATTTACCGGCCTGCTCCGGATCAACTGCCATGTTCACCCTCCCCTCCCAGGGGTAATTTGTCTCCTGGGTGACCCTCACCTTATGGTTGCCGAACTCAATGTCAGCGTTGTTTGAAGCAAAGAGGTTTACATACAGGTCCTTGTCGGTGACTGAATAAATGTAGCCCGGGACAGCGGGGATGAACCGGCAGACGTTTGAGGGGCAGCATGCGCAGCCAAACCAGGCTGAACGCTCATGCTGGCCGTTAGACTCCAGCGGATTGGGATAAAAGAACCTGTCTCCTGCGAGGTTAACACCTGACAGGGCTCCGTTATAAAGGGTCTTTTCCAGGATATCAAAGTATTTACCTTCCCCGTGCATTGAAAAGAGCCGGTGGTTAAAAAAGATGTTTCCAATTGATGCGCATGTCTCGCAGTAGGCTGACATATTGGGAAGGTGATATGGTTCGGCAAATCCTTCGTTGCCGCCGGAGGCTCCAATGCCTCCTGTTACGTACATTTTCCTGTAGACCAGGTCTTCCCATATCTTTGTTATGGCATTGATGTATGCCTCGTCTCCCAGGATGGCAGCCACATCAGCCATTCCTGAATACATGTATGTAGCCCTGACAGAATGGCCAACAGCTTCAGTCTGGTCAATCACCTTCTTGTGGCTCTGCGAATACTCCTCCCCGTCATCGCGGGCACCGCGGGCATCAAGGAAGAACTTCGCCAGGTCAAGATACCTCTTCTCTCCGGTAACCCTGTATAGTTTTACCAGCCCCATCTCAATCACCTGGTGACCGGGATAGCTCACAAATGCATCCCATCCAAAGTCTTTGTCTACGAGGTCTGCCGACTTTATTGAAATATCAAGCAGGTCACGCTTTCCTGTTGCCTGGTAATGTGCCACTGCTGCCTCATACATGTGACCGAGGTTGTAAAGTTCATGGCTCAGAATATTTGTCTTCCCCCATCTTTCACCCTCAGCCCAGCCATGGATTTTCCCATACCCCATCTCAGCGATGGTCCGGTTGGTGTAAAGGTATCCGTCATCTTCCTGTGCCAGGCCTATCTTATAAATCAGTGTATCAAGATATGCCTCCAGTTCGGGGTCAGGGAAGGTCTGAAGTGAGTAGCTTGCCCCTTCGATTATCTTTGTAACGTCTGAATCATCAAACGGGTAGATTGTCTGAAACGCTCCTGTGTCCAGTCCCCCTGCAATCTCGAAGTTCTTTATGCGGCCTGTTGATTCGCAGTAACCGAACGCAATCGGTATGGTCACCTCGTGGTTCTTTTTGATCCTGGGAGCCCAGAAGTTGTCTGTCATTTTCACCGATGTGAAGGGCACGGGCCTGATCGGGTAATTCCCGTCTTTCTTGCTGCCTGTGCAAGAAGCCATGGTGATTGCCGCTGCAGCGGCGAGGATTGTAATTCTTCCTGATAGTCTCATGATTATTTGTTGTTTGTTTTAATCCATACTGTCATCTCTCCCCTGCCCCTGTTAGCCCAGGAGAAATAGGGAACTGCCTTTGCCTCTCTCACATTCCCGGACGGGTCAGTGACGGGAAACCTCAGTGTGCCCACCCCGCCGAGAAGTTGTTTTTCGAATTCGAAAACCGGTTTCACCGATGAATCAAGGGTCATCTCTCTTACCGGTCCGTTGTCTGCCTGCTCAAGGCAATATACCATTGGCCCCACTCCGATTGACACCCTTCCGCTGTCAGCCTTAACTTCATCTCTTGCCCGGATAAACCTTGGTTCCATCGGAAGTGATATCTCCAAAAAATCTCCCTTCTTCCATTCCCTGTCAATAAGTGCAAACCCGTCCTTTATGGGTGCCTTTGTCCTTTTTCCATTGACTCTTATGCCAACCCTTCCTTTCGCAGGGGTGATATACCTGTACAGGTCTCCGTCAATCGGTTCTCCTCCTGTCCATGCAGGTATCCGTACGCCAACAGTGAATCTGCTGTCATCAGCGGATGGGTTTACGGTAATCTTCACCTCTCCGCTCCAGGGATAACCGGTCTCCATTGACACCTCCGTCTCTCCTGCAGGCGTTGCAAGGCGGGCTGTTGATCCGATAAACAGGTTGATATTAATTCCCGTAACGGTCTCAGACCATATATACTGCTTCATTGCTGGCATGAAGCGCGCCACGTTTACAGGGCAGCATGAGCAATCAAACCATCCCGCTCTCTCGAATCTGCCGTCAGATTCAAGAGGGTTAGGGTAATAAAACCTGCAGCCATCCTGACTTATACCTGAGATAAGTCCGTTGTAAAGTGTACGTTCCAGCACATCAAGGTACTTCGCATCACCTGTAGCGGAATAGAGGCGGTGATTCCAGAAAACATTTGCGACTGAGGCACATGTTTCCGTATATGCAGTCATATTAGGCAGCTCAAAGGCTTCGCCGAAAGCTTCTCCATACTCTTTGGAGCCTATGCCACCTGTGATATATATCTTGCCACCGGTGACGTCTTCCCAAATTTTTCCGGATGCTTCAAGGTACCTGTTGTCTCCGGTGGCACGTGAAAGGTCAACCATTGCGGTATACATGTATGCTCCCCTGACAGCATGGCCCACAGCCTCCTTCTGCTCCAGTACCGGGAGGTGCATCTGAAGGTAGACCGAATCATTGTAAACCTCGAAGCGTGAGCCGGCAGGATGCCTGACATACTCCTCCTGCTTTCCCCTGACATCGATAAAAAAGCGTGCCAGCTCCAGCCACTGGTTATTTCCTGTAAGCTCATAAAGTTTAATGAGACCTATCTCTATCTCCTGATGACCAGGAGCTATTTCACGAAGACCCCAGCCAAACTGGGAAGCAACAAGTTCAGCATTCCTAAGTGCCACGTTAAGGAAACTGTTTGAGCCTGTTGCCAGGTAGTGTGCCACGGCAGCCTCGTACATATGCCCTACATTATACAGTTCATGGCTGACCCTTTCGTCAATCCATCTCTCCCTGCCTGCTCCGGGGGCCATATTGACAGGGTCTATTGTACGTGTCGTGTAGAGGTATCCGTCAGCTTCCTGGGCTGCCGCAATGAGCGTTACAAGGCTGTCGACATAACTGCGCAACTCAGGGTCAGGCGTTTCCAGCAGCGAGTAACAGGCCCCTTCAATGATCTTGAATACATCCGAATCATTGTACCTCTCACCGGTATGTTTTCCTTTTTTCAGTCCGCCGGCTATGGCGAAGTTGTCAATGCGCCCGGTCTCCTCACATTTACCGAATACATAAGGTATGGTTACGGTCCTGTTCCGCTCAATGAGCGGAGACCAGAAGCCGTCATTTACCGTTACGGCCTGAAGTGAAGGTGTCACCAGCCAGCCTCTCTGCTCCGATTTGGGTTCGGAGTTGTTGCTTCCGCAAGATGCAAGCATGACTGATACCAATAATAATGAAGTGATTTTTCTCATCAGCCCTTTACCTCCTTTTTTATTGCCTTGAGTCTCTTCATGACGTCATTGACGCCACGGCCAAAGTAATCATGCAGAAGCCGGTACTCAGCAAAAAGCCTGT
>CAYYEH010000066.1:9449-14525 GCA_964470815.1 uncultured Rikenella sp.
TTGACGCCACGGCCAAAGTAATCATGCAGAAGCCGGTACTCAGCAAAAAGCCTGTTGTATACAACAGCATTCTCCCTTACCGGCTTGTAAGTATGGTCTTTAACCTTTGCCATGACGGCTGCAGCTTCCACGATAGTATCAAAACCACCTGCTGCTTTTCCGGCTGCCACTGCCCCGAACATAGCCGAACCAAGTGCCGGCGCCTGTGGTGAGCCTGAGATCTTTATCTCCCTGTTGATTACATCAGCATAGATCTGCATCACAAACGGATTTTTCTCAGCAATACCGCCTGCAGCATAAAACTCTTTCACGGGCACACCGTTCTCCTCAAATGTCTCAATTATCATTCGTGTCCCGTATGCTGTAGCCTCTATCAGAGCCCTGTATATCTCCTCCGGTTTGGTTCCGAGGCTCATCCCAGCTATCATGCCGGTCAGGTCAACATCAACCAGTACCGACCTGTTGCCGTTCCACCAGTCCAGGGCAACAAGTCCGCTTTCACCAGGCCTCATCCTTGCTGCCTTCTCAGTCAGAAGGGTATGGAGATCCACCCCGGCTGCCTCAGCCTCAGCCTTATATTCTGCAGGTGTACAGTTTTCAACGAACCACTGGAAATGGTCTCCCACGCAGCTCTGGCCTGCCTCGTATCCGAAGAACCCTTCAATGATGCCATCCTCAACCACTCCGCACATACCCGGCACCTCATGCTCACTATCACCGAGGAGCATGTGGCATGTTGATGTACCTATAATGGCGAGCATCTTGCCCGGTGATGTGATTCCTACTGCAGGTATTGATACATGGGCATCAACGTTGGCGACAGCCACTGCGGTTCCTTCCTTAAGCCCGGTAAGCATGGCCGCGGCGGCAGTGATTTCACCGGCCTTTGTTCCTGCCGGAAGAAGGGTGCGGGAAAGTTTCTCATCAACCAGGTTCACCATCTTCGGATGCAGTGCCCCGAAAAAATCATTTGAAGGATATCCCTCATGCTTGTGCCATATGGCCTTGTAACCCGCCGTACAGGTGTTTCGTGCTTCAGTGCCCGTCAGCTGCCACACCACCCAGTCAGCCGCCTCGATGAATCTGTCGGCAGCATCGTAAACCTCCGGGTCTTCATTCACAGTCTGCCATATTTTGGGTATCATCCATTCCGATGATATCTTGCCGCCATATCTCTTCAGGAAGTATTCTCCCCTCTCTTCTGCGATTGCATTGAGCCTGTTGGCTTCATCCTGCGCAGCATGGTGCTTCCACAGCTTTATCCAGGCATTGGGCCTGTTCTTAAACTCATCGAGAAAACAAAGCGGTGTACCGTCAGCCTTGACCGGAAGCATGGTGCAGGCGGTAAAATCCACCCCCACACCCACAACCTGGTCAGGTGTCACCATGGCCATCTTCATGACCCTGGGTATGGTATTACTGAAAACCTCAAGGTAATCCTGCGGGTGCTGCAACGCCCAGTCGACTCCAAGTGAAGTTCCGTCAGGAAGCTTTTCATCCATGACGCCGTGTGAATACTCATGAACGGCTACTGCCACCTCTTCACCGGTGGTGGTATCAACCAGAACAGCTCTTCCCGAAAGGGTACCGAAATCAACACCTATTGTATACTTGTGCATCTCAAAATATTTGTATTTTTTAATTATTTCTTCTGTCCATAATATGCATTCTTCCCGTGTTTGCGCAGGTAATGCCTGTCAAGCAGGTGGTTTTCTATATCCTGAACATCCGCCAGGCTGACCGTCAGGGCAGCCATTCGCGCCACTTCCTCAAGTACCACGGCATTGCGGACGGCATCGGCAGGTGTGGTACCCCATGTAAACGGGCCGTGAGAGGCAACCAGTACCGCAGGCATTGTAAGAGGATCCCTCCCCTCAAGCGTCATGGCAATCACCAGTCCCGTATTATACTCGTAATTTTCTTCAGTCTCCTCCGCAGCCAGTTTCCGGGTTACCGGAACAGCTCCGTAGAAATGGTCTGCATGAGTGGTACCAAGGCAGGGAATCGGCCGGCAGGCCTGGGCCCAGGCTGTGGCATGGGTTGAGTGGGTATGCACAACTCCCCCTATTGCCGGAAAGGATCTGTAGAGTGCACGGTGGGTTGGTGCATCGGTTGATGGTTTAAGAGTACCTTCAATCACATTCCCTTCAAGGTCAGTAACAACCATATCACCGGCTGTCATCTCATCATATGATACACCTGAAGGCTTGATCACCATCAGCCCGGATGCCCTGTCAATGCCACTGACATTACCCCAGGTCATGATTACCAGTCCGTGACTGACCAATTCAAGATTGGCCCTGAATACATCTTCTTTAAGCTTTTCAAGCATGATTCTACCGGTTTTTAAAATAATGCGTCTCCCCTGCCGGCTGATCAGTTGACCGCCAGGTTGAAGAAGAATCCGTTCCTTGCAAGCTCCTTGTATTTTTCAAGATTGAACCGGTAATACCAGGCACCTTTTTTTGAGGTTTCCCTTTCCTTTTCATCCTGCTTGTCAAGGAGATCCATGGAAAGGATCTTCTTCCTGAAATTACGCTTGTCAACCTGCCTGAGATAAATCGCCTCATAAAGGTTCTGAAGCTGAACAAGTGTGAACTTCTCGGGAAGAAGTTCAAAGCCGATAGGATATACCTTCACCTTCTCCACCAGCTCGCAAAGTGCCTTTTCAACCATCTTCCTGTGATCAAATATCAGGTCCGGAAGATTTGAGATGGAACGCCAGTGAGCTCCGTTTTTCTTCTGTATCTCAGGATCAAGCTCATGTATCCCTATAAGTGCGAAATAAGCAGTGGAGATAACCCGGGCACCCGGATCACGGCTTATTTCACCGTAGGTATACAACTGCTCCATGTAGAGGTCTGACAGACCTGTCAGCGAACAGAGCACGCGGCTGGCTGCATCATCAAGGCTTTCGTCATGCTGAACAAATCCTCCCGCCAGTGACCACTGCCCGAGGGCGGGCTCAAAGCTCCTCTTGATAAGGAGAAGCTTGAGCTCCTTTTCGGCAATGTCGTATCCGAAGATTATGCAGTCAACTGCAAGGTAATGCTTCGGTTGTTTTGCATATATGTGTTTCATAAGCCTTTATTCAGAGTGTAGTACAGGTCATTCCACCTCAGCTCCTTCCTGAATTGCCCTATTTCGCAGTTATCATCAATCAACACAAATTCCGTTCCCGTCATATCAGCGAAGTCAGCCAAATGTTCTGCAGTAAGGGCCTGGCTAAAGCTTGTATGGTGTGCTCCGCCGGCATAGATCCATGCCGTGGCTGCAGTCTTAAGGTCAGGGTATGGCTTCCAGAGCACGCTTGCCACAGGCAGTTTGGGCATCGGCGGGCATTCAACCACCTTCATTGTATTGACAATAAGCCTGAAGCGATCTCCCATCTGTACCATTGAAGCAGCCAGTGCGTCTCCAAGGTTGGTTTTGAAGACAAGACGTGCAGGATCATCCTTGCCGCCTATCCCGAGCGGATGAACTTCCAGTGCGGGCTTACCGTCAGCAATTGAAGGACAGACTTCAAGCATATGGGCTCCG
The DNA here is from genome assembly GCA_964470815.1 of uncultured Rikenella sp. GTDB lineage: Bacteria > Bacteroidota > Bacteroidia > Bacteroidales > VadinHA17 > SR-FBR-E99. Next base: position 12,990 of record CAYYEH010000066.1, read on the forward strand.
AGTATTGCCACGTTCTTCGGATCAAGATGATAAGTATAGTCTTCCATGAATGAAGTTCCCCCCCTCAGACCATATGCCATCACCTTCATAACGCGTACCAGGGCTGCCGTCTTCCAGTCTCCTTCCGCACCAAAGCCATAACCGTCAGCCATAAGGCGCTGAACGGCAAGACCGGGCAGCTGCACCATTCCGTGGAGATCCTCGAAGTTCGTCGTAAAGGCCTTGAAGCCACCTTTCTCAAGGAAGGCCCTCATACCTGCCTCAATCCTTGCTGCCTCTTTTATTGCGGGTGCGGCAAGAATTTCAGCAGAGGCCTTGTACTCATCACCATATTGCTTCACCAGTTCAGTGATGTGCTTATCCGACACTTTATTAACTGCATCAGCCAGGTCACCGATTCCGTAGCCCTGAACCTCATAGTCAAGTTTGATCTGGGCTGAGACCTTATTGCCTTCGGTCACAGCTACATCCCTCATGTTGTCACCAAAACGGGCGACCCTCAGCGAACGGCTTTCAAGAGCTCCCAGGGCAGCCCTTGACCAGACACCGATGGAACGAACCACCTCCTTGTCCTGCCAGTGACCAACAACTACCTTCCGTTCCATCCTGAGGCGTGAACAGATGTACCCGAACTCACGGTCTCCATGGGCCGACTGGTTCAGGTTCATGAAATCCATATCGATCTCATTCCATGGAATATCACGGTTATATTGCGTATGAAGGTGCAGCATCGGTTTGGCAAGCCTCTTAAGTCCTGCGATCCACATCTTGGCCGGTGAAAAGGTATGCATCCATGCAATAAGTCCCGCGCAGGATGGATCGTTGTTTGCCTCCATGCAGATCGTGGTTATTGCACTGGCAGTTGTCAGAACCGGCCTGAAAACAACCTTTGCCGGGATCAGGTCTGATTTGTCAAGGGCAGAAGCAATAGTCTTGGAATTGTCTGCTACCTGCTTTAAGGTTTCTTCACCATACAAATGCTGACTGCCAGTGATGAACCAGACTTCAATATTTTCTTTTTTCATCTCACAAATGAATATCGGATAAATAATTTATTTTAATTCCAGAAATAGGCATAAAATGCGAGCACAACAACAATGATAAAACCTGAGGCTATTACATCCCACTTGTTCCAGCTGGCACGGGTAAGGGCCTTTTGTTCAGCAGTGGCCGAGCCAAGGGTAAGCCCCACAATACGGCGTTCGTCTATCTTAGGTGTGAAGTAACTCACAATGATCATGGTGATGATCACTATCGCAAAGTTGATAATCTCATAATGCAGCCAGTTGGTGCCGACGAAGAGCTGGTAAATGGTGCCGTCAGGATTGAGTGAACCCTTGAAAACCATCGCAATAAGACGAAGCATCCCTATTGAGAACCCGGTAAGCAGACCGGTGAGGCCGGCGGCAGGGGTGATCTTCTTTGAGAGTATACCAAGCAGGAAGGCCGCGGCAATACCGGGAGCCAGCAGTGACTGCACATCCTGGAGGTATGCATACAGAACCTTTCCGATCCCTTTCATGACCGGTATCCAGA
>CAYYEH010000067.1:0-2944 GCA_964470815.1 uncultured Rikenella sp.
TCAGCAATAATGTCAATCTCGGGATTCAATGCAGTAATTCCGCTTGACCAGGTGATCCGGACTGTATCGGAAGTGGGCAAATCAATGCCATCATGCATGAAATGCACGGGTAAAGGCGGACTGGCTTTGACTGAGACAGCATTGAATATTAAAAACAGGTTGAAAGGGCTATGATTTTCGTAATTCCACGTTAAACAAAGTTAATTCGGCATGCTGGGAAGTGGTATCCTGACCGTCAGTATGGTATATTTACAATCACAGGACATGCTATTTTAATACGTGAATTTCAAATGCCTCAAACAGGATATTAAAGAGTTTCACTCAAATTTTAAAACAGTAAGATATGTTCAGCACAAAGACCTACAAGGAAAGAAGAAGCATTCTGAAGGAAAAAGTCGGTAAGGGGTTAATCCTCTTGTTCGGGAACGATGAGTCACCAATGAATTACACTGACAATACCTATCATTTCAGGCAGGACAGCACTTTCCTCTATTATTTCGGAATACAGCAGCCCGGACTGGCAGCCGTGATTGACATTGATAATGGCACAGAAGCAGTATTCGGGGATGAGTATACAGTAGAGGATTATGTATGGAGGGGGCCCCAGCCGACCATTGCATCGCTGGCTGAAAAATGCGGGGTTCATAAGGTACAGCCGGCTGGGAGTCTTGCAGCAGTCCTTGACCAGGCTCAGCAAAAGAAACAGACAATCCATTTTCTGCCGCTCTACCGACATGAAAACAAAATCAGGCTGTTTGAACTGCTTGGCATATTGCCACGGGAAATTCCAGGAGAATCTTCCCTCGACCTGGTAAAGGCAGTTGTCAGCCAGCGCGAGATCAAAACAGAAGAGGAGATCATTCAGTTGCACCAGGCTGCGAGTGTGTCTGTTGACATGCATGTAGCAGCAATGAAATTTGCAAAAGCGGGCATGACCGAGGCGGAGGTCACAGCCGAAATCCATAAAGTTGCCATCGCTGCAGGGGGAAACATTGCGTTCCCGATCATTGCAACAATAAACGGACAAACACTCCACAATCATTACCATGGAAACACGCTTAAGGAAGGCGACCTCTTCCTGGTGGATGCCGGATATGAAAACGAGATGTGTTATGCCGGCGATCTTTCCAGCACCATTCCGGTGAGCAAAAAATTCACCGCGGTTCAGAGAGAGATATACCAGTTGTCGCTTGACGCCCACGAGGCAGCCATAGCTGCTGCACAGCTGAACAAGCCGTTCAGAAACGTGCATCTGGCAGCAACCAGGACAATTTTTGACGGGCTGAAAGCGATGGGACTGACCAAGGGCAATACTGATGATGCACTCGAGGCAGGGGCGCATGCCCTGTTCTTTCCGTGCGGAACAGGCCATATGATGGGACTGGATGTGCACGATATGGAAGACCTGGGAGAAATTTGGGTTGGTTACGACGGACAGCCGAAGAGCACGCAGTTCGGCCTGAAGTCACTGCGACTTGCAAAACCGCTTAAGCCCGGCCATGTTTATACCATTGAGCCCGGCATCTATTTTATTCCTGAATTGATGGACCTGTGGAGAAGCCAGAACAAATTCAACGAGTTCATCAACTGGGATGAGGTTTACAGGTATCGGAATTTCGGAGGGGTAAGGAATGAAGAGGATTTTGTGATGACTGAAAACGGAGCACAGTTGCTTGGAAAACCGAAACCCAGGACGATTGAGGAGATTGAAGCAATCAGGGGCAGTGCTCTCTGACGGGATGCCATCATAAAGAATTAATGTAAAAAGGAGGTCCGGTATCAGTAAAGAAACCGGGCCTTCTGTTTCCTGATATTACTGCACGGCTCCACCGGAGAGCAACCGGACCTCCTGTTTCCTGATATTACTGCACAGCTCCACCGGAGAGCAACCGGACCTCCTGTTTCCTGATATTACTGCACAGCTCCACCGGAGAACTGCCTTGCCTGAATGACTCCATCAGGTCACTCAGCCTCGCCTTTATTAATTCGGCACCGGTATTGCCGATGCTGCCGGTATGAGTGTATACATCCGGGGTGGAGACAACAAACGAACCTGCCCCTGCTTTTTTTGCGACCTCACGATATGCATCCCTGAATGGAACACCTTCACGGACCATACGGTTTGCTTCCTCAACGGAAAAAATGTCATTATACCGGGTATCACTTAAAATATCTTTCCTCACCACAAGCCCTTCCAGTGCTCCTCCTATAGCCTGCACCAACTCCGAAATACCTTCAAATGAGTCAAAAAGTACTGCCTTCAGCTCCTGGAAATCGCGGTTATACCCCGGAGGCAGTCCGGCCGTCATGAGTGTCACCTCGCCGGGAACTGCCTGGAGCCTGTTGCAGCGGGCCCTGATGAGCTCAAACAGGTCGGGGTTCTTTTTCTGAGGCATGATTGATGAACCGGTTGTAAGATCATCTTTAAGGGAGATGAAACGGTAACCCGGTGACATGAACAGGATCACATCCGAGGCGAACCTGCCAATGGTATTTGCAACAGTTGCAATAGCGCCAGTCACCTGCCGCTCGGTGCGGCCGCGGCTCATCTGGGCATAGGGTGAAGTGACTATCAGCCTCTGAAAACCAAGAAGTGAGGCTGTCAGCTCCCGGTCAATGGGTAAAGAGGTGCCATACCCTGCAGCGGTTCCCAGCGGCGAGGCATCTGCCAGGGCGGACGCAGCGGCAAGAACTTGCAGGTCGTCACACAGACTCTCGGCATATGATGCAAACCATAGTCCGAAGGATGTCACCATGGCTGCCTGCATATGCGTGAATCCGGGCATCAGGTCATCACAGTGCTTCTCACTCATCCCCAGGAAAGAATCTGCAAGGGACTTCAGGTCATGTGCCAACAGGTATGACCGGTGCCTGATGTACAGGTGAAGATCAGTAAGTACCTGGTCGTTCCGGGAGCGGCCGGTATGAAGCTTTCCTGCTGCTG
>CAYYEH010000067.1:3044-9385 GCA_964470815.1 uncultured Rikenella sp.
TGCCCGGGTGGCCCGGATCCGGGTTTGCTTCGGTTTCCTTTGCTATCTCACCAAGGCGGATCTCAACCCATGAATGGATATCCTCATACTCCTTCCCGATAGAGAACCCCTCTTGTTCCGCCTCATCAAGGAGCCGTGCCAGGCCGGCGAGAAGACTCTCCTTCTCACCGGCCGTGATCAGCCCGCACCGCTCAAGCATGACTGCATGAGCCATGGAACCAACAATATCATAGGGCGCCAGCCTCGCATCATAAACCCTGTCAGTGTCACAGGTGAAGCTGATGAGCGACTCCCTCGTCTTTCCTCCCTTATCCCACAAGTGCATCTTCGGTCACTTTCTTTTTGTTTGCCTCCATGATGGCATGATGAGCCATCAGCCGGATGGCGTTGATACGGATGAATCCGAGGCTGTCAGCCTGGTTGAATCCTCCCTCGATGTCCATGCTCGACAACTCCTTATTATATAGTGACGACGGCGACTCACGTCCTTCAATGATGATGTTTCCCTTGTAAAGGATCATATGCACCACCCCGTCAATCACCTCCTGGCTCTTGTCCATGGAAGCCTTGAGGAACTCCATCTCGGGCGAGAACCAGAATCCGTTGTAGACCAGCTCGGCAAACACCGGGGCCAGCATGTTCCGCAGTCGCATAACCTCACGGTCCATCGCTATCCCCTCAATATCCTTGTGGGCAGCGTAAAGTATTGTTGCGCCGGGAGTTTCATATATCCCCCTGGATTTGATACCCACGAACCTGTTCTCTACCATATCAAGCAGGCCGATACCGTTGGCCCCGCCAAGCTTGTTCAGGTAAATGAAGAGCTCAAGAGGATCACTGTAGCTGGTGCCGTCATCCTTGTTGGTGACATTTACCGGGATGCCATCCTTGAATGCAATTGATATATGTGTCTCTTTATCAGGCGCATCCATCGGCATAGCCATCTTTTGAAGAATATCCTTCCCGGCGAAGTAAAGCGGATCCTCCAGGATGCCTGCCTCATGGCTGATATGCATGAGGTTGTCATCCTCGCTGTAAGGCTTTGAGATGGAGGCCTTGACCGGAATGCGGTGTCCGGCGGCATACCTTATCATGTCTGACCTGCCCTGGAACTGCGACAGGAACTCTGCATCCTTCCACGGGGAGATTACCTTGATGTCAGGTTTAAGGGCATAATATGCCAGCTCGAAGCGCACCTGGTCATTACCCTTCCCCGTTGCACCATGTGAAACATAATCAGCGCCATATTCAATGGCGGCTTCTATCTGCTTCTTCGCTATTAGCGGACGGGCAAGAGCAGTTCCCAGGAGATAACGGTCTTCATAAACCGCGTTCGCCTTTACTGCCTGGAAGATATAGTCTGTGACGAACTCCCTCTTCAGATCCTCGATGATCACCGAAGAAGCACCGATGGCAAGTGCCTTCTCGCGGACAGCCTCGAAGTCGTCATTCTGTCCCACATCGGCCACGTAGGCAATTACTTCATATCCTTTGTTGATAAGCCATTTGAGGATCACGGAGGTATCGAGACCCCCGGAGTATGCAAGCATTACTTTTTTCATTTGATAATTCGATTTTTATTTAAATGGTTAAATGAAACTTACATGATATAAGAATCATATCCTTTTGTGGGTTGTTGCTTATGTAAGTTTCATGAGTTTAATTGTTTTGTAAGGTCTTCCGGAGCCCACTTGCCGGAAACCCGGGTTGATAAGTATCAGTTTTTCAGATGCCGGTTGGTCATCCGTCAGACTATGGTAATTGCTTTAGATTCGAATATCGTGCTGAGGCACTCTTCAACTGCCTCGTTGCTGATGTTGTCGCGAGGGATCAGCAGGATGGTGTCATCACCGGCAACAGTTCCGGCAATCTCGTAACGGCCGGCACGGTCAATCCTGATAGCTACTGCCGGGGCAAATCCCGGCGGGGTATTTATCAGCAGCAGACCCCGTGCCCATATCATACCTGTGATTGATGCACCCGCGCCGCCCGACATTGTTTCCGCTGCCCCCTCCCTGGATGAAGGAATAAAGTAGCGGTAACCTCCCCTGCCGTCGAATCCCCTGCTGATACCCAGCTGCCTTAAATCGCGGGAGAGTGTCGCCTGCGTACACTTCATCCCTGTGCCCTCCAACAAAATGAGCAGCTCCTCCTGTGATCCGATCACATGCTCCCTGATGAGTTTCTCTATCAGTGCCAGTCGTGATGCTCTGTTCATATCGTATATTTATTCGTCTTAGGTGCAAATTTATACATTTTTTATTAATCCAAACATCCCGACCACAAAAATTGTATTTTTACAGCCCAAATGGGTATGATGAAGGATGAGATAAAAAAGGTACTGCTGCTGGGCTCGGGAGCCCTTAAAATAGGCGAGGCAGGTGAATTCGACTACTCTGGTTCACAGGCGCTGAAAGCCCTCCGGGAAGAAGGCATTTTCACCGTCCTGATCAACCCGAACATTGCAACGGTACAGACCTCGGAGAAAATAGCCGACAAGATCTATTTCCTGCCGGTGACGCCGAAGTTTGTGGAAAGGGTCATCGACCGGGAGAGGCCTGACGGCATCCTGCTTTCCTTTGGCGGACAGACGGCCCTTAACTGCGGTACGGCTCTCTTCCGCACCGGTGTGTTTGAGAGGTACGGCGTCAAGGTCCTTGGCACTCCCGTCGAGGCCATCATGAACACCGAAGACCGGGAGCTCTTTGTCAAGAAGCTCGACGAAATCGGCGTGAAAACCCCGCGCAGCATTGCTGTCAATACTGTGGAAGATGCCCTGAAAGCAGCTGACAGGCTGGGATTTCCTGTTATCATCCGCGCTGCTTATACACTTGGCGGCCAGGGTAGCGGATTCAGCTCCAACACCGATGAACTCAGGGCCATGGCAGCCAGGGCCTTTTCATTCTCTGACCAGATCCTCGTAGAAGAGTCACTGAAAGGCTGGAAGGAGGTTGAGTATGAGGTGGTTCGCGACCGGTTCGACAACTGCATCACCGTCTGCAACATGGAGAATTTCGATCCTCTTGGTATTCACACCGGCGAGAGCATCGTGGTAGCTCCATCACAGACACTTACCAACAGCGAATATCACAAACTGAGGGAGCTGTCAATAAAAATAATACGGCATGTGGGCATCATTGGGGAGTGCAACGTGCAATACGCCCTCGATCCCGACTCGGAGGACTACCGTGTCATCGAGGTCAATGCACGTCTTTCTCGCTCCAGCGCCCTGGCTTCAAAGGCAACAGGGTATCCGCTGGCCTTCGTGGCTGCAAAACTGGCGCTGGGATACGGACTCCACCAACTGAAGAACTCGGTTACAAAATCAACCACCGCCTGCTTCGAGCCGGCGCTCGACTATATTGTCTGCAAAATCCCGCGATGGGACCTCAACAAGTTCCAGGGCGTGGCCCACGAAATCGGGAGCAGCATGAAGAGCGTGGGTGAGATAATGGCAATAGGACGCACCTTTGAGGAGGCGATACAAAAGGGTCTCAGGATGATCGGACTGGGGATGCACGGGTTCGTCAGCAACCGCAACCTGAGCTTCAATGACATCGAGAAGGAGCTGTCACAACCCACTGACATGCGTATCTTCTCAATTGCAGAGGCCCTTGAGAAAGGATTTGACGTTGACCGTATCTGGGAACTGACAAAAATTGATCGTTGGTTTTTATACAAACTACAGAATATCAATAATATAAAGGTACAGCTTGAGAGTTTTAATGCCCTTGAGAGCCTCCCTGACAGGGAATTGCTCAATGCGAAGATCAACGGATTCAGCGATTTTCAGATTGCCCGCCATGTGCTGAAGCCTGACAACCGCTCCATCAATGAGGCCATGCTAAGCGTGCGGCGTCACAGGAAGAGTCGAGGCATTGTGCCTTACGTGAAACAAATTGATACCCTGGCTGCCGAGTATCCTGCCGTCACCAACTACCTCTACCTTACATACAGCGGGATAGAGCATGACATATGGTACGAGAATGACAAACGCTCGGTGATAGTTCTGGGTTCCGGAGCTTATCGCATCGGCTCCAGCGTGGAGTTCGACTGGTGTTCGGTCAATGCCATCAACACCATCAGGAAAGAGGGCATGCGAGGGGTGATGATAAACTACAACCCGGAGACCGTCAGCACTGACTATGACATGTGCGACAGGCTTTACTTTGATGAGCTGTCGTTTGAGAGGGTTATGGACGTGATTGACCTGGAGACGCCGCGTGGCTGTATCCTGGCAATGGGAGGACAGATTCCGAACAACCTGGCGATGCGGCTGCACAGGCAGGGAGTGCCTATACTCGGCACTCCGCCGGAGTCTATTGACCGTGCCGAAGACCGTCATAAGTTCTCCTCCATGTGTGATATGCTTGATGTGGACCAGCCACGATGGAAGGAGCTTCGCAGCCTTGAAGAGATAAACAAATTCATTGATGATATCGGGTTCCCGGTGCTGATACGTCCTTCATACGTACTCTCGGGAGCCGCCATGAACGTGGTGTCAAACAGCACCGAACTGGTCCATTTCCTCGAGCTGGCTGCCAGTGTCTCCAAGGAACACCCGGTGGTTGTGTCCGAGTTCATAGAGTACGCCAAGGAGATAGAGATTGATGCCGTGGCTTCCGGAGGTGAGATTGTGGCCTATGCCATCAGCGAGCATGTTGAATATGCCGGGGTGCACTCGGGTGATGCCACCATCGTCTTCCCCCCGCAGAAGATTTACTTTGAGACGGTGAGGCGGATCAAGCGCATCTCGCGAGAGATAGCCCGTGAGCTGAATATCTCAGGGCCGTTCAACATCCAGTTCCTGGCACGTGAGAACGATATCAAGGTAATAGAGTGCAACCTCCGTGCAAGCCGGAGCATGCCTTTCGTCTCCAAGGTACTTAAGACCAACCTGATAGAACTTGCCACCCGGGTCATGCTCGGGGTACACTGGGAAAAACCGCACAAGTCGGTCTTTGATCTTGATTACGTGGGGGTGAAGGCATCGCAGTTCAGCTTCTCTCGCCTGGCAAAGGCCGACCCGGTGCTGGGTGTGGATATGGCTTCCACCGGCGAGGTGGGCTGCATAGGCGACAGCTTCCATGAGGCACTGCTCAAAGCGATGTATTCAGTGGGTTACCGGATGCCGGTCAAGGCAGTGCTGATCTCATCCGGTCCTGCCAAGTCGAAGGCTGACCTGCTTGAGGCTGTCAGGCTGCTTGAGCGGCGCGGGTACTCCATTTTTGCCACACGGGGTACACAGCAGTTCCTCTCCAACGCCGGGATTGCGGCAAAGGTGGCTCACTGGCCCGACGAGGATGCGTCGCCAAATACGGTTGAGCTGATCAGGCAGAGGGTGGTTGACCTGGTGATAAATATTCCCAAGGACCTGTCGGCAACGGAGCTGAGCAATGACTACCAGATAAGGCGCAGTGCGGTTGACTATAATATACCGCTGATCACCAACGCGAGGCTGGCCTCGGCGTTCATCAATGCCTTCTGCAGCGTACCTGACAGCGAGATAGAGATCAAGGCATGGGACGAGTATTGATTTTTAAGGCAACAGGCAAAAGGCTATAGGCAGTAGTGCATTTGTCAGTCCCGGTCTGCAACTGGAAGGGCCAGCCGGCAGTTCCGGGCTCATACACCGGGAGGGGACTGAATCCCGAAACCGCCAGCTGGCGGATCAGGAGGCAGGAAAGCAGCATTTAACCCATAAGGAACCATAGCATTGTAACATAATATATAACAACACAATTCACCATTATGATGACAATCCGCAGGGCAAGCCCTGATGACGCACCGTCAATCATCTCATTCCAGCAGGCTATGGCCATGGAGACGGAAGGGATGAAACTGAATTCCGATGTTATAACCAAAGGGGTTATGGCTGTATTCCATGACCCGAACAAGGGACAGTACTATGTCGCCGAGGAGGCGGGCCGGGTGGTGGCATCCCTTATGATAACCTATGAGTGGAGCGACTGGCGTAACGCCAGCATCTGGTGGTTCCAGTCGGTCTACGTGATCCCTGAGTACAGGCGCAAAGGTATCTTCAGGCTGATGTATGATCATGTCAGGCAGGAAGGGCTGGAGTGCGGGATAGCAGGACTGAGGCTTTACGTGGAGTCTGCCAATGAACGGGCACAGAAGACCTACGAGGCGATGGGAATGAACGGCAACCATTATCGCACTTTCGAGTGGATGGTATGACCGAATAACCGGCACTTTGTAATCCTGTATCAGATTTCTCATGCCACATCACGCAACATACCAGATCTTCAGATTGAGCTCCGTATCCAACGGAGCGAAATCCCGTATCCTCCGGCTGGCGGATCGACACCCTGAGACCTTCA
>CAYYEH010000067.1:9485-10979 GCA_964470815.1 uncultured Rikenella sp.
GAGACCTTCAGACCTGAGACCTTCAGACCCTGATCCGTAATGTGGTGGCTGATACTACCGGTAATTATCTACTCTGCAGGGCTTCTGGTACTGTGGCTCCTCATTATTCGCCATGACAAGTATGCTGTGGCTGCACAGGGAGCCTCTGCCCTGCCGGGGGTAAGTGTTGTTGCCGCTGAAAACGGTAAAGCAGGTCGTACAGGATCCATGGCTGCGGTGGCTGTGTCTGAAACCCCTGCCCTGCCAGTGGTAAGTGTTGTTGTGGCAGCCCGGAACGAGGAGAAGCATATCACCACCCTGTTGCACAGCCTTTTAAGGCAGGATTACCCGGAGAATCTTCTTGAAATAATAATTGTCAATGACAATTCAACTGACAGGACCCCGGTTGTTGTCAGTGAATTCCTGGCAGGAAGGGTTTTCGGCTTTGAGACAGCTGCCCTTAAACCTGACTCGGGCAGTCTCAATGTCTCGAAAAAAGACCTTAAGGGTCACCGTACAAGACTTATTTACAACCCTTACATCGGAAAAAAGAGAGCTGTCAGGTATGGCATTGAAAAGGCCTCGGGTGAAGTTATAATAACCACCGATGCTGATTGTATTGTCGGGCCGGAATGGGTGAGCAGTCATGCATCATGGTACCATGAAAGGGAACCGGGGAAGTCAGGTCTGAACGCCACCCGGATTGCAGTCGGAAATGATGAAAAGAATCCTTCCCCGGATACTTCCACAGAACTGAGTTTTACAGACATGGTTCTTGCCCCGGTTGTACAGAAACCTGCCGGGGGTTTCTGGTCATTAATCGGTGTTTATGAGTTTTCAGCCTTGCAGGCTATTACGGAGGCCACGGCATTGGCGGGGCATCCGGTGATGTGCAATGCTGCGAACATGTCATTCCGAAGGGATGTTTACCTGCGTCATGCCGATGAACTGCGCGACGAGCTTGAGTCGGGTGATGACATGTTCCTGTTGCAGGCTGTCATGCGTGACGGTGGCGCCGTCAGGCATGACGGCCGCAGTGCGGCGGCGGCGGAGACCGCTGCCGCGGTCACGGCTGCGGCGCTGTTACGGCAGCGGGCACGCTGGGCCTCCAAGACATTCCGTTACCGTGATGCCGCCACCCTCACCCTCGCCGCAGCCACGGTGGCGTGCAACGCCGCCGTCGCCGCAGCCGCAGTGGCAGCATTCATGTCAGTGCAATACCTCCCGCTGGCAGCAGTCATGTACTCATTAAAAACCATCCCTGATTACCTTCTGATTGCCGGAGAAATGAAAAAAAGAGGCAGCCGGGTAAAAGCGCTGCCGTTCATAGCCTCGGAGATTATTTATCCTTTCTTGTTTTTGAGCGTTGGAATATTCAGCCTGATGCCAGGTTCGGGTCGGTTTAAGAAGAGATAATTCGTTGCTCAGATTAATATGCCCAGGCAAGAACAGGATGCAGGCTTCATCGAAGGAAATACGCGTGCAGGCTTTTACCCGTCACACCTCCCAACAGTC
>CAYYEH010000067.1:11079-14375 GCA_964470815.1 uncultured Rikenella sp.
ACTGCCTACTGAATCAGTTTCCTTCCGCGAGCACCTTGATCCGTACCAGCCTTATCTCCTCCTCCTCAAACTCACCGGCCAGCTCCCGGATGGCTTCCTCAAGGGAACCGCTCTCAGCCTCCTCCATGAAAAATGAGTAAATATCCTGCTGACGATCCTCGTCGATGACAGTATTGATATAGTAGTCGATACTAAGCTTTGTCCCGCTGCTGACAATGGCTTCAATCTCTGAAAGGAGCTCATCGTATTCAATACCCTTCGCATCAGCGATATCCTCAAAAGGCATCTTGCGGTCAATGCTCTGTATGATGTAAACCTTGAGTCCCGACTTGTTCACCACCGAACGCACAACCATATCCTGTGGCCTGATGATCTCCTTGTCGGCTACATAGTTCTTGATCACCTCAACCACCTCTTTGCCATATCGCTGTGCCTTACCGGCTCCTATTCCCGTTATATTCTGAAGTTCCTCCAGTGAGACGGGATACTGGATGGCCATCTCTTCCAGTGACGGATCCTGGAATATATTATAAGGTGGCTGGCCTGCCTGCTTGGCTATTTTCTTCCGGAGATCCTTCAGTATACTCAGCAACTCCTCATCAGCCGCTGCCGTACGTGCGCCAAATGAGGCCTCCTCATCCTCCACATCCGTATAATCATGATCCTCATTGAGCATGAAACTCTCAGGCTTCTCAAGGAAAGCGTGCCCCTTCGGTGTCAGCCCCAGCAAACCGTAGTTCTCTATGTCCTTGGAAAGCAACTTGTTGATAAGTGCCTGCCGTATCACCATGTTCCAGAACCGCTCGTCCTTCTCCTCGTCTATTCCGAAGGTTTCAAGTTTGTGATGTTTATACGATTTGATTGCGGAGTTCATGGTTCCTGCAAGAATCCTGGCAATATGGTCAGCCTTGTGTTTCTCCTTCACTGCCAGCACCGTCTCGAGCATGTTCACGACGTAATCCTGTCCCTCGAACTGCGTTTTGGGATGGAGACAGTTATCACATGCCTCGCAGTTCTCCTGCCTGTATTCCTCTCCGAAGTAATGGAGCAGAATCCGGCGCCTGCATGTTGATGATTCAGCATATGAAACAGTTTCAAGCAATAACTGTTTGCCAATCTCCTGCTCGGCTATAGGCTTACCCTGCATGAACTTCTCGAGTTTGACTATGTCATCATAGCTGTAGTATGCGATGCATCTCCCCTCTCCGCCGTCTCGCCCGGCACGCCCGGTCTCCTGGTAATAACCCTCGAGGCTCTTCGGCATGTCAAAGTGGATGACATACCTGACGTCAGGCTTGTCTATACCCATTCCGAAGGCGATCGTTGCAACTATCACATCCACATCCTCCATCAGGAACTTGTCCTGGTTGGTAGTGCGTGTCAGCGAATCCATCCCGGCATGATATGCAAGTGCCTTGATGTCATTGACTTTCAGTGTCTCAGCCAGTTCCTCCACCTTTTTCCGGCTCAGGCAGTAAATGATTCCCGATTTGCCGGGATTGTTTTTTATGTATTTGATGATCTCGCGTGTGGCGTCCTGCTTGGCTTTTACTTCGTAGTATAGATTTGGCCGGTTGAATGAGGACTTGAAGACCATTGCATCCGAGATGCCGAGGTTCTTGAGGATATCATGCTGCACCTTGGGTGTCGCTGTAGCTGTAAGGGCTATGATCGGTGCCCGGGAGATCGTATCGATGATCGGCCTTATCCTTCTGTACTCAGGCCTGAAATCGTGGCCCCATTCTGAAATGCAGTGAGCTTCGTCAACGGCATAGAAGGAGACCTTGACACTCTTGAGAAAATCTATGTTTTCCTCCTTGGTAAGAGACTCGGGCGCCACGTACAGAAGCTTTGTCTTGCCATGCGTCACATCCTGCTTAACCCTTGCAATTGCAGTCTTGGTCAGGGAAGAGTTGAGGAAATGAGCCACGTCATCCGTGGTGTTGAAGTTGCGCATTGCATCAACCTGGTTCTTCATCAGGGCTATCAGCGGAGAGATAACCACTGCCGTGCCTTCCATCATTACTGCCGGCAACTGGTAGCAGAGTGATTTCCCTCCTCCGGTTGGCATAAGCACAAACGTGTCATTCCCTTCAAGAACACTCTTTATTATCGGCTCCTGGTTTCCCTTAAAAGTGTCAAAACCGAAATATCTCTTCAGATAATCATGTATCGAAGCATCAGTATACATAATGATATTCCCTCTCCCCCTTTTTTAACGGATATTAATTCTAATAACAAGTTACGCAAACTTTAACCAAATACATAACCCTTATATCAAATTTAACTTTAATTTAAATATCCGTAAAAACTTTTTTCAACAGGATGAGAATTCAAACCCCGGTCTGTGGGGTATTGTTTTGAAACTTAAGTTTTACCTATCTTTACACGCTTCAACTATGGCGCCAGGTATGGCCGGCAAAAGCAGGACGAACAAAAGAAACGGGGATGGCGAGATGACATTCCTTCAGCACCTTGAGGAGCTGAGATGGCATATAATCAGGGCATTGGTGGCTGTTGTGGCCGGCGCGATAGTGGCATTTATGTTCAAGAATATAATCTTTGACCACATCATCCTTGCCCCCAACAACCCGGATTTCATCACAAACAGACTTCTCTGCCGTCTTGCCGAACTCGTCAATGTTCCTGTACTCTGCATCAACCAGGATCCGGTGGAACTGATCAGCATCAAAATGTCAGGACAGTTCACCACACATATAAACATATCACTGGTTGCCGGGCTGATCCTTGCCTTCCCCTACGTCTTCTGGGAGTTCTGGTCATTCTTCAGACCGGCCCTTTACGAAAAGGAACGCAAATATGCCCGTGGTGCCGTGACCCTGGCTTCATTGCTCTTCCTTGCCGGGGTACTGTTTGGCTACTTCATCATCTCTCCTCTCTCAATAAACTTCCTGGGATCATATCGTGTAAGTGACATTGTCACCAACCAGATAAACATAACATCATATATCGGGTCAGTAACTTCGGTGGCACTTTCAGCCGGAGTGACATTTGAACTGCCCATAGTTGTCTTCTTCCTCGCACGGATAGGTGTCATCACTCCTGAGTTCATGAGAAAGTACCGTAAACACGCCATTGTTATAGTGCTGATCCTGGCTGCCGTGATCACCCCTCCTGATATATTCAGCCTCGTACTTGTCTCCATACCACTGCTTCTGCTCTATGAGGCCAGTATCTTTATAGCCGGAAGGGTGGTCAGGAAAAGGGAGAAGGCCGATGCAGCCGAGGCAGAGGCAGAGGCAGCAGCCGAGAGGGAAGCAAAGGCAAAAGCGGAA
>CAYYEH010000068.1:0-14010 GCA_964470815.1 uncultured Rikenella sp.
TCATCTGCGGGAAGAAGAGGACATCCTGTATTGAAGGCTGGTTGGTCATGAACATTGTCAGCCTGTCAATGCCCATACCCATACCGGAAGTGGGTGGCATACCATATTCAAGTGCCCTGACGAAGTCCATGTCGATGAACATGGCCTCGTCATCACCTTTTTCCGATAGACGAAGCTGGTCCTGGAACCGTTCGAGCTGGTCTATCGGGTCATTAAGTTCAGAGTAGGCGTTTGCCAGCTCCTTGCCGTTGACCATAAGCTCGAAACGCTCTGTGAGACCTGACTGGCTTCTGTGTTTCTTGGTCAGCGGAGAGGTCTCCTGCGGGTAGTCGATAATGAATGTGGGCTGTATGAAGTGATGCTCACACTTCTCCCCGAAGATCTGGTCTATCAGCTTCCCCTTGCCCATTGATGGTGAATGGCCGATCCCCATCCTGTCGCACTCGCGGCGAAGGTCATCCTCGGTCATGTCTGTTATGTCAACGCCTGCAAATTCCTTAATGGCATCGGTCATGGATATCCGCCTGTAGGGAGCCTTATAGTCAATGACCTGGTCTCCCAGTGGTACTTTAGTGGTACCGTGGAGATCCAAAGCCACCTTTTCAAGTATCTTCTCGGTGAACTCCATCATCCAGTTGTAGTCCTTGTATGCCACATAGATCTCCATCACGGTGAATTCCGGGTTATGGGTGCGGTCCATACCTTCGTTTCGGAAGTCCTTTGCAAACTCATATACTCCGTCATATCCGCCAACTATCAGGCGCTTAAGGTAGAGTTCATCTGCAATACGCAGATAAAGAGGTATGTCAAGAGCATTATGATGGGTTATGAAAGGCCTTGCTGCAGCGCCGCCGGGTATCGGCTGAAGTACCGGGGTTTCCACCTCGAGGTAGCCGTATGAATCGAAGAGCTCGCGCATTGATCTTATTATCTGTGTTCGTTTGCGGAATACCTCGCGTACCTCGGGATTTATTATCAGGTCAACATAACGCTGGCGGTATCGCATCTCCGGATCGGTGACAGCATCGTACAGCACACCATCCTTCTCCTTGACGATCGGAAGAGGGCGGAGCGACTTGCTGAGAAGGGTCAGTTCCCTGACATGGACGGTTATTTCTCCCATCTGAGTGCGGAAGGCAAAGCCTTTTACGCCTATGATATCTCCTATGTCCAGTAACTTCTTGAAAAGGGTGTTATAAAGAGTTTTGTCCTCACCGGGGCAGAGATCATCACGACGGACATATATCTGGATGCGACCTGAAGAGTCCATCAGTTCTGCAAAAGAGGCGTTTCCCATGATGCGGCGGCTCATGATGCGGCCGGCAAGGCATACATCCGGGAATTTATCTTCTGTATCACTGAAGCCTGCAAGGATCTCTGCTGCTGATGTGTTGACCGGGTACATTGCAGCAGGATAGGGATCTATGCCCAGTTTGCGGATTTCTTCAAGTGACTGCCTTCGAACAAGTTCCTGTTCGCTGAGTTGGGGTGTGCTCATCTGTGAAAAATTTGTGCAAAGGTATAATTAGTGGTGCAAATGGCAAGCGATAACAGCCAATTTGAGACTCTGACGAAGGCGAAGGATCAATCCCGTATCCGCCAGCTGGCGGATCGGGAAGGCAATAGATTGGCAGGCGGTTGAACTGACCTGGCGGGTAATTTTTGCGGGCAGCCAGCCTGCAGCTAAGGAATGGGTCGCCGGAAAATCACCGGTGAGGATCTCCTGACTGAATCAGTTCTCTGAGCAGCCTGTGCACCCTGCGTGTTACCGGCCCCGGAGAACCTTCGCCGATGACCTGGTCACTGATCCTGGTTACTGGTAAAATTTCTCCGGTAGTGTTGCAGATAAATGCTTCGTTCATGTATGGGATCATGTCAGCAGCAACGGCTTCCTCCTTAACATCGATCCCATTAACCCTGGCCACTGAGATTATGTTTTTCCTGGTGATGCCGGCAAGGATATCATTATTTTCCGGGTGGGTGTAAAGGGTTTCATCCCTTACAAAGAATATATTGGAGTGGGCCCCTTCGGTCACGAAGCCGTTGCGCACGAAGCATACTTCTGCAAATCCTTTGTCATGTGCCTCCTGGTAGGGCAGAATGTTGGCGATCAGGGCTGTCGTTTTTATGTCGCACCTGTTCCAGCGGGGGTCTGTTGTGAGCCATAGCCTCACGCCCTGTTCGGCAGCTAACGTATTTATACTCTGTCGTCGTGCGAATCCGTAGACCGTGGGTTTCACGGGCGGGTGGGGGAATGCGTGGGTGCGTGGTGCCACCCCTCGTGTAACCTGGAAGTAAACGATGGCACATTCGGTACCGAGTCCGTTTTGCTGAATGAGCTGTTCAGATATCTCCTCAAACTGCATCTCATCTTCCCATACTATCCTCGTCTCGTGAAGGCTGCGCCTGAACCTCTCTGCATGGGCAGGAAGATCAAAAAAATAACCACCATACCAGCGGGCAACTTCATAAACGCTGTCTCCGAAGAGGAAACCCCTGTCGTCGGGACTGATCATTGCCTTGTCCCATGTAATAAACTGTCCGTTAAGATAAACCACATCCATATCCTAAAAACTTTGATCCTTCCGGTTTTGAATTTCATGCTCCAGTGCATCTCGTTCCCTTCTTCGCAGGGATGAGGAAAAATATCCTTCAAAGATACACTTTCGTTGCTTCGGTCATTCAAAAATCACCCTTTACCTTCGGTTAATTATATACCTTTGCATATTCGTGAAACTCGGGAAACGGTTAATATGACAGGCAAGAGGCGACTGCCATCATGGCTCAGGATGGAGAGGGCAAGCGGGGAGAGCTATACAACGGTGAAAAACCTGGTTGAGAGCCATCGCCTTCATACAATTTGTACTTCCGGCAACTGCCCGAACATAGGGGAATGCTGGAACGCCGGCACTGCAACCCTGATGATCCTCGGAGACATATGCACCAGGTCATGCAGGTTCTGCGGTACAAAGAGCGGCAGGCCGCTCCCTCCCGATCCGGAGGAACCTGAAAGGGTGGCTCAGGCTGTGAAGACCATGAACCTGAAGCACTGCGTCATCACCTCCGTTGACCGTGATGACCTGCCTGACAGCGGCTCCGCGCACTGGGCAGCCACAATCAGGAGGATAAAGGAGGTGAACCCGGGGGTTACTACCGAAACACTCATACCTGATTTTCGCGGCATAGCCGCAGATATTGACAGGGTCATTGATGAAGGCCCGGAGGTCATCTCGCATAATATCGAGACCGTACGACGCCTGACCCCGCAGATCAGGTCAGTTGCAAAGTACGAGGTGAGCCTGGCGGTACTCAGACAAATTGCTTCGCGCGGAGTACGCGCCAAATCCGGAATTATGCTGGGTCTGGGTGAGACGGAAGAGGAAGTGACTGAAGCCCTGACTGACCTTTATGCAACCGGTTGCAGAATTGTGACAATCGGACAGTATCTTGCACCCGGCCTGGGCCATATGCCTGTGGTTGAATATGTTACGCCTGAAAAATTCAAGGTATACAGAGAGAGTGGACTTAAGATGGGTTTTGAGTTTGTGGAGAGCAGTCCTCTGGTCAGAAGCTCTTTTCACGCAGAAAAACATGTGAATCATTGAAAAGGAATATACGAACCCGGATGCGGGTATGCAACCGGAGTGAGAACCGGGCAATTAATAATGTACCGGGAGGCCCACCGCGGACAGGGAAAACAAAAATTAAAAAAGGAAGCAACTGACTTAGGAACCGAAAGAGAGGAATACGGATGATGAGTGAGACCGCGAAGGTAATATTTGATGATCTTGGCCGCAGGGACTACAAGGAGACCTGGGATTACCAGGAGCGCTTCTTCAATGCCAAGGTGCAGGAGAAGAGGCTGCCTGTTGCTGATGGCGCGAAAACCCCTGACCGTCTGATCTTCGTGGAACATAATCATGTATATACCCTCGGGAAGAGCGGATCGGAACAGAACCTGCTGCTTGACTATATACAGTTGCAGGCGCGTGATGCATCTTTCTACAGGATCGACAGGGGAGGTGACATAACATATCACGGCCCCGGCCAGCTGGTAGGCTATCCTATCTTCGACCTTGAAGGAATGGGGATAGGGCTTCGCGATTATATACAACTGCTTGAGGAAGCAATTATAAGGTGTATCTCCCGTTTCGGCATTGAGGGAGGTCGCCTGGAGGGCGCCACAGGGGTATGGATTGACCCCGGGAAGGGTGTCCGCCCAAGAAAGATTTGTGCCATAGGCGTAAGGGCTTCAAGGTTCGTGACAATGCACGGCTTCGCCCTGAACGTCAGCACTGACCTCTCCTATTTTAACCATATCAACCCGTGCGGCTTCACCGACAAAGGTGTGACAAGCATTGTGATAGAGACGGGGAAGGAGATTGCAATGGAGGATGTGAAACGAGTGATGTATGACTCAATGAGGGAGGTCTTCGGATATGAATATTATTAAAAATAAATATAATGGAAAAAAGGTGGCTCTTGAAAGAGAGGGGCGACGCACATGTCGTCACGACCCTGGCGACAGAGATGGCGGTGCCTGCCGCTGTCGCCAACCTGATGGTTCAGCGGGGCATCACAACCAAAAACCAGGCGGAGGAGTTCTTTAACCCTACTCTTGGCTCCCTTCATGATCCCTTCCTGATGAAGGACATGAACCGGGCTGTTGACAGGATCAGCACGGCAATCTCACGTAACGAAAAGATACTTGTTTACGGTGACTATGATGTGGATGGGACCACAGCGGTGGCTCTGCTCTACTCTTTTCTGAGGGAGAGGCATTCCAGCCTCGATTACTACATCCCGGACAGGTACCATGAAGGGTACGGACTTTCGTCGAAAGGGATCGATTATGCCGGAGAGGTTAACTGCAGGCTGATAATTGCGCTCGACTGCGGGATCAAGGCTGTTGACAAGGTGAAGTATGCACGGTCAAAGGGAATAGATATAATCATCTGTGACCATCACCTGCCGGGTGACGGCATCCCTGAAGCCACAGCCGTACTTGACCCCAAGCAGCCGGGATGCAATTATCCCTACAAGGAGCTGTCAGGCTGCGGCGTCGGGTTCAAACTGATGCAGGCCATCTGCAGGGTGCAGAACATACCATTTGAGAAGATCATTCCTTACCTCGACCTGGTTGCAGTGAGCATCGGGTCAGACATTGTGCCGATGACCGGCGAGAACAGGGTTCTGGCCTATTACGGGCTGAAACAACTCAATGAGTCACCGCGACTGGGATTTCAGAAGATTATTGAAAAGGCGAAGATCCGTAAGCCGTTGGCTATTGAGGATGTAGTATTCCGCATCGGACCCCGGATCAACGCTGCAGGCAGGATGGAATCGGGAAGCAAGGCGGTGGAACTGCTGGTTTCACAGAACCCTCAGGATGCCCTGATGATCTGTGATGCCATCGACATAAATAACGATGACCGCAGGAAAAAGGACAGCGAGATCACATCCGAGGCACGACGTATGGTGAGTGAGGACAGCAGGTCGGGCAACGCCCGTACCACGGTTCTTTTCCACCAGGGATGGCATAAGGGGGTGATCGGTATTGTGGCATCCCGCCTCATTGAGACATACTACAGGCCAACAGTTATACTAACAGAGTCAAAGGACGGTTTTGCCACCGGTTCTGCACGCAGTGTGCCGGGTTATGATCTCTACCAGGCCATTGAGTCATGTTCCGACCTGCTGGAGAGCTTCGGCGGGCACATGTTCGCAGCCGGGCTGACCCTCAGGCAGGAGAACCTGCAGCAGTTTCGCGAGCGTTTTGAAAAGTTTGTCAGTGAAACAATACGTGACGAGCACCTGGTCCCTTCAGTGAATATTGATGAGGAGATTCCCCTTGAAGATGTGACTATGGAGCTTTACAGGAACCTGGAGCGGTTTCAGCCGTTCGGGCCTGATAATACTGCCCCGGTATTTGCCTCACGCAGGGTCAAGACCCTGGCCTGCCAGCCGGTGGGAAGCAACGGCATGCATCTCAAACTTACCTTTGCCAGGCAAAACGGTGAGCCCGTTGGTGCGATAGCCTTCGGCCAGGCTGACATGATGGAGATCTTCCGCGAGTCAGGCGGAGTAGTTGACATAGCCTACTCCGTGGAGCTGAATGAATTCCGCGGCAAGGCTTCGGTACAGCTCAATATAAAGGATATTAAGGGAATGAATTGAGAAGTCTGCAGTCTGCAGTCAGCACTCGGCAGTAAACGAATTTGACTGCCGACTGGCATTGCCGACTACCAACTGGCATTGCCGACTGCCGATTGGTATTGCCGACTGCCAACTGGTACTGCCGACTTTTTTTCTTCTTTTCCTTGACTTTCTCCCCTCCCTGTCCTAAATTTGATGGAGTAATTATGTCTCCTCATGATGCTGCGGTGGAATGCGGTATTATTGTTGTTTTTTTGCCATGTGGCCGGTCTGCGGGCCGGTGAACCTCTTTTTGTGCCACATGGTGCCAGTGCCGCGGGTATGGCCTTTGCCGTGACAGCCACACCGGGACACTGGAACTGCTTCCATAACCAGGCGCTGCTGACTGCAGCTACGTCATCAGGCTTCTCATTCGGGCTTGAGAACCGGTACATGATGCCTGCCCTTTGTTCAAAGGCTGTCAGCGCAATTTTCGCTTTCAAGCCGGCGCCACTGGGCCTGGTGGTAACTCATTACGGCAACGCTGATTATTACCGGCTTTTCACCGGAGCAGGAAGTGCGGTGAGGATCGCTGAGGCTGTTGCGCTTGGGGTTCAGGTCGATTATATCTCGGAACACGGCATTGGCGAATACCGTGATGTGTCGCATGTGACGTTCGAGGCCGGAGTAACCTGCCTCATCTCACCAGCCCTGACTTTCGGGATACACATGTTCAACCCGCTGGCTCCCCTCAACACCCTTCCTTCTGCAATTGATGCCGGGCTCAACTGGAAGCAATCCGACGGACTTTTCCTCACCCTGACGGGCTCCAAGGTGAGCAGTGAGCCTCTCTCACTGCAGTGTGGTATTTCATGGGATGTGATGCAAAAGCTGACTTTGCGCACCGGGTATATGAGTTCCCCTTCTGCCTTTGCGTTCGGCATCGGGTTCAGAACAGGCCGCCTTGAGGCAGATGCCGGCTTCCTGCTAAATGGGGTCACCGGTGTCACCTCATTTGTTTCACTTACATGGACTATCAGATGAAGTGCCTCTGTGCCGTGGATATTTTAACCATGCTGCATGGAATACCAGATAAGCATCCTGATCGCACTTCTGGTTGCAGAAAGATTCATCTTAGCCTCAGGATCGCCTTTGCAATTATAATGACCCTTCTCCCGGGCCGCCTGTTGTGCCAGGAAGAGAACCATTCATTAAGAGAATCTGTTGAGGAGATCCTCGCCTTTTCTGAAGATGCTGATCCTGCTGCCATGCTTGAAGAGTTGGAGGGACTGAAGGAGTCACCTGTAAATATTAACAGTGGTGATGAGAAGGAGATCTCACGGCTCTTTTTCCTGACGGAATTCCAGGTGATGGTGCTTGCCGACCATGTCAGGAAGAACGGAAGCGTGGTGACCATCTATGAACTTGCCCTGCTGCCGGCTTTTGACCGCAATACAGTGCTGCTGATGGCTCCTTATATTTCACTTGAGCCTGTTGCGCCGAAAGGAGGGAAGAGCTATGGCCGTACCCTGGTGACAATGACGGCCTCCTCACGGTTCAGCAGGGATGAAAACGATACAGAGGGCATACGGTCATTGCTGAAGATGAAGCATGACCAGGGAAGAATCAGTTTCGGGCTGACAGCAGAGAATGATCCCGGCGAACTATTTACATTCAAAAACGCTCCAGGGACTGACTTCCTTTCAGGCTATATCCAATATGAAGGCAAAGGTTTTATAAACAGGATAATAGCAGGCGACTTTGCCGTCAGGGCAGGAGAGGGGCTGCTCTTCCACAGCAGCCGGTGGATGGGTTCATGGCTCAGCTCACCTTCGTTCATGTCGGGTCGCAGCGTTTCAGCGCCCTATACATCCACCGAAGAGAACAATTTCTTCAGGGGTATAAGCCTCACCCTCGGAAGCATGAATGCCGGAGCTGTGCTGTTTGCCTCATCGAATAAAGTCGATGCCCGTGTCCTGATTGGCGGGGACAGCACCGCCACAGGGGTGAGCAATCTTGTAAGGGGTGGCATCCACGTTTCTGAATCACAGATCGAGGCACGTAACAGCCTCACGGAAACAGTTGCCGGCCTTCGCCTGATTGCCGGTGCTGAAAAGGTCAGGGGCGGGGTGACAGCAGCGGCCACCTGGTTCTCCCTGCCGTTTTTCCCTGACTTGTCACAGCCGGAGAACCTTCATGCCTTTGCAGGCGACAGGCTGCTCAACGTAGCTGCCGACATCAGGGCAGGAACAGGTTCCGTACTCTTCTTTGCAGAGGCGGGAATTGGTCTTGCGGACCCTCTTTCTGGCACTGCCGGCACGGGTCTTCCTGATCCGCAGGCAGACACAACAGGAACAGCCACTATAAAACCTGGTCTGTCTGATTCATGGGCAGTCACGGCAGGAGTGAGGGCAAAACCATCCGGAAGGGTTACATTCAACATCCTTGCACGTCACTTCGCACCCGGATACCATGCATTTCATTCCGGGGCCTTCAAAGCCGGATCAGGGTCTGGCAATGAGACCGGCCTTTCAGCTTCAGTGCACCTGGAAGCTGCCAGGCACCTTTTCGTTACAGCTGCTGCAGATCATTACCGCATACCCTGGCCGAGGTACCGTTCATCTTCGCCATCATATGGCAGCAGGATTGAGATCAGGGGAGAATACGAGCCCCGTGACGACATCTCACTTAGACTCTCATGGACATCATCATCCCGGGAGTATGACGAAGCAACGGAGACCGGCACAGCAACATCACATACACATACAAGAAAACAACTGGGACTTGTGTTCGATTTCAGCCCTGTGCAAACCTTCCGCCTGATAACCCGTGCCTCAGCATCCTTCATCACTCCTTCGCAGGAGAAGGGCTACCTGCTCTGCCAGGATTTCTCCTTGTCGTTCCGGGCCATACCACTGAAATTATGGTTCAGGTATGCCCTCTGCTCAACCGGGGGCTGGGACAGCCGGCTCTATGCCTGGGAGAATGACCTGCTCAACTCATTCAGTGTACCGGCAATGTACGGTGAGATGACGCGGTCATTTATAATGCTTGGATGGAAGCCCGCTGATCGTCTCGAAGTACGGCTAAAGTATGGTTTTACGGATTCAGGCAGCAATCCCGGTGGAGGACTTAAGCAGGAAGTTAAGGGGCAGGTGAGGGTTGGGTTCTAGTCGGCAGTACCAGTCGGCAGTTGGCAGACAAAAAATCAGAATTACAATGAAAAGTGGATTTAAGGATTTGATTGTGTACCGGAAGGCATTTGGCCTGGCAATGGAAATTTATAAGACCAGTCAGCAGTTTCCAAACGAGGAGCTTTATTCGCTGACATCACAGATAAGGAGATCTTCAAGATCTGTATGTTCAAATATTGGCGAAGGATACCGTAAGCGATTATATGAAGCACACTTTATCAGTAAGATGTCAGATGCTGATATGGAAAACTCCGAAACACAGGTCTGGCTCGATTTTGCACTTGAATGCAAATACTTGTCAGAAGAGATCTATCAGGATTATTTATGCCGAAGTCAGGAAGTTGGGCGTCTCATAGGCGCTATGGTTAGAAACCCCTCCAAGTTCTGTTAATACACAAGACAACTTCTTGACTGCCTACTGGTACTGCCAACTGCCGACTCAATTCGTCCTGTACCTGTACTTCACCGCCCCCAGTTCCTCATTGGCCTTGACGATCTTCTGCTTCAGGCTCTCCTTGTAGGCGATCAGTTTTTCCATGACATCCGGGTCGCCGGTGGCAATCATCTGCGCTGCAAGTATGCCCGCATTAAGGGCTCCGTCGATGGCTACCGTTGCTACCGGAATCCCCGGAGGCATCTGCACGATGGCCAGCAATGAATCCATCCCGTCAAGAGATGCCTTTACGGGTACACCGATGACCGGCACAGGGGTCATCGCTGCTATCACCCCCGGCAGATGTGCCGCCATGCCGGCGCCGGCAATGATGACCTTAACACCCCTGCCAGCCGCCCCGCGGGCAAACTTCTCAACCTCGTCCGGAGTGCGGTGAGCCGAGAGGGCATTAATCTCAAAGGGGATGTCAACACTGTCAAGAAACTCTGCTGCCTTCTCCATGACCTTCAGGTCAGAGACGCTACCCATAATGATGCTTACTGCCGGATTCATGTGCTCTTTTTTATTGATAGGTTAATCCGGAAGCAAAATTAAGCTTAAATTTATAATTTAGCGGCATCAATCACCTCAACCATGAATGAGATAACACTACTCGACAGAGAGTTCTCGGTGTATATCACCGAAGATGAGATACAGAGCCGTGTGACGGCACTTGCTGAGAAGATCAATGAAGACCTGAAAGGTCAGGAGGTGCTCTTCTTCGGAGTGCTCAACGGTGTCTTCCTCTTTGCTGCCGACCTCTTCAGGCAGATCACCCTGGAGTGCCAGGTCTCGTTCATCAAACTGGCATCCTATGACGGTACCTCAAGCACCGGGAAGATCAAGGAGCTGATCGGCTGGAACGAAGATATCACGGGTAAGACTGTGGTGGTAATAGAAGATATTGTGGATACAGGCGCCACACTGGAGCGGGTGATTGGTGAACTGAAACTGAGAAAGGCTGCCGAGGTCAAGATATGTACTCTCCTCTTCAAGCCTGAAGCCTATACTAGAGATATTCCGATTGACTACATCGGCTTTGAGATCCCCAATAACTTTGTGGTGGGATATGGCCTTGACTATGATGGATATGGCCGCAATCTGAAGGCAATTTACAAACTAACAAAATAGTTCAACAATGATAAATATTCTTATGTTCGGCCCTCCCGGATCAGGGAAGGGAACACAATCGGTAACTCTTGCCGGAAAGTACAATCTGCTGCATCTCTCCACCGGCGATATGCTCAGGGCTGAGCTTGCCGCAGGCACACCGCTGGGAAAAAAGATGGAGGCAATAATGGCTGCCGGGGAACTGGTCCCTGATGATGTGGTGATAGCCATGATTGCACAGAAGATCGACGCCACCACAGGAAAAGCCGGCTTCATTTTTGACGGTTTCCCCCGCACCGTGGAACAGGCTGAGGCTCTGCAGAAGATGCTGGAAAAGAGGGACATGAAGATTGACCTGATGCTGGTTCTGGAGGTGAATGATGCCGAACTCATGGACCGGATGAAGAAGAGAGCCCTGGTGTCAGGCAGGGCTGACGATGCCGATGAGGCCATCATCAACAACCGTATTCAAGTATACCGTGCAAAGACAGAGCCTGTAATAGAATTCGGAAGGAAGGCAGGCGTTTCAAGAAGCGTTGATGGAGTTGGTTCAATCGATGACATTTTCGACAGGCTCTGCAGACAGATAGAAGCAATTCTTTAGCTGATGGCCGAGACTAACTTCGTTGATTACGTAAAGATCTTCTGCCGCTCGGGCAAGGGTGGCGCAGGATCAGCACACCTCAGGCACGAAAAATCAAAGCCCAAAGGAGGGCCTGACGGTGGTGACGGCGGAAGGGGCGGCGACGTAATCCTTCGGGGTAATTCTCAGCTGTGGACACTCCTGCATCTCAAGTACACAAAACATTTGTTCGCCGGTCATGGCGGATCAGGCTCATCAAACCAGAAAAGCGGAGCAGCAGGAGAAGATATCATTATTGATGTTCCTCTCGGGACGGTCGCAAGGGAGGAGGAATCAGAAAAACTCCTGTTTGAGATAACCGGTGACGGTGAACAGAAGATCCTGCTCAAGGGAGGCCGCGGAGGGCTGGGTAACACCCACTTTAAGTCGGCAACATTCCAGACTCCCCGCTTCGCCCAGCCGGGAGAACCCAGCCTGGAGGGATGGTTCATACTTGAACTGAAGGTGCTTGCTGACGTCGGGCTCGTCGGATTCCCAAATGCGGGGAAGTCGACACTGCTTTCTGTTGTCAGTGCCGCCAAACCCAGAATTGACAATTACCCGTTTACCACCCTCACACCCAACCTTGGGATTGTGAGCTACCGCGATGACAAATCGTTTGTAATGGCTGATATACCCGGTATCATTGAGGGTGCAGCTGAAGGCAAGGGGCTGGGACACAGGTTCCTGAGGCATATAGAACGTAATTCAGTGCTGCTTTTCATGATACCTGCCGACACCGGTGACATAGAAAAGGAGTACAGGATCCTCCTTGATGAACTCAGGAAGTACAATCCCGAGCTGCTTGACAAACGGAGAGTGATGGCCATATCAAAGTGTGACCTCCTCGATGAAGAGCTCACGGATGCCATGAGGCCGCTCCTCCCGGGAGATATCCCGGTGGTGTTCATCTCGGCGGTCAGCGGCTCAGGTATAAGTGTCCTGAAAGACATGCTCTGGAGAGCAATAAACAGCTGACCATGATTGAGCTTGACCGTAACATATTCCTCTTCCTGAATTCACTTCATACCCCTTTTCTTGACAGGGTGATGTGGGTGGTGAGCATGAGGACGGTCTGGATACCGCTCTACCTGGCAATAATATGGCTGCTGTTCCGCAGATATGGGAAGAGGGTATGGATACCTCTTTCACTTGTTCCGGTACTGGTTCTGATTGATGACCAGGGATCAACCCTTCTCAAGAACCTGACAGAACGTCCCAGGCCATGCCGTGAACCTGACCTCGCAGGAATGGTTCATACTGTCAACGGTTACTGTGCCGGCATGTACGGTTTTGTCTCCGGCCATGCCTCAAACAGCTTTGGTATAGCTGCTTTTTCCTCAATTTTGCTCAGAAAGAAATGGATCACATGGACTCTGTTCATCTGGGCTTTCCTGGTATCATATTCAAGGATTTACCTGGGGGTTCATTATCCGGGTGACATTCTTGGAGGAGCCCTTCTGGGCCTGATGGCAGGCGCCGGGCTGGCATGGACGGCAATAAAAATCGATAAAAGCATAAAGCAATGAATATAATCAAGTCAATTTGGGTATGGCTTTCGAGCATCACCTTCGTTCTCCTCGCATTCCCGGTAGCTCTGATACTCTGGCTCCTGGCCCTGGCCTTTGACCGGAGGCGACTTATGAACAACAGGTGGATGGTCATCCAGGGGATAGTCCTGACGAAGATGAGCCCCTTCTGGAAGGTGATAGTTGACGGCCGGGAGAAACTGAACCAGAAACAGGCCTACATCATTATCCCGAATCACCAGTCGCTTCTTGACATTGTCTTTTTCAACATGCTGCGTCACCGCCTGCGGTGGGTCTCCAAGATTGAGATCTTCCGTGTGCCGCTGGTAGGGTGGGAGATGAAGATGGTCAAGTACATCGAACTGATAAGAGGCAACAAGGCAAGTGTCATCAAAATGATGGAAAAATGCGTAGAGTCATTGCGTGACGGCATCTCTGTGGTGATCTTCCCCGAGGGTACCAGATCGCTGACAGGTGCCATTGGCAAGTTTAAGACCGGAGCTTTCCAGCTGGCAGTGAAGACCGACAAGCCCCTGCTTCCGGTCCTGATTGACGGTACGGGTGAGATACTGCCGAAGAAGGGTGGCATCATCTTCAGGAGCCGGCGTATAGTAAGGATCAGGGTGCTTGACCCGATATTCCCCGGACAATTTGGTACAGGTGATCCCGATGAGCTGGCCGCTCGGGTACAGGCCCTCATGGTTACCGCCATGGACCAGCTGCGCAGTGAGGGGTAATCCGCTGATTACTTTGCAATTTTGAATCCGCCGAAGGCATTAAGGCAATACAGGCAGGTTCTCCGGGTAATCATTGTCAACACTAATTCCCTCCCGATCCGCTGGCTGACGGATGCGGGATTGATCCTCTGCCTTCGTCGGAGTCTCAACCTGCCAACTGCCAACTGCCAACTGCCAACTGCCAACTGGTCCTGTCAACTGCCAACTGGTCCTGCCAACTGAGCATAATTCACCTGGGTTGTTGATAAAT
>CAYYEH010000069.1:0-13702 GCA_964470815.1 uncultured Rikenella sp.
GACTGCCGACTGCAGATTGCCGACTATCCGATGTATTCCTTAACAGAAATGTGTCCGCTGATTGCAAGGTAGCCATTGAAGGCCAGCGCCTTAAGCTCATCCTCACCCGGATAGACGTACAGTGGGGCAATATGTCTTACCATCCGGCTTACCCTTTCCACATGTGCGGTGTCATATGCCAGTCCTCCGGTCAGTATTATGCAGTCGACCTCACCTGCCAGCACCGCTGACAGGGCTCCTATCTCCTTAGCTGTCTGATAGCTGCATCCATCGATCACCATGGCTGCCAGGGCATCGCCATCTTCAGCACGTTTCGTAGCCTCCTGGTGGTTATTGGTACCCAGATATGCCACTATTCCACCTTTACCTGCCAGCATTGACTTTATGTCAGAAGGACTGTAACTGCCGCTGAAGCAGAGTTCGGCCAGCTGCCAGGCTGGTAATCCGCCGCTGCGCTCCGGAGAAAACGGACCGTCACCGTTCAGGGCGTTGTTTACATCGATAACCCTTCCCTTCCGGTGGGCTCCCACACTTATCCCTCCGCCCATATGAGCCACAATCAGGTTAAGATCCTCATACTCCTTTCCGACAGAGGCGGCATATATTCTGGCAACAGCCTTCTGGTTCAAGGCATGAAATATCGATTTCCTCCTTATAAGCGGATGTCCGGAAAGCCTTGCCACAGGCTCAAGCTCATCAACAACCACCGGATCAACTATATAGGCCCTGACCTCAGGCAACGGTCCTGCAATCATATCGGCAAGGAGGGCACCCAGATTGCTTGCATGTTCGCCGTTTATTGCTTCTGAAAGGTGCTTTTTCATGAGGTCATTCACCTCATAAATACCTGATTCGATAGGATTTACGAGGCCTCCCCTGCCTACAACCGCAGTAATTTCATCCAGGTCCGTTCCCAGTTCCCGGAGTGCTTCCATGATTACCCGGTACCTGAATGGCAACTGGTCTGTCATGCTTTTGTAACCCTCCAGCTCCTGCGAACTGTGCCTGAGAGTCTTCTCCATCAGCATCTCCTTCCTGTTGTAGAGTGCAAACTTTGTGCTGGTGGAACCAGGATTTATTGCCAGGATAAGATTCTTGTCCATTTTATTCACTGTTTTTAAGAGGCCATAAGGCAGGAAAGGGCCACGCAGTAGTATTTTGAAAGCTCGCTTTCACTTCTTGACATCAGCACCACCGGTTTTGTTGTACCGCATATCATTCCTGCCAGTTCACCTCCCCCGAAGAGCATCAGTCCCTTATAGAAGGGATTACATGACTCGAGCGACGGGAAGAGCAGAATATCGGAATTTCCTGCCAACGGAGTGTCAACTCCCTTAATTTTAACACTTTCCGGGTCACATGCCAGGAAGAGGTCAACCGGACCGTCCATAATGCAGTTCGCTATCTGGCCTCTCTCTGCCATCTTACACATTACGGAATAGTCAAGTGTGTTTGGGAAATGGCTGCTAACTTTCTCCGAAGCACCGATCAGCGCCACCGAAGGTTTTTCTATTCCAAACCGGCGCGCCATGTCAATGGCATAACCTGCCATTGCAACTTTCTGGTCCAGGTCCGGGAATGGAATAACCGCAGTATCTGTGATGAACAGCAGTTTGCGGTATGCGGGTATCTCCACCGCACAGACATAGCTCATCACCGATTTGGGCGGAAGCAGTCCCTTCTCTTTATCCATTACTGCTTTCAGGAATTTGTCAGTACCCACGAGCCCTTTCATGACGATGTCTGCCTCACCCGAGCGGGTCATGGCTACAGCCATTTCAGCTGCGCTTTTATCATCATCAGCATCAATGAGGGTAAACCTGGCCGGATCAACACCTGTCTCCCTGCATGTGGAGATCATCTGTTCTCTCCTGCCGATCATCAGGGCTTCGGCAAACCCTTCGTTTACAGCCCGAAAAAGAGAACCGATTGTATTCGGATCCTGGGCCCAGGCAACAGCTATCTTCCGTTTTATCCCTGATGACCTGACTGACTCGGCCATCTGCCTGAGGCTGGTGATCATGTCAATCCTGTCTTGATATTGCTGCAGCAAGGAGAATACTGTAGTACTTTGCCTGGTCAGAGTCACTCCTGGAGGTGAGTACTATCGGTGCAGTGGCGCCGAGAATCACGGCAGCCACACCTGCATGAGCGAAGAAGACCAGTGATTTGTATAGTACGTTCCCGACCTCGATATCAGGCATGATAAGCAGGTCAGTATCACCTGCCACATCGCTCCTGATCCCCTTGTGCACAGCGCTCTCGAGACTGATGGCATTGTCAAAGGCCAGCGGGCCGTCGATGATACAGTTCCTGATCTGGTCACGCTGGTTCATCTTTGAAAGGAGGGCAGCGTCGAGGGTGGCCTGCATATTCTCACTTACCATTTCCACTGCTCCAAGCACAGCCACTTTAGGCATCTCCACGCCGAGCTTGTTTAGGCAGGCAACGGAGTTGTTTACAATGGCGATCTTGTCCTGCAGGTTGGGAGCAATATTCATCGCAACGTCCGTCACTGCAATCAGTTTATGATAGGCAGCCACCTCGAAGATTGCAAAATGGGAGAGCAGGGCTCCGGATCTCAGGCCCCACTCCTTGTTCAGCACCGCCTTCAGCAGGGATGAGGTTCCAACCTTGCCCTTCATCAGTATGTCAGCCTGGTTGCTTCGAACCATCCTGACGGCTATCTCCACCGCCATCTCGGTGTCCGGTTCATGCACCACCCTCAGTCCTGCAATGTCAAGATTATTCTGGGAAGCGATCTTCTGGATGGCCTCCCTGTCGCCAACAAGTATCGGCTCTATGAAACCGTCACGTGCAGCCATCAGGGCCGAGGAGAGCGAATTATGGTCCTGTGCCGCCGCAAGAACCAGTCGCCTGGTGGGTTTGTCGACGAGCAGTTGCCTGAGTTCGGAAAGGTGCTTTAAAACCATGACTGAGAGTATTTAGTGAGTAAGTTTCTCAACTATTGCTTTAGTGTCTGAAGCTATTACGAACTCCTCGTCCGTAGTTACCACCATCACCTTCGCCCTGGAAGAAGGAGTTGAAATGATCAGGTCTTTGCCTTTGACACCATGGTTCACCTCGGGATTTATCTCTATTCCCAGGTATTCCATACCGGTACATATCATCTTTCTTGCATTGAAGTCGTTCTCCCCTACTCCGGCTGTAAAAATCAGCAGATCAAGTCCGTTCATGGCCGCCACGTATGCACCGATGAATTTTTTGATCTTATAGGCATACATATTCAGGGCAAGAAGAGCTTTAGGGTTACCCTCGTTGGCGGCTATCTCGAGGTCGCGCATGTCGGATGAGAGCTGGGAGATGCCTGCCACGCCGCTCTTCTTGTTGATCATGTTATTGACACCGCTGACACTGAGCTCCTCCTTATCAGCAAGGTATAACAGAACCCCCGGATCTATTTCACCGGTCCGGGTACCCATTATCAGTCCGTCAACCGGGGTAAAGCCCATGGATGTGTCGATTGATTTGCCGTTCTCAATGGCAGTAATAGAGGCCCCGTTGCCAAGGTGACAGGTTATAATCTTTGATTTGTTAAGATCCATATCAAGTATTCTGCAGGCCTTTTCTGCAACAAACCTGTGGCTGGTACCGTGGAAACCATACTTGCGGATACGGTATTTCTCATAATACTCGTACGGTATGGCGTACATGTAGGCATAATCAGGCATCGACTGATGGAATGATGTATCAAAGACCGCCACCTGGGGAATCCCCGGCAGCAGCTTCTCGCAGGAAAGTATCCCCTTGAGATGTGCAGGGTTATGCAGAGGAGCAAGCTCGGCGCAGTTTTCTATGTCGCGCTTCACATCGTTGTCGATCAGTACTGACTCTTTGAAGTTTTCTCCTCCGTGAGCAACCCGGTGACCCACGGCCTTTATTTCAGAAATGCTTTCGATAACCCCGTGTACCGGGTTAACGAGAGCCTCCATCACCATGTTTATCCCGACGGTATGGTCGGGGATATCAAGCACTATCTTATAGGGATCTTTGCCGGATGGTTTATGTGTCAGGATTCCGTCAGTCAGGCCAATCCTTTCAAGCAGCCCCTTTGCCAGTACCCTGGCGCTGTCTTTCATGTCAAACAGCTGATACTTGATTGAGGAGCTGCCGCAGTTCAATACTAAAATGTTCATGGTTACTATGGTTATTTTGTTAAGCCTGCAGCCTGGTTGGCGGTTATGGCGACTACGTTTATTATATCACTAACTGAACAGCCTCTTGAGAGGTCGTTGATTGGTGCAGCCATCCCCTGGAGCACCGGGCCTATCGCCTGCGCATGCGCAAGTCTCTCAACCAGTTTGTAGGCGATATTTCCGCATTCCAGGTTGGGGAAGACGAGTACGTTGGCTTTGCCTGCGATCTTGCTTCCCGGGGCTTTCTTCTGCCCGATGGCCTCTATCAGCGCAGCATCTGCCTGCAGTTCTCCCTCGAACATAAATTCAGGAGCCATCTCCTTCGCCATCTTCGTGGCGCTTATTACCTTGTCTACAAGCGGGTGCTTTGCACTTCCCATGGTTGAGAAGCTGAGCAGGGCGACCTTAGGTTCAACTCCCACAATTGTCTTTGTTGTTCGGGCTGTTGCCACGGCTATCTCGGCAAGTTCCTTGTCAGTTGGATCAGGATGAACTGCGCCATCAGCAAAGACGATGATTCCATCAGCGCCAAACTCCCTGTCTTTCAGTATCATAATAAATGCCCCTGATACCACCGAAATGCCCGGGGCTGTCTTGACAAGCTGGAACGCAGGCCGCAGTACATCACCGGTGGTGTTCCTTGCTCCGGCCACCTCTCCGTCGGCATCTCCGCACTTGATCATCATCACTCCCAGGTAAAGCGGATCTTCTATAAGCTTCGAAGCCTCCTCAACAGTCAACCCCTTGCTCTTCCTGAGCTCAACCATGGTGTCGAGGTAATGCTTCTTTTTCGGATGGTCAAGAGGATTGACAATCTGAGCCTTCCCTATATGCTTCAGACCAAATGAGAGTGCCATCGCATCTATTTCCGACGGATTTCCTATAAGGGTTATGCGTGCTATGCCTTCAGCCAGTACTGCATCTGCTGCCTTAAGGGTTCTTTCCTCCGTGCCTTCCGGCAAAACTATCATTTTGTCGTGCCGCCTGGCATTCATTTTGATCTGTTCAAGCAATTCCATTGTATATCAATAATTTAGTTTATTAATCATGTCGGGGTAAAAGTACGAAAAAAGTGTAATCGCACAATTATCAACTACATGATTAAAATCAGAATTTTCAAATTTTAGGCTTTTTTTTTCGAAAATCCCGGCAAGGGGCTGCCGGGATGCCTTCTATTCCCTATTTTTGAAGCCTGAACCAGTATCAGATGGATAACCGTATCCCTGCCGCGGAAATTGAACAGCTTGCCTCGATCCTTGATGGTGAGGTCAGGCATGACAGGAGTTCCAGGCTAATGTATGCCACTGACGCTTCCATTTACAGGGAGGAGCCTCTGGCAGTTGCTTTTCCGCTGAACCAGGAGGATATAAAGAAACTGCTTGCATTTGCCTCGAAGTACAGGACCGGAATCATCCCGAGGGCTTCAGGAACCTCGCTTGCCGGACAGGTAGTTGGTCCGGGGATTGTGGCCGATCTGTCGCGGAATTTTACTAAAATACTGGAGATCAATGCTGAAGAAATGTGGGTCAGGCTTGAACCTGGAGTTGTTCCAGATGAGCTCAATGCCATACTGAGAAGCCGCGGACTGCTTTTCGGTCCTGAAACCTCAACCTCAAACAGGTGTAATCTTGGCGGTATGATCGGCAACAATGGCTGTGGCCTGCATTCACTGGTCTACGGCTCGGTAAGAGATCATATCCTGGAGGTTGAAGCAATTCTTCATGACGGTACTGCAGTGAATTTCAGGGAGCTTACAATTGCAGAGTTCAGGTATAAATGCACTCTTGAGACTGCAGAGGGTGAGATATACCGGGAGATAGAACGGGTAATGTCAGACCCTGAAAACAGGGAGGCCATCTTACGTGATTACCCTGACCGTAACATACCCCGGCGCAACACCGGGTATGCACTTGACGATATACTGGACAGTGAGCCTTTTACGCCCGGAGCAGATCGCAGGATTAACCTGGCGAGGCTGATCTGCGGTTCAGAAGGAACCCTGGCAATAGTTACCGAGGCAAAACTCGGGCTTGTTCCGTTGCCTCCTCCAGTGAAGGCACTGACATGTGTCCACCTGAGTCACCGCAACGAGGCGTTCCGTGCCAATCTTATAGCATTAAAACACGCGCCATGGGCCATTGAGCTGATGGACAGCAACATACTGACGCTTGCAGCCACAGTTGAGAGCCAGAAACGTAACAGGTTCTTCATTGAGGGTGATCCGGGAGCGCTCCTTATCGTGGAGTTCTGCGCAGAGAACCGTGATGAAATAACTGCTTCAGCAGTATCAATGGAAAGGGAAATGCGGGCTGAAGGACTCGGATATGCCTTTCCACTTGTTTGGGGCGCAGATGTGAAGAGGGTATGGGACCTTCGAAAGGCAGGTCTGGGAATACTGTCAAACATGCCCGGTGACGCCAAGCCCATTTCACTAATTGAGGACTGTGCCGTGGATGTGAACAGGCTGGGTGAATTCGTGGCTGACATTGAGGAGATGCTGGCTTCTTATGGAAAAGAGTCTGTATATCATGCACATATAGGCACCGGCGAGCTTCATATCAGGCCACTGATAAATCTCAAGGATCCCGGTGAGGTGAAGCTGTTGCGCACGATCGCCGAGGAGACAGCCCGGATAGTGAAACGATACCGTGGATCTATGAGCGGAGAACACGGCGACGGAAGGCTTCGGGGTGAGTTCATACCAATGATCATCGGGGTTCATAATTACGAGCTCAATAAGAGAATAAAGAGGGTATTTGATCCGGATAACATTCTCAATCCCGGCAAGGTAGTAAACACTCCGCCTATGGACCAGTGGCTCCGCTATGAGCCGGGGAGACCCACTCCGGAGCTTGAAACCTGGTACGATTTCTCCGAATCCGGAGGTGTGGTTCGTGCAGCTGAAAAGTGCAACGGTTCGGGCGACTGCAGGAAGAGCAGCATGACCGGAGGCACGATGTGCCCCAGCTATATGGCCACAGGCGATGAACGGCTGACAACCCGTGCCAGAGCCAACATCATAAGGGAGATGTTATACGCTGACAGGAAGAACCCGTGGAACAGCCGTGAGATATCTGATATACTTGACCTATGCCTGGCCTGTAAGGGATGCCGCAGCGAGTGTCCTTCGGGAGTGGACATCGCCAAGCTGAAGTCAGAGTTCCTGCAACACTATAACGACGTCCATCCGCCTTCGCTGCGCACAATTATGATAGCTTTTCTGCCGAAGATATACAGCCTGTTTTCATTCATCCCAGGCATTTTCAACTTCTTTGCTGCAAACAACCACACATCGCTGATAATCAAGAAGTTGACAGGCTTCGCCTCAGAACGGAGCATACCTCTCCTGGCACCTTTAACCTTCCGCAGGTGGCTGAGAAGAAATCTCAGCATGATGAACCCGTCTTCACCGGCCGGTGAGGTATGCCTTTTCGTGGATGAGTTTACCAATCATAATGACCTGAATGCCGGCATCGCAACAGTCCGGCTTCTGACCACCCTTGGTTACCGGATCACCGTCACTGCCAATTCGGCCAGCGCCCGTACCTATATCTCCAAAGGGTTCCTCCGTAAAGCAAAGAGACTGGTAATCAAAAACATTGATGCTTTTTCACCACTTGTTAGCGATTCCAGGCCTCTTGTGGGAATAGAACCCTCTGCCATACTAGGTTTCAGGGACGAGTTTCCTGACCTGGCAGGGGAAGAATATCATGCAGAGGCACTGCGCCTTGCGATGCATACCTATACACTTGAAGAGTTTATTGCCAGGGAATTCATGGCCGGAAGGATAAAGCGTGAGATGTTCACCGAAAAGCCTGCCGAGGTGCTTGTGCACGTACACTGCCAGGAAAAGGCGATTACCACTTCAGCTCCGGTACTGGCTGCACTTGGTATCCCTTCAGAATACAAGGTCAGGGAGATTCCTTCGGGCTGCTGCGGCATGGCAGGGGCATTCGGGTACGAGAAGGAACATTTTGAGCTCTCACAGAAGGTCGGTGAGCTGGTTCTCTTCCCTGAGGTCAGGACAGCATCAGGAGGGGTAATTATATGTGCCCCCGGAACCAGTTGCCGACACCATGTAAAGGACGGCACAGGCAGGGTGGCCCTTCATCCGGCAGAAGTGCTCTTTGATGCACTCATACCAGGTAAGAGGCAATAAGCAAGAGGCAATAGTGTTGACAACATATGCAGTAACTAAATGATTAGTAACAATTTCTCTATTGTCTGCTGCCTCTTTCTAAAGCAATTCAAACGGATCAGCATCACGCCAGATTGGCATATCCTCCCGGTATTTGTCAAGTGCTTCACGGGAGAGAATTGCTGAGATGACAGTCTCGGTGCCGGGCTCAGGCGAGGCCAGCAGTTCCCCCTTAGGACCAATGATGGCCGAATCGCCGGTGTAGGTGGTGCCGTCAGGGTTGGAGCCTACACGGTTCACTCCTATTACATAGCACTGGTTTTCTATGGCCCTGGCCACGAGGAGGGCTTTCCAGACACTGCTCCTTACCGAGGGCCAGTTTGCCGAATATATTATCACATCGGTATCACCTCTGTTCCGTGACCAGACCGGGAAACGAAGATCATAGCATACCTGTAGATTAAAGCTGAACTCACGGTAATCAACCACAACACGCTTATTTCCACGACTGTAAACAGTATGTTCTCCGCTCATGGTATGGAGGTGCCGCTTGTCATAATAAGAGACATCCCCTGCCGGGGTGACGAAGACCAGGCGGTTGTAATACCTGCCCGCCTCGGTTATAATAACCGAACCGCAGATTGCATAGCCTCCGGCTGCGGCCTGCTCCTTCATCCACCTTATTGTGGGGCCGTTCATATCCTCTGCCATTGGCTCAGGATTCATAGTAAAGCCTGTGGTAAACATTTCGGGGAGCACCACAATCCCTTCCCGGGGGGAGGAAGCTTCAAGGAGGGAGGATATATTTTCAAGGTTTGCGTTCCTGTCTTCCCACTTTATGCTGCTTTGAATGATGGTTGCTTTCATACCGGCAAATTTAATCCAAAAGTAATATGGATCCTTAATAAAACATGGGGGGAGAGGTTGTGTTCAAACCGGGCATCGGATGATGATGCAAAAAAACAAAAAACAGGCCGGAGGGCCTGTTCCCTGCTATATTGATTTTTCTACTTCCCGGCAATCTCTGCCTGGTAATCACTGAATATTGAATTAATCAAAGGCTTGTAATAGAGCCAGAAAAATCTCCTCGGATCGTCAGGTTTGTCGCTGTAGAGAAGAGCCTTTCCGCTCCTTTCGATATCCCTTAACCGGGCAGTCCAGAAAGGTATCCTGTTATTGGCAAAGTCACCGGAGAAATAATAGGTTCTCTGTGCCAGAGGCTCACGGGTTACCGCAGGGAATACCGGTTTCAGGTCATTGGCCATTAGGATGGTGTCTCCGGCCGGGGTTGTACTAAGTACAAATTCCGAGATTACGTCGTTGCGGCCCGGGTCAATAATATCAAAGCTGTTTGTAAAACTGACCGTTTCAGGCAGACCGAATTCATCAGCTGCTGCTCCGGTGGTCCTGATCACGGGCAGGGAAGTGGAGAGATGTGTTCCTTCCTCAAGCACTATTATGCTGTTGTCCTTCAGAAGCACCACCCCGGACCTGGAGAACTTCCATGGTTCGCGGTATTGCTTGCGGTAGAGAGCCGGCATCCAGGCAGGTACACCCTGTTGTGAGACGGTGTCAAGCGACCTGTAATACTGACCCATCCATCCTGAGGATGTAATGCCCAGCAACTCCTCGGTCTTGAATTTCTCAAGCGGTGCCGTCGGGTAATCAAAGGTATTGTACTCCAGAATGACCAGTTTGTCACGCTTCTTCATCTCCACCATGAGGAGGTAATCATTGTTGTTGAGTCCACCGTACAGTTTGCGTGATCTTCGTGTTTTCTTTATCCCCTGGTACCAGTCGTTGAAAAAGACGCCATATGTATCAGTGTAGTACATTGCGTCATTATTTTTGGCCAGATCTATAAGTTCAGTAAGCCGGAAGTCCTTCTTCCTGAACTGCTTCTCCCTCACAGGCCGGAGCGGTTCAAAGCCGTAGTAATCTCTTGCAGCCGAGAAGCTGCCCCCCTTTTCTCCCCTTACATATCTTCCGTTTGTAAGAACATAAATGAAGGAACGGTGACCCAATCTGTCAAGTGTAGGAACGGATTTGTCGAGTATAACAATATCAATTGGCTTTTTTTCCTGGAATGCCCATCTGATGAAACTAACAGCCGGTATTAACAGCAGTACTGCCAGAATTGCCAGGGTGATCAGCAGAGGTTTTTTCATTTTTACCGGAATTTGATAATATCCTGTTACTAAACGAATTCTTGCTACAAACAGTATGCGCGACTTGAAATTTAATTGCTAAAAGTATTAATTTATTTCCTTAACTCGAAAATAATTTCCATGAATCTGGCAAAAAACGTGACGATGCAACTGTTTTTGTAATAATTTGCATATCTGTTTAACAAATTGCCATATGTTTTCAAATCAACCACTTGCAGACAGGCTCAGGCCACATTCGCTCGAGGAGTTTGCCGGTCAGGAGCATCTTGTGGGGAATGAAGGGGTTCTGAGGAAGGTGATCGAATCTGGCAATGTTCCGTCATTCATCCTCTGGGGCCCTCCCGGGGTCGGAAAGACCACCCTGGCAAGGATTGTGGCATCAAGACTGGAGCGTTCCTTCTTTCAGTTGAGTGCTGTTCACAGTGGTGTAAGGGAGGTAAGGGAGACCATTGAAAAGGCAAAGAGCCAGCAGTTTTTCGGCAAACCCAATCCAATACTGTTCATCGATGAGATCCACCGTTTCAACAAATCGCAGCAGGACTCACTTTTAAGTGCCGTGGAACAGGGTATATTGACGCTGATAGGCGCCACCACTGAGAATCCTTCATTTGAGGTTATCTCTCCCCTGCTTTCGCGTTGCCAGGTTTATGTGCTCCGGCCGCTTGACGCCGAAATGCTCCGGACACTTGTTGACAGGGCTGTAGCAGGTGATTACTACCTCTCACAATACAGGATCAGGATTGCTGAATATGAGGCACTGATACGGATCAGCGGCGGTGATGCCCGGAAACTGTATAATGCTCTCGAACTGACCGTTTCCCTTGAGGCTGACGAGGGCAGTGAGGAGATAGTAATAACTGATGAACTGGTGCTGAGTCATGTCCAGCAGAACCTGGCGCTTTATGACAAGAACGGTGAGCAGCACTATGATATCATCTCGGCATTTATCAAATCATTGCGCGGATCTGATCCCAATGCAGCCGTTTACTGGCTTGCCAGGATGGTTGAGGGTGGCGAGGATGTTAAATTCATTGCACGGCGTATGGTCATCCTGGCAGCCGAGGATATCGGCCTGGCCAACCCCAACGCCCTCCTGCTGGCACAGGCATGTTTTAACGCCGTCAATCTCGTCGGCTGGCCGGAGTCAAGAATAATTCTCTCTGAGACTGCGATTTACCTCGCTACCTCCCCGAAGAGCAATGCCTCATACATGGCAATAGAAAATGCCATTGCGGCAGTTCACAGGTACGGTGACCTCCCGGTACCGCTTCACCTGCGCAATGCACCAACCAGGCTGATGAAAGACCAGGGATACCACAAGGGATACAGGTATGCTCACGATTATGAGGGCAACTTCGTGCCAGACAACTATCTGCCTGAAGAAATACACGGCACCCTATTCTATGAACCCGGAGAGAACGGACGTGAATCTGAAATCCGTAAGCAGCTGGAATCAAAATGGGAGGAAATTTATAAATACAAAAAGAAAAGCAAATAAAAGATTTAGTAATTTAGTCCTTCAAAGTCAGCAAGACGAACTTTCCGCTGCAAAACAAAAAGGTGACCAGATAAGACCACTTTTAGAGTTCTGTTTGAATAATTTACCTCAATTACAACTATAGTTAAAACTTTTTAAAGAACAAAAAATTAAGTCGTTATGAAAAAATCACTCACTCTCCTCGCGGCATTGATAGTGGCATCAGTCTGCAGTGCCCAGTCGCTAGATGAGATTGCAAACAAGTACTATGCAGCCAACGGTATTGAGAATCTGGAGAAGGCCCAGACCATAACCATGCAGGGCACAATGAGCCAGATGGGAATGGAACTTCCGATCACCATCATGGTCAAGAAGCCGGATAAGGTAAAGGTGCTCCAGGAGTACAGCGGCATGGAGATAATTGTAGTTTTTGACGGAGAAAAGGGATACATGGTGAATCCACTCACAGGCTCAACAGACCCTGTTGAGATTCCCGGCGATCAGTTGGGCAGTGTTCAGGAATACAATAT
Organism: uncultured Rikenella sp.; assembly: GCA_964470815.1. Taxonomy (GTDB): domain Bacteria; phylum Bacteroidota; class Bacteroidia; order Bacteroidales; family VadinHA17; genus SR-FBR-E99. The sequence goes on from CAYYEH010000069.1 coordinate 12,471, forward strand.
GTTCCGTGATTCATTCATGGATGCATTCAAAACCGGGAGAGTTACACTCGACGGTGAAGAGGATGTCGAAGGAAAGCCTGCATTCAGGCTCACCATTACCAGTGAGGCAGGAACGACCACAACGGTTTTTATTGACAAAGGGAGCTTCCTTACCGTAAAGACCGCCCAGACTGTAAGCCAGATGGGTCAGGAGATGCTTGTGGAGTCATACATAAGGGAACACAAGGAGATCAACGGTACGAAGTTCGGCACCGTTATAGCACAGTTTGTCAACGGATCAGAGCTTGGCGGGATGACCTTTGAGAAGATTGAAATTGATGCTCCGATCGACGATTCGGTATTTAAACTGTAATTTCTGAAATGGTTTCCCAGGGACTGGTCTGAGCCCTGACGCAGTCACAGAAAGCAGATTTAGCTCTATAAACAGCAAGATGCCGCCCTGACCGGACGGCATCTTCTGTTTTATAGGCAGGCCTGTAAGCCGGGTTCTGTCGGGATGCGGTTCCTTCAAGAGGATAATGCCTCCCGGTCCGTCATTTATCTTGCCCCGCCATTGCTGACGCGGTCATACGACCTACCCCCCGGCTCGGGCGAGCAGCCCTCGGACACCGGTATACATGGTCTTTCAACCCATCAGGTGTACGGCTCCCGATGTCACCACCGGAACCGGTGAGCTCTTACCTCACCTTTTCACCATTGTCCGCCGGCTGGCGGACTGTTCTTTTCTGTTACACTGCTATACCCTTAAGGATATCTTCCCGTTAGGAAGGATGGTGCTCTGTGTTGCCCGGACTTTCCTTCCCGATGCCTGAGTATCGGGACGACGGACCGGCCTGCCGTCACAAAGATAACAATTTTAAACCGAAATGAACTCCCCCACTCCGGTCATCGGCAAATCCTTAGTTTCCGGATAATTACCGCAGAGGACAATAGCTTGAAATAAGTCATATACAGCAAGGGGAACCTGTTCCTGAATTCACAAAGAAATGATAAATATCATCAATCAACAGGGGAAGACCGGCAGATGGATACCTTTACGCCCGTTTAAAAAACCAACAAATCACAGACATGGATAATCAGGCCCTGGTTCTTTTGTTTCTTACAGGGGCTATATTTGTCGGACTGGTTCTGATCTTTTCCGGCCTTGTGGCTCCCAGGTCTTTTGCACCTCAGAAGTTTGATCCTTATGAATGCGGTATCCCCACAAAGGGTACCACCTGGCTCCAGTTCAA
>CAYYEH010000070.1:0-13674 GCA_964470815.1 uncultured Rikenella sp.
TCAATGCCGGGTTTCAGGACCTTGCAGTTGTTCTGCGACCAGGCAACTGAGAACCATGAGGAGGCAGTAATGCAGCTTAGCAACAATACAGCAGTTTTCATTTTCATGTTATTTACGGATTCCTGTTAATTTAAAAAAAGCCGTCCCAGATTCTTTTCTGAGACGGCTTATTAAGAGAATTAGTACAACTCCTTGTCGAAGAACAGCCTGGTCAACGGTGAGTCACCACCGATTGCAGCTGAAGCAGCTTCATAATTTTCTGCATTCAGTGTCTGTTCAGAAACAGGATAAAACAGGCGGACCGGGACCTTGTTAATGTTCTGCTTATAGTTGGGCGGAGCAAACAGCCTCGGATAATCGAGCCTTCTGTAGGAATTCCAGAGGGTATTTCCGCGGAGCCAGTATGCGAGCCATGCCTGTGTGCCGATTTTCTGCTTCCAGGTTGGGAAAGCCGTGGAATAAGCCACTGAAGGCTGGGCCAGGTATGCATCTGCCTCTGCCGGCGTTCCGCCCCAGTAGAGGATTGATGATTCAACTGCGTTTTTGTAATGCCCCGCAGCAGTGCCACCTACATTAAAGCCTCTTTCCACTGCCTCGGCCAGGAGGAATTCAGCTTCTGTATAATCACTGATTATCCAGGGTCTGTTAGCCACAAGGTGCATCGGATTTACATGTGAGAACGAAGGATACCCGTTTGCCTGACCCTGAGCGCCACCCAGATAAACAGGAGGATTGCTTCCTACTACAGGAATGGCATAGAACCTAAGGCGAGGATCCGTGACTGTGACTATAAGGATACTTGTGTCAGGTCTGGGTGTTGATGGCTGCATTGCATCAATTATGTTGGAAGTAACAACATAGTCATCACGGCCCGACTGCACAAAGTCAATAAACTGCTGATTCTCATTGGGAGCTTCGGAACGCCAGTTCATAGTCATAACATCACCTGCAGCAAATACCTTTGGAGCGGCTGCCTCGGCAACGGTTTTTGAGTAACCGGCATCTACATCATAAAGCATCAGCCCCATCCTCAGTTTCAATGTGTTTGCAAACTTATACCACATGACAGTTCCTGCGGGTGAGCTCCCGCAGATATTGTCATACCCCGTCGGCATACCACCCACTGTAACATCCAGTTCTGCCATTGCGGCGTCCAGACGGTCAATAAGGTCCTTGTAAACTGTAAGTGCATCATCGTATGCAGGTGATGGGTAATTAAAGTCAAGTGCCTGGGAATATGGCATGTCTCCGAAGTTTTCAATGACATAACTCCATGCAAAAACTGTCATTATTTCAATGATTGCGAGCTGATTGTCACGCTGTGTCTGTGAAATGCCGGCCAGTGGCTGGGTCTGCAATACCCTGGCAGCTTCCTTATAATTCGTTAGTACAAGCCTGTACATGGCATTCATGGTAGTTACAGGCACACCGCGGGTTGTCATATCGTATCTGCTCTCATCAGGATAAGTAGTGTTGGCAAAATGTTGCATCCACATCAATGTCAGATTCGAGTTTACATTCTGATTCGACAGTTGGATCATGAATTGCCTGGTGGCTCCGTTGTAAAGCGATTCTCCCGATACTGAGGTAAAATCCTTTACGTTTTTATTCAGGTCTTCCAGTTTGGTGCAGGCGGAGAGCGCCATGAGAACTGAAATACATATCAACATCTTTTTCATGGGTTCTTCAATTAGAAGTTAAGTTTTAAATTGAAACTGAAATCACGCGTAGTCGGGAGTGATCCGGTTGTGTAGCCCTGGATATTGCCGGCTGTCATCCCTGATTCAGGATCGGCATATGGTAAATTCTTATGTATTATCCAGAGGTTTGATGCAATTGCACTCATTGATACACCTTTGATAAAGGTCTTTTGCAGCATTTTTGACGGAAGGTTGTATGTGAATACAACCTCTCTCAGTTTAACATAGCTGGCATCGTAAATGAAAGCTGAATGGGGAAGCAGACCTATGCCGAATCCGTCAGCATTTGTTGCGTTTACGCGGGTTGTGTTTGGCACGCTGACGCCATCAACAATATTGACACCTTCGATAATGTATCCGCCGCTTGTCGGGGCATAGCCCAGGCTGTGATCATCCTCGTCAACCCATACTATCGGATCCCTCACAGGGTTACCAAGGTCGTTGATGAAGGCGGTCTCAGGATACAATCCGCTTGAGAGGCCGTAGTACATGTCGAGTGAGAAAATATCACCTCCTTTCTGGACATCCACAAGGAAGCTCAGTGCCAGGTTTTTGTAGCTGAATGAGTTGTTTATGCCGCCAGTCCAGTCGGGGGTAAAGTTACCGATGGATTCGGCAGCGGAACTGGTTATAACAGGTGTTCCGGTCTCGGCATCGATGATTTTGTTGCCGTTGGCATCATATGTATAATCCTTGCCCTTTATTGTACCATAGGGGCGACCTACTTCAGCATTAACTGTTACACCTCCCTGGAGGTTTACCGAGTTCAGGCGAAGATTCGTGATCCCGGGATACAACTGTATCACCTCGTTCTTGTTTTTCGACCAGTTCACCACCATATCCCAGCTGAAATCACCTGCTTTTACCGGGGTGGCGCTCAGGGTAAACTCGATTCCCTTATTCTGAATTTCTCCGGTATTAAGCATCAGGCTCTGGAAGCCGGTGGTCTGGCTGACGGTAACAGGGATAATCTGATCCAGTGAATTAGTCTGGTAAAGGGCCAGGTCGAAACCGACGCGGGCGTTAAAGAATGACATTTCTAGGCCGGCTTCGATACTGTTTGTGCGCTCATTTTTGAGATTAGGATTCCTCTTGATGGCAGCCAGCTGGTTATTGGCACCGTTCATCGGGCTGTTTGCCAGGTACACATCATAAAGCAGGTCAAATCCTGCCAGATTGCCTACCTGGGCATAATTCAGACGTAATTTACCGAGACTCAGCCAGTCTTTATTTAGGATATTGGAGAACAGGAATGCACCGGTTATTGAAGGATACTGATATTTGTTATTATCAGCAGGCAGTGTGGAGGCATAATCATTGCGATAGGTTCCGTCGAGGAACAGGAAGTCCTTATAACCCAATGACAGGCTTATGTATTCGCTTCTTACGCCAACTATCTGATTAACTTCCAGTGGGAGTGGTAATGCCTGCAAACTGTTTTGCAGTGAATATACTCCGGGAATCAGTAATCCGCCGTTGGTGGCGTTGGAGAAGAATACATTGTTGGTCCTTCGTTCGTTAAATCCCAATATTCCGTTGATACTGAGGGATTCACCGATTTTTTTGTTGAATTTCAACATGAGATCCACGTTGTATTCGCTGAAAGTATTATCCCTGCGGAGATATCCGGATGTAACCCTGGCCGGTACGTTTGCAAGTCCGAAACGCATGGAGACACTTCCTACTGCTCTCCTTTCTTCCTGCATTTCATAATATGTATCAGCAGCTATTCGTCCATATACATCAAGCCAGTCGGTGATTTTATAATTTACCGATGCATTACCTATAAAACGTGTTCTTGAGTCAGTCTCGTAATTCTGGTATGCATCCCAGTAAGGGTTATTGGAATAAATTGGATAATTTAAAGAGGTATTATAATTCCAGGTTAAATTTCTCTGGGTAAGTTCATAAGCCCTTTTAAGGTCCTTGAAATCGAGGTTTGTCTGTTGCCACTGGCGGAAGTTGGTAACAATATTTCCGTTATAACCTGTCGTGTTACGGCCCTTGCCCTTAAGTAAAATGTAATTACCTATGGCCGATACAGTAAGTTTCTTGTTGACATTCCAGGTACCGGTAAGTGTCATATTATTTCTTTTCAGGGAGCTGTTTGGCTGCAGACCTGTGGCGTTGTAGTTGGTGTATGAGAGCCTGAGGGCGCTGAAATCAGTGGCTTTTTCAACAGCAACAGTGTTGGTGTATGTATAAGGTGTTTCGAAAAAAGTGATCGGGCCGTTTTTTGAAAACTCCCATGGTTTTGACTGTTTATACCAGGGTGATTCCGGGTCAACAGAATACCAGCCCCACACGGGCAGGCCGTCGAATCTGGGACCGAAAGATGCGTCTTCTGTCGTTTGTACCCATCTTACCAGGGGATCATTGACCGGGTCAGTTGTTGTAAGACTTCCGGAGGTGGTTCTCATTGCAAAGTCCGGGGGATCACCATAGCCATAGCCGGCACCATACTGATCCTGGTAAACCGGGAAGGTTGACTTGTCAATTTTGCTGAAGGTGAAACCTGAACTTAATGAGACACCTATCGGAGCTTTCTCTCCTTCTTTCAGCATTTTTCCTTTTTTGGTGGTGATCATGATAACACCGGCAGATGCACGTGATCCATAAAGGGCCGTGGCTGCCGATCCTTTGAGGATGTTGATTGATTCAATGCTTTCAGGGTCGATGTCTGCCGCAGCATTGCCATAGTCATAACCGGCAACAGTGGCAGCCTGTCCGGAGGTCACCCCCACATCGGTGTATTTCCCGATCTGGTTGTTGATTGGCACCCCGTCGACAACATAAAGTACCTGGTTGCTGTTTACAAGTGATTTACTCCCGCGGACGATCACGTTGGTAGATCCGCCCATGTTCTGGTTCCTCTGAATCTGTACCCCGGATATCTTGCCGGAGAGGTTGTTCACGAAGTTGGATGTCTTAACGGTGGATATTGCATCCGCCCTGACTTCCTGTGTGGCATACCCCAACGATTTTCTCTCACGGGAGATGCCGAGGGCCGTTACAACAACTTCATCCAGGCCCATGACCTCAGACTCCATCACAACATTAATAACACTGCGTCCGGAGATTGTAACCTCCTGCGGTTTCATCCCGACATAGGTGAAAACCAATACTTCCGCATTTTGGGGAACACTCAGGGAATACTTGCCGTTAACATCTGTGGCAGTCCCGATAGTAGCACCTTTCAGCTGCACCGTACACCCGATGATTGGCAGCCCGTCGTCTGCCCCGGTAACAGTGCCTGAAAGCGTTCTTTGCTGGGCATTGACAGAAAGCAATGCAGAGCATACAAGTAAGAATAGCAAAAGAATTCTTCTCATGGCATTAAGGTTAAGTTAGTAATATTTAGTTATTTAAAGAAAAGTACTGTCCAGGCAATTTTCTTTTGGAATTATGCTTACATTATTCTAAGTATTTAGTTATCAATGAGATTATCGGTATAAGAAGGGGAGTAAACCCTTGATAAGGTGCATGGGTAAGTTGCCGCAGGGAGATTTCGATGACGGAAAGATTTTGAACCGGAGTTACTCCTGAATCCTTCATTGATGCGCCTTTTCAGGGCTCTGTTAACCCATAAAAGACATACAAAGATAATAATTGCTGCACAAAAAATAAAAAATTTCTTCGGTATTTTACTCACCGGCACCTGTTCTAAAACCTGAAGAGGTAAGAGAATTTCACGAAAAATCCTCTTTTCATTTCCATCAGCCGTTCACTTTCTATGTACTCAATACCGTTCCATTCCCTGTATTCAGAAAGGAATCCGTATCCGACATGAAAAACGGTACCGGGTATGTAGGTGAAGGAGGCAAGGAAGTCTGTGCTGACCGATTTTCTGTAATCATTATATTCAACGATGCTTCGCAGGAAAAGGTACCTGTTCAGTTGCCAGGTGACTCTTCCTCTCAGAAGCAGGTAATCAAAGATCTTTTCCCTGTCTGTTTCATCAAACAGATCCTGGAAAGACACCGACAGCTGGGTATGAAGTTTTTCGAAAGGGAGGTACCTGATTTCCCCAACAAATACATTTCCAAAACCCTGTAAGGATTCCGGGTAGTATATTGCATTCCTTCTCCTGTATGAAAGTGTTCCATCTATTCTGGTCCCGGCAGTTCCTGTCATCATAAACTGGAGTCCGGAAGTATTGAATTTTTCTCCCTGATATATCTCGGTGGAAAGGTTATACTGGATTTTGGCCTTGACTGTGCCTCCGATCCAGCTGGTTACCGACAATGAATTATTTGTTTCCCAGAGATCATAAATGTTATCTCTCACCTGTCCGGTGAAGATCCCGAAGTCGAATCGCCTGAAAATCGCTGATTCGGGATAGACTTTCGGTGTCAGGGAGCCGGTCATGATTGTCACGCCGGTTCTTTCAATGTATCCTGTACGGGAAATGAAGTTAGCACTTATTTCCTTCACTCCGATTGCTCCGGAAAGGTTGCGCTGATCTGAAAGAATGTTCACCCCGATTGCATGTCCAAAGTCCCGGGTTGCCTCAGAATTATTCCTGTCAGATGACAGAAGTGAGTTGAACTCAAGCATTGCAGATTTGTTCAGCCTGATATTACCGTCAGCGCCGCCGACAAAATTAAGGTTGCTGGCGTTAATGACGGAAGTGCCTAAGAGTCCCAGGTAACTGTCGTCACTCAGGCTTCGTTTGTACCTGATAACAGGGAAATGTGAATAATTGCCGTAGAGGCTATTGTCATCATCGGGAATTCTGTCTGCCGTATAGAGAGCAGATATATAGTTTTTTGAACCTATCCTTCCTGACAGTTTGGCGCCCGCAACCGGATTCACTACATTCCGGGTATGGACCAGCGATCCCATAGGATCGATGGGGGATGAGCCTGTTGATGCTATTTTGAAATTCTCATTACCTTCCTGGAAGAAAGGCCTTTTCTCAGGATAGAAGAGCTGGTACCTGAGGTTGGCATCGACCTGTGCTGCATCAGCTTCCACATGGCTGAAGTCAGGGTTGATTGTTGCATCGAGGATCAACTGGGAGGTTATTCCATATTTGACTGTAATACCTGCATCGGGTTTATTCTCGGTGGCAGCCATAGTGCCGGCAACCTGTTCTCCCTTGTAGGAATAGGTAACCGACGGGAGGATCTCCAGCAGTTTGTAATGTTTAACCCCTTCATACTGAATCGGCTGCATCTGGCCGAAGAAAGCATATCCCTTGGCGGGGTCAAGTTCGGGAAAGGAGACGTGTGTTGAGGTCCTGCTAACATATCTCTCAAAGAATGCTGACATCATCACCGGCTCCCTGTTTGAGAACCTGATGCTTTTCAGAGGGAGTTGTATCTCCACGGTGTAACCGTCATCATTTATTATGCCTGCGCTGTACCAGACCAGGTCCACGCCGATATCCTCATTCCCGGCGGCAAACCTGGTATCCATCTGTATGCCGTTGGCATTTACGTAGATACAGTAGAGGGTTTGCTGGTCATTGTATGAATCGAGATTCACGCAGACCCAGTCATCCTGCCTGATCTTATCCCTGGAATCAACGGATGCCTTTATTTTACCAGGTTCATTATCATAACATTTAAAGGCGAAGTAGATATTCTCCTCATCATATGCTAGCCAGACAATGGTATTGAACGGAAGTTCCTTGCCAAAATCGGGTATGAATGACCTGAAGCCGGAGATTCCCGTACTGTTATTCCAGACATCCTCATCAAGGATACCGTCAATAACAGGTGGAGAGCTTGTTTTTTCCGGTTTAATTGTTTCTTTTGCCCGTAAATTGATAGGCCCGGCCAAAAGCATAAACGTAACAATAATACAGGAATGAACTCTTTTCATGGCTGTGAAATGATTCACAGCAAAACTATAAAATTTATAAAGATTTCAATCCGGAATGAATGTTATGGTCTGTGAAGCCATAGGTTGCCCTCAGAGTTCGGGATCATCACGACCGAGTTGGAAAAATCATTCTGCAGGGTTCTGCAATTGCTGTCGGAGCGGGGTATCACTCGGTACTGCAGATTCCGGGCCTTGTAAAGAATTTTATTGTTTACCATCGCAGGCCTGAAGAGAAACCCGATCGCAGTTCGAGCGAAGTCTGTTTTGAAAAGACGGTGTCTGATGCGAATGGAATAATCAAGCCAATAAAAAATAAGTGGTAATCGGTTCCGGCCAGGAAGGCGGGTTAAAAGTAAGTTTCCGGGAATCTCTTCAATCCAGTAGATCAGTTCAGGGTACTGTCAACGATATTCAATCTCCATAATCTCAAAGACCATCTCATCTCTTTCCCGTTTTAAGGTAACGCTGCTGCCGGCTCTTTTGTTAAGCAATGCCCTGGCCAGGGGTGAAATAAATGAAATCTTTCCCCTGGCAATATTCGCCTCGTCGACACCCACAATCTGGAATGTCTGAATTTGACCGGATGATGCATTTTTAAGGGTTACGGTTGCTCCGAATGTCACTTCATCGCGCGGCTGGTCTTTTGGATCCACAACCCTGGCGTCGGCTATCCTGTTATTCAGCAATTGCAGCTTTGCATTCATGAAGTTCAGGGCAATCCGTTTTTCATTCTCGTTTGAGATCTCCGGGTTTTCCTTTTCCGCAACCAGCGCATCCTTTTCAGCAAGCAGTTGATTAAACCCGGCTATGGTTACGAAGTTCGGCACACCTTCAGGCAGGTAAGCCCTCTGCGGCACCATCGGCACCTCTTCCTGATCTCCTTCCCTGACAAATCCTCTGCTCATTCGATATTTATAACAGTCATTAAAAATAGACAAAAGAACCGAGTACCGCCAAACCTCATTGTCGCAATTGTTCCTGCCAGCTGAATTGATCCTCTGGGCTTGCTTTGTGATGTTTTACAGCATCAGCACGGCAGGAGGGTCATTTCTGATCACTCCGATCACTTAATTTTGAGAATTAATTTTTATCATGATCAATTTGAGATTAATCTTACGGGATGAATTTACCAATACCTGAGATGGCTACGTCAGCTATGTTCCAGAAAAGTCTTAATTCCAGATAATCCTATGAAGAAGTTTTACTTTTTTCTTGGTGCGCTTCAGGCATTCACAGGAATAGGAGCCATCCCGGCAGGGTATGGTATGCTCAGAGATACCACAGGCGCCGGACTGGGGATGTCATCGGACCTGCTGGCAAATTCACCACTTGATTCATTCCTTTTACCCGGACTCTTCCTCCTGCTGGTTAACGGAGTTGCCAACCTGGTTGCGGCAGTTCTCTCTTTCACACGGAACAGATTTGCAGGCCATGCCGGAATGCTTCTGGGTGCAGCACTGATATTATGGATAGTTATCCAGGTCTGGTGGATTTCACTATCGAGTGTTCTTCAGCCGGTTTTCTTCATTGTCGGTGTCTTCAACACCTGGCTTGGCTGGAAGATCATAACTACTAAAAGGTCCTGAAGATACTCCCTCAGGGCTTCCGGGGGGAGAGATTTACCTTCAGGGCTTTGTCAAGAGTATTGACAATCTCGGGTACGGCCATCATGTTTTTCATATTGATGCCGGAAAAGTAATAGATCATTCCGGTCCCTTTTTCCACTGAGTAGAGGGCATCGGTGAAAATGCTTCCGGAGAATCCGTTCATTTCATAGTATTGCGACCCGTTGGTCTCGATCATCAGCCAGCAGAGGCTTTTGTCAATCAGTTTGAATGACTTTGATGACATTCCGGGTATATGCTGGGGACTCAGCATGATATCAATGGTTGAAGGTTTCAGCAACTGAACGTTGCCATGCCTGCCATGATTCATAATCATAACAAGGAATTTCGAAAAATCATCCATTGTGGTCCTCACCATACCTGCCGGGTAACCCGGCTCCCCAAAATGATATGTCTTCCTGTATACCGGTACAGTATCCTCCGGTGAAAAACTGTAGCTGAAAATCACCCTGCTGGTGTCAAGGTCCCGGAGGTGCCACCCGGTGTCATTCATGCCGAGGGGGTCGAAGATATTTTCCCGGCAGAATTCTGCAAAATCCATTCCTGAGATTCTCTGGACGAGGTATCCCAGAAGCGAGTATCCTATATTTGAGTAGCTGTATGCAGTTCCAGGTTCGGTGTTTTTGAAGTACTCTTCAGAATAGTACCGGCCACCAGGGATAAGCAGTTGTGTGATATATTCCTCGAGAGTCATATTTGAATCGCCCCTTGAGCTTTTTGGTCTGCCTACCTTTGACGGTACAATCTGACCGGTTGATGTCACCTCAGCCAGGCCCGAAAGATGATTCAGCAGCATCCTGAATGTGATCTCCTTTTCAGGAAAGTACGGATTCCGGAATTTGAACTGAAGATATTTGTCAATGCCTTCGTCCAGATCAAGTTTCCCCTGCTCGTAAAGTTTCAGCAGTGCAAATCCGGTTATCGTTTTGGAAAGGGAAGAAAGCTGAAAAATGCTTTCATCATTGATCATTTTTCCTGTCTCCATGTTCGCATAGCCGTAATTGCCTCTCCAGACGATATGGTCATCTTTAATCAGGCAGGCGCCAATCCCGACAAACTTATATTTATCCATCAGGTTTGTAAAAAAGCTGTCAAGGGCCGGGTTGACCTGTTCAGGTGATTTCAGTGATTTGCCGTGGGCCGGGTTGCCATGATCAGAGGATGGCTGTGAGAAGATGATGGCCGGAGTGGCAGCGGAGAGGATCAGCCCCGTCAGGAGTACATTAATGAGGTTGGTCCGGTGTAGTAAATTTCGCATGACCTCAGGTTTTTATATTCAACTAAAAGACTAAGGTTCAGCACTTATGCTGCATCAATTCCTCCGTTTTTTTCGTTTTGTTCAATAAGAGCCTGTACTGTGGCAGGTGAGAAAGATTACAGTAAGACAGCATCATCCATGGTTTGGACAATACCTGGTGTGACGCCGGTTCCGGATTTAATCAACCGGCATCAGCCGTAGAATTTTTCCGGGTGTTTCAATGGCGAAGTAAATGTATCCGTCAGGGCCCATTACCACATTTCTGACGCGGCCGATTCCTTCCAGCAACTGTTCGCGGTGAATAACCGCATTGTCCTTCAATACCACTCTTTCCAGGTGTTTCAGGGGGAGTGAGCCCAGGAAGATATTGTTTTTCCAGTTGTTGTATTTCTCACCGGTTACGAATGTCATACCGCATGGTCCTATCGAGGGAGTCCAGAAGAAAACAGGTTGCTCCATTCCCTCTTTTTCGGTTATCGGGGTAAGAACCGTACCGTCATAGTTAATACCGTATGAGATTACAGGCCATCCGTAATTCAGTCCGGGTCTGATAAGATTCAGTTCATCACCTCCGCGGGGGCCATGCTCAGACACCCACAGTTCACCGGAAAGCGGGTCAATACAGGTGCCCTGCGGATTGCGGTGGCCGTAGCTGTAAATTGAGGGTAAGGCACCGGGGGTATTTACAAAAGGGTTGTCAGGGGGGATTGATCCGTCGTCATTGAGCCTGTGAATCTTGCCGTTGTGGTTGTCAAGTTTCTGTGGGAAGTCGAAATGCTGTCCGCGGTCGCCAATGCCGAAGAAGATATGTCCATTACTGTCAAAGGCGATTTTGGATCCGAAGTGATAGTTTCGGTCAGTGGCCGGTACTCCGCTGAAAATTATCTCACGGTCAATCAGTCTGCCGGCATCAAGTCTGGCTCTCATAATTGCAGTGTTGCCGGCAGGTCTGCCTGTACCCCTGTTGATATATGAGTATGAGAAATAGATCCACCCGTTTTTAGCGTAGTCAGGGTGCAGGCTGATATCGAGCAGCCCTCCCTGGCCAATAGCCATGACCTCCGGCACTTCCTCAACCGGTTCTGACAGTTTTCCGCCGGAAAAGATATACAGTGAGCCTGACCGCTCTGAGATGAGCATATCACCGTTTGGAAGGAAAGCCATTCCCCACGGGACGTTAAGTCCGCTCACCACAGTATCTACCGTAAATTTCTGCACTTCAGATTCTATTATGGCGCCAAAGGTAACAGCGGGTTCGAGAAGGCTCCTGTCGGCAGGTATGCCTTGTTTGACATAATAGGAGAGTGCTTCGATCTCTTTGTCGCTGAAGGTCTTCCCGAAAGCAGGCATACCCAGGTTTTCAAGGCCGAATTTTATACTGCTGAATAGCTGTGTTATCCCTTCCTCGTCCATCCACTCCTTTTCGGCAAACTTTTCAAGTTTTGCACCATGACAACCAGAGCAGTATTTCTGGTAATTCAATGCAGCTCTCAACTGGTTACCGGAGTCACCGTTATTCCCGGAGGTTATGAACCACACGGCAATGGCAGTGACTGCAACAAGAAAAAGTACAGGAATTGCTTTGCTCATCTCGGTATGGTTGATTAAGTTAGCAGCAATTTACTAAATATTTCTGCACCTGGCAAGTTTTCCGGAGGTCTCTGGTTCAGCCATGAGGTTACCGGAAAGGATCCTAAACCAAACCGGAAGTTATCTGTTAACAGGTCAGACAGATGAGAATATGAAAGAGTACATTGTTAAAATAACCGGCATTGAAAGGGTCACGCATGATGTGAAACGGTTCCGGGTTGAGAAACCGGAGGGTTACAGATTCACTCCCGGCCAGGCGACAGGTGTTTCAGTCAACAGTCATGAGCTGAAGAAGAAACGAAGGTCATTCACATTTACGGGGTTAAACAGTGATCCGTTCCTGGAGTTCACCATCAAGATATATCCTGAGCATGGCGGGCTGACCATGGAGCTTGACAGGCTGCTGCCGGGCGACGAGTTGGTGATAGGGGTGCCATGGGGTGCAATCACATACAGGGGTAAGGGGATATTTATTGCCGGAGGCGCCGGGATAACACCTTTTCTGGCAATTTTCAGAGATCTTTATTCGCGTAATGAACTTGCCGGGAACAAACTCATTCTTGCCAACAAAACCAGGGCTGACATTATCTTCGGGGAGGAACTTGAAGGGATGCTGGGCGAAGCTTTCATCTGCATACTTTCGAGGGAAAAAGCTGAGGGGTATGTCTTCGGACACATCAGTGAAGAAATCCTGAGAGAACAGATTGACGACTTTGATACGAACTTTTACCTCTGTGGCCCGCCTTCCATGATGCAGTCAATGACTGAGATCCTGTCGCGGCTCGGTGTGGACAGGAAGGCTGTTACAATGGATATGTAGTAGATGCTGACATCATGATTTCATGATGCACCGCTGAAGCACCATAAGCAACAGGCGATACCGCGAGGGAGTATTTGTTTCTCAGAAATCCCGGATGAACATCCGGATTATTTTTATTTACGGGTGATGCTGTAGATCAGCACCGGTTTTTCAAGGTATTGTGTGGGAGCCTCAATAGAATGGATCTTCCTGACAACGTCCATCCCGCGTGTCACCCTTCCGAAGGCAGCAAAACCCTGACCGTCAGGATTCCTCTTTCCCCCGAAGTCAAGGTCCGGCTGGTCTCCAACGCTTATGGAGAATTCCGAGGTGGCAGTACCGGGTGTCCATCTCGCCATTGAGATGGCACCGTCAAGGTGGCGGATGCCGGTCATTGCCGTCGTTTCATGCACAATGGGAGGGAAGCCGCCGGTTTCCTCCTTCTCATATCTTCCTCCCTGGATGACCGCTATGCGGACTGAGTCATTCGGCTGGTTATCAGGCCGTACAACCCTGTAAAAGCAGGCACTGTCAAATAGTCCCGCATCAACATACCTCAGGAAATTTGATGAGGTGACAGGGGCATTCTTCAGATCCAGGGCAACGTGTATATCGCCAAGCTCCGTTGATATGATCACGTTCTCTTTGTTGCCGCAGGATGTGATTATGACCATTGAGGCCAGGATCAATACGGGAAACATGCATTTCAATCCGGTTCTCATTAATTCTGGCTGATAAGCTGGAAGAGCACGTACGATACTCCCAGGGTAAAGATAATATTGAATGTCTGGGCTATGAGGAAGCTGTAAAATGGCTTCTTGCTTTCCATATGCCTGAAATCGGCGAAACGTGTTTCAAGTCCTATGCTTATAA
>CAYYEH010000071.1:0-6054 GCA_964470815.1 uncultured Rikenella sp.
CCGTAAAGGTGACTGTATGCCGAGGCCATGAGTTCATTGCTCTTCTTTGTGGCTGCATAAAGGCTTACAGGGTGGTCAACGTTGTCATCTTCACTGAAAGGCACTTTCTCATTGTTGCCATAAACGCTTGAACTGCTTGCATAGAGCAGATACTTAACCGGAAAATGCCTGCAGGCTTCAAGTATGTTAAAAAATCCGTTAATGTTGCTCTGAATATAAACGCCGGGGTTTTCAATGCTGTATCTCACACCTGCCTGGGCGGCAAGATGGATCACGAAGTCAAACCTTTCAGTCCTGAACAGTTCATCAATGTTATTCTTGTCCTCAAGATTCATCCGGACGAAACGGTATTCCGGCCATTTTTCACTTCGGACAGGCTTATGCCAGTCAGTCTCAAGTCTGCTGATGCCTGCCTCTTCCAGACGGGCGTACTTCAGGCCGGCATCATAGTAGTCATTGATATTGTCAATCCCTACAACCTCGTCGCCACGCTTAAGGAGTGCGTTGGCCAGGTGGAATCCGATGAAGCCGGCCGTGCCGGTTACCAGGTATTTGGGCATGTCTCAGTCAGCCTATACGGATGTAGGTGAAGCCGTTGAGGTGTTCCTTGTTGAAAATGCCGCGGCCGTCGAGTACGAGCGGTGAATTCATGAGTGATTTTATCCTTGACCAGTCAGGCATGCGGAACTCCTGCCATTCAGTTATGTGGAACAGTACATCGGCATCCTGTACTGCCTCATAGATATCAGAAGCATATCTGATTTTGTCTCCAAGCCGGCGTTTGGCCTCATGCACAGCCACGGGGTCATAGGCAGTCACTGTGCATCCTGCCTCAAGGAGCTGTTCTATTAAGGTAAGTGACGGCGCCTCGCGCATGTCATCCGTTCCGGGTTTGTAGGACAGTCCCCAGATTGCGGCATGCCTGCCCCTGATATTTCCCCGGAGGTGAGCCCTGAACTTTTCAAAGAGAATTTTTTTCTGTCTTTCATTGACAGCCTCAACCGACTCCAGGAGGGTCAGGGGAGAGCCGTTCTCCTGACCGGTCCTGATGAGGGCTTTTACGTCCTTCGGGAAGCATGAACCTCCGTAACCTGCTCCCGGATACAGGAATTTGTTTCCGATTCGGTTGTCAGATCCGATCCCCTTCCTGACCATTGTAACGTCAGCCCCTATCTTCTCGCAGAGATTGGCGATCTCGTTCATGAAGCTGATACGGGTTGCCAGCATGGCATTGGCGGCATACTTGGTCATCTCGGCTGAGGGTATATCCATGAAGATAACCCTGAAGTTGTTCAGCATCATCGGAGAATAGAGACGTGTCATCAGATCCTTTGCCTTCGCACTCTCGACACCCACTACGACCCTGTCGGGTTTCATGAAGTCGTCTATGGCAGCCCCCTCCTTGAGGAATTCGGGGTTGGAGGCAACATCAAATTCAATTGTGATGCCTCTCTTCCTGAGTTCCTCCTCTATTGTGCCCCTTACGAGCCTGGATGAGCCAACAGGCACTGTGCTCTTTGTAACCACGAGCAGGTATCTTTCAAGGTGTTTGCCAATCTCCCGTGCAACGGCGAGCACATGGCTCATGTCGGCGCTGCCGTCCTCTCCGGGTGGTGTTCCCACTGCAATGAAAAGTATCTCAACGTTGTTGAGGTTTTCGGTGATGTCAGTTGAAAAATGCAGTCTTCCCGCTTTCTCGTTCCGGGCTACCAGGTCCTCAAGCCCGGGTTCATAGATCGGGATGAAGCCGTTTTTGAGTTTGGTGATCTTGTCACTGTTTGTATCAATACAGTGTACTGTGGCGCCGAGTTCGGCAAAGCATGCACCGCTGACGAGTCCTACGTAGCCGGTGCCGACGATAGAGATGTTCATAGTCTGAATTTTAAGAGACAGAGAAAAATGAATGGCTGCCGAAGGTAAACTACCTGAAAAGGTTTAAGTAATCAGCAAACAGATATTCTCTTTTTCTTTTACCTCCCGTGATTTCCTTTAATACACCCAATTGTTCCAGATTACTTACCAGCCTGTAGGCTGACGGAGACGAGATGCCGGTTATCTCACTGACTGTAACTGCATTAATCAGCGGTTTATGATAAAGGTAGTCCATCACCTTTTGCGCATTTGCCAACGAGCGTCCAAGCGTCTGGATTCTCTGATCCATCTGCCGCTGAAGCTGTAAGATACTGTCAAAGGTTCTGATTCCTTTTTCCGCTGTATCAATCACCCCCGTAAGAAAAAACTTAAACCAACGACTGATATCATTATCGGTTCTCACAGTCATTAAATTCCTGTAATAATTATCACGATGAGTTTCCATAAAGTCAGAGATATAAAGTAACGGCTTTTTTAAGATCCCTTTACTTACCAGACAGAGGGTAATCAACAGTCGTCCTATTCTTCCATTCCCATCCAGGAAAGGATGTATAGTTTCAAACTGATAATGGATCAGGGCTATTTTAAGTAATTCAGGGAAAAAAACCTATCTGTTATGTATAAAATGCTCCAGGTCACTCATCAATTCCGGCACCGCTGTATGTACTGGTGGTATAAACAATGCATCATTTATTGAAGCTCCGCCGATCCAGTTCTGACTTCGCCGGAATTCACCAGGCATTTTTTTCTCTCCTCTGACTCCCTGAAGAAGCCTTTTATGCGTCTCCCTTATCAGTCGTGAGGATAATGGCAGATTATCAAGTTCTCTGATAGCTGCCTGCATTGCAAAAGAGTAGTTTTGTACCTCTTCCCAGTCATCTCTTTTGTCAGGAGGAATGTCTTCCCTTTCTTTTAAAGCTTCTTCAATATTTGTGTGTGTTCCTTCTATTCTGCTGCTCTGGGTTGCCTCTTTCAACACATGCATGCTGATAAATAAATCAATATTAGAAATGTAATCAGAATACATGTCCAACCGGCCCGGTTCTCTGTCAGCCCTGCTTAACAACTGAATAACTTCCATGTCATCCAAAGTCCATTGTCTGTTTATCAGACCAGGCTGAAAACTCTTATAGAAACCCTGATTAATATATTTTCCGGCAACAAAATCTTTCATTTCCGTAATCTGTGCGAAATGCTCAAACTTAAATAAAAATCCGGCTTATTTAAGTTAAGGCCCCGAAACTTAAATAAGCGACGCTCTTATTTACGTAACTTTAATTAAGCGTTTACTCTGTCAGGAGACATTATAGCCATCTGCCTGGCAATGGCCGGCCCGGCAGCAAGACGTGCCGACGATGGAGATGTTCATTTAGTAATGTTTTCCAATTTTAAGGTCTGATTAAAAGGTCACAGGCAGTGCCTGTTCAACGGGCGTTTTTCCTTTTCCGAGGGAGTTTACACGTCCAAGCAGAAAATCGTCTGCTACCTGCCTTACAGAGTTAGCGAGCGAGTCAGTATCCGGTGATGTCAACAGCCATTTTACATTCTGAAACCACTCCACCGGAAATGATGCCATTCTTTGTCCGACATCAAGTTCATTGATCACCACTTTTTGTTTTGCCTGATAAAACACATCCGGCCAATTGAAATCATAGCTTCTGGCGATATGGATAATGTCAAACATATCCTTGGGCTCATCACGGCCAACTATTGAGGTCAGTTTATTGGCGAGAATATTCAAAGGGTTGTCCACAGTTCCGTACCTGTAAATCCTTTGCTTTCCTGAATAATATGGCACATCATTAATAAACTCAACCTTGAGGAATATGTCTTCATCCCTGATAAAGAACCTGGTATAATCCCCGGCAAAAAGTGATTCATTATTATCAACTGAGAATTCCGAAGAGATTATATTTTTTATTTGTTCAATATACCCTGAATAATCCGGGTCATTGTTAACGAAAAAATCAAGATCCTCGCTAAACCGGTGATTAAGATAAAACCGGCCCAGTGCAGTACCTCCCGTCAGATAGAACGGAAAATCCGTTGTATGAAACCAGGAGAGGAATTTATCCTGCAGCAGGTATGATCTGCTGTAATCTGTGCCTGACGAATTCATATTTCCGTTGTAATGAAGCAGACCTGAGCCGTCTTACCACCCTCGTGGTGAGCATGCTTTTTATCTCATCAACCGTAAATACCTGAATGATAGTGAACCATGGATAGGTTTCAAGCATCCTGATGAAAAGTGTCTCCCGGGTAAAATGACCGGCGCTTGATTTTTCACCCCTGAGAGCGGATTCAATGTCTTCAGGTGTGATATTATAATCCCAGCCAAGTTGTTTGAATATCCTTATCTTTTCTTCATTAGTCATAATAAAACTATCGGATAACAAGGACAAAGATAGTTATTACAAACCTGAAACAACTTCGATTATTCGTTCGGCAGTGTGGCCGTCCCAGAGGGGAGGTACGGCGCCTTTCTTCCAGTTGCCTGAGAGCAGTTTTGACATTGCCGGGGCGATGGCATCAGGGTTTGTGCCAAGGAGCTCGTTTGTTCCCATGGTTACCGTCTCGGGGCGTTCGGTGCTGTTGCGGAGGGTCATGCAGGGTACCCCCATCACGGTTGTCTCCTCGGTTATTCCTCCCGAGTCGGTTATCACTGCCAGGGCCCTTTCAACAATGTAGTTGAACTCCATGTAACTCATCGGGTCTGTAAGAAAGAGAACGGGGCTGATCGCCATCCCCGTTTCCTGTATTATCCTGCGGGTCCTGGGATGAACCGGGAAGATCAGCGGCATGCCTGCAGAACTGACGGATATCTCATTGAGCAGGTGCTCCAGGTTGGCAGGGTCATCAACGTTATTCGGCCGGTGAAGCGTCAGCACCAGGTAGCCTCTCTCCCTGAGGTTCAGTCTGTCCCAGAATCCGGGTTTCCTGAACCGGTGACGGGAATGGAGAAGGGTGTCAATCATGGTATTACCGACAAAGAAGATGCGGTCATCACTTACGCCGCAGCGCCGCAGGTTTTCATTTGCGGTATCCGATGTCGTAAAGAAGTAATCGGTGATACTGTCTGTCACTATGCGGTTGATCTCTTCCGGCATCGTCATATCACCTGACCGAATTCCTCCCTCGATATGGGCAACAGGTACAAGCATCTTTTTTGCGGTGATAGCGCAGGCCATCGTCGATGTTACGTCACCGACAACGATGCAGAGGTCCGGTTTCCGCTGCAGCAGCAGTTTTTCATAACCAAGCATGATGCCGGAGGTCTGTTCCGCCTGGGTGCCGCTTCCCACGTTCAGGTTGAAATGCGGTTCCGGGATGTCCAGTTCCTCAAAGAACGCCCCGCTCATGTTGCGGTCGTAGTGCTGCCCCGTATGAACGAGGCGGAAGTCAATGTTTTCTCCCCGGGCAGATCTTCCTGTGATCTCCCTGATAACAGGGGCAATTTTCATGAAGTTGGGACGTGCGCCAACGATGAGGTCGAGAAGCATAGAAGGTCTGAGGTCTGATCCGCCAGCTGGCGGATAAAGGTCAGGAGAATCAGTTATTTGCTGAAGAGGAGGCCGAGTTTCAGGTTTATGAAGCTGTCGTGCCATGGGGCATTGAAATCAGAGTCATCAAAGATCTCCCGGTCAATCTGGGTAAGCAGTCCTGCTGAAAAAGAGAGGTGTGTGTTCTTTGATACCGGGACTATCAACCCCAGGCCGGGATTTCCGAATACCTTTGAATAATCCCTGAAGTTTTCGAAATTCAGCATGAATCCTGCAGGAAAAGCAAAGAAGAACTTTACCCTCTGCCCTCCCATAAAATATCTCATGTCAGCATAGAGAGGCACCGTATATCCTTCGTTGTACTTAAAGAATCCCGCGCCGCCTCCCAGTGCGAGGCCGTTTCCAAAACGCCACCCGAGGGCTGATGTGGCACCCGTATAGTGATGGGAAAACGGATAATCGACGATGTACAGGCCAAAACCATACTGGGCTTCCGTGAGACTGTATAATCCGCCTCCCGTCCTTGAATATGGCTGTGCAGCCGTGGTGAATATCTTATGGCTTCTCCAGAAATCCTGCCTGTGCTGAAGGAACTGTATCCTGTCAAGGTGCCAGCAGCGCTCGGTCACTATCTGTGCAGAAGCATATGATGCCGAGACCAGGATCAGGAATGCAAGGGTTA
>CAYYEH010000071.1:6154-7240 GCA_964470815.1 uncultured Rikenella sp.
TTGCGGAAGTCGAAAACAGTTTATGACTTCTCCAGAAGTCCTGCCGGTGTTCAAGGAACTGTACCTTGTCGAGGTGCCAGCAGCGCTCGGTTACTACCTGTGCGCCCGCAAACGAGGCGGTAAAAACAAGGATGGCGAGTACAGAGTAAAGTCTTTTCATGTTGGTCCTTTTATTGAGTTTGAACGACTTCGCGTTACAAGGTACAAAAATTATTTTAGCGAATTATTTAGAAGATAAATAATTTACAGCCGGCGCTGCAGCCCCGTTGCTGTACTAAGTGATGCGGAATTTACCGGTTCCGGCCCTTTAACTCCACCCCGAGCCTGAAGTTGACAAACGACTTGCGCTTATGCATCGCACCCGTGGTTATCATCAACCCTGTTGAAAGGGTGACAGCACGCCTCGGAGCCGCCACATACCTCAGCCCTATCGCCGGGTTTATAAAAACCCTTGTAGCCTGAAACTCCTCAAAATCAAGCATTATCCCCCCTGACCCGCTGATAAACGGAACAAGCTCCTGAGAATTCATGTTCAACCTGAAATCAAGAAAGAGGGGAAAAAGCATCCCTTCATTGTGCATGTGTATGCCTGCCCCGGCGCCCGCTTTCATGTTTCGCGAGAACTGGTAACCGGCAGCAGCCGTGATGCCATAATAATAAGCTGATAACTCGGAACTGGTTGACGCCAGTCCCAAAGCTCCGGTCAGGTCTGTCATGACCACAAGCCCCGGCCGCCAGTCGTAATTAATTGCAGGGGTACGTGCCACACGACTCTGAGTTTGTGACAGGGCGACTGCAAATGGAAATACGAGTAAGAAGAAGATAAACGAAAGTCTCATTATTATCAGAAAATATAAATCCTGTAACTGGGTCCAGCGGCACAATCCCCTGAATCATTACCGAAGCTCACCTGCCCTCCTGAACTTGAATTCAACACCAAGCCTGAAGTTGATGAATGAGTGCCTTGTGCCGCCGCCGGACATCGACATCACGCCGGCAGACAATGAAACACCTGTACGTTCGGCCGCCACCCACTTCACCCCTGCCGCCGGGTTGATATACATCCATATCCTGTTTTCAGGTTCA
>CAYYEH010000071.1:7340-13447 GCA_964470815.1 uncultured Rikenella sp.
CATAACCCTTCATCCCTCCCCGGTCACACTCTATAACTCAGATTGTTCAGTCGTTAGTATAGTAGCCAGATGATTTTCCGCCTCCCCTGACATAATAGTTGCCGGGGTCATAATAACGGCTGCCGTAACCCAGCGCATAGCCGTACCGGAGTCCGTACCCGTAATATCCCGAGGTGGTGATGTCATTCACCAGCAAGGCTACATTTGACATCTCCCCCTTGCGGTATATCTCATCGAGCAGCTGCACCGACCCCCTCGAGGTATACCGCTGACGGATAACAAACATAGTCACGTTGGCAAGCTGGCTCAGCAGGAGGGCGTCAGTAACAATACCCACCGGCGGGGTGTCGATGATGATTGTGTCAAACTCACCCCTCGCCCTGGAGATGAATTCGGCCATCTTCGGCGAGCCTATCAGCTCTGCCGGGTTGGGAGGTACCGGTCCCGACGGGGCAAACCACAGGTTACTGATCTCGGTGGGCACTATCACCTCCTCGAATGAGGCTGTTCCGCTGAGGTACTGGCTCATGCCATGGCCGTTGCCTGCCTTCAGGATGGCATGTACCCTCGGTTTTCTCATGTCAAGCCCGATAATAAGCACCTTCTTGTTCATCATCGAGATGATGGTTGCCAGGTTGACCGAGACGAAGGTCTTCCCCTCACCGCTTACAGGAGAGCTGATGACGATCACAGGGCATTTTGTCTGCCCGGTGTAGAACGACAGTGAGGTGCGCACCGCCCTGAAACTCTCTGCCAGCGTGCTGCCCGGCTTCTCCGCCACCGGGTCCTCCACATGATATTCGGAATGGCTTATGTAACCTATGATCGGAGCCTTCGTCAGCCGCTCTATGTCATGCCTGTCGATTATCCTGTTGTTCATGAGGTCAAATATCACGATCAGCATCATTGGCACGAGCAGACCCAGCAGGATGGCAATCATATAGTTGCGCATCGTCTTTGGCTGTACCAGTGTATTGTTTTCCACGATGGCATAATCAATGATCCTGTTGTCAGTGATCTGCGATGCCTGTGCTATGCCTGCCTCTGCCCGCCGCTCGAGCAGGTAAGTATAGACAGAGTTATTGAGGTCAAACTTCCTCTGTATGCCAATAAGACGCCGTTCCGTACCAGGCAGTTTACCAAGTTCCTTTTCTGCTGCCGCGATACGGCCGTTGATGGTATTCATCGTCAGCTTCAGCTGGCTGATGGCGCTGATGACATTCTCACGCAGAGCCTTGCGCGCATCCTCCATCTTCTGATTCATCAGCTGAACCTGCGGGAGGTTATCGGTCACCGTGAATGCAATCTTGTTCCTCTCCTGCTGTACCTTCGAGAACTCCTCGACAAGTTTCACCAGCGCAGGGTCTGTGACTCCCATCACGCTGGGTGAAATAATACTCTCACGGTCATCCCTGGCATCAAGGTATTCAAGCAGATATTCATAATACTGTTCCTTCAGTGAGAGCATGTTTTTCTCCCCCTCGAGATTCTCAAGTTTTTCGAGGACAAGGGTTCCCTCCAGGGTCAGGTCAACAAACCTGTTGTTCAGCCGGAAGTTCTCCATGCTGCTCTCTGCCAGCCTGAGTGAATCGGATATCAGTCCCAGCTGCTCCTCGATGAATTGAATCGTGTTGTCTGCCGCCCTGCTCTTCCACTCCATCCCCTGCTTGATGTATAACGCCATAAGGGTATTTAGGTAATCTTCGCCCAGCAGGGGTGAATAACCGTCAAACGAGAGGGTGAAAACCGAAGCATATTCTTTTACGGGCTCCACTTTCAGCTTACTCCTGAAAGAATTGGTAAGTCCGGATACAGACTCAAACCACACCAGCCATCGGTTTGTGTCTCCGGCAACTGTGCCTGTGCTGTCACGGGGCCGGATCACAAAGTTGAATCCCCCCTGGGTGAACGGCTGGCCGGGTGAATACTCCTTCTCATCGTCAATTTCCTCCTGCCCGGGCGATGAGGAGTGTTTACCGCTCCATCCCGCGAGTTTCTCCTCATCAATTTCAACGGTATAGTTACCTGCTCCGGTAAAACGGATGGTCATCGGGACGCCTTCCGGCTGCACCTCACTCAGCTTGCTGATCACGAACGGGGAGGATTTATAGGTGCGCTGGCCCTGGATGCCGTTCCTTGCCACCGGAATGTAAGCCACATGGGTCTCGTGCAGATCCTCTATAACCCTTTTGTTCAGTGAATACGACTGCAATATTGCCACCTCGTCGTCGAGGTTTGGATATGGGTTGTAGGGGCTGTTGGCAAATATCTGCTCCATGTTTGCGATGGCTCCCGTGGTCTGTTGCTCCTTGATAAGCAGGGTACTCCTGACATTGTACTCCTTCTGGGAGTACCGGTTGAACAGGTAGGCTATTCCCAGTGCCAGCAGCAGTGCAGCTGCGATCCAGAGCCAGTTGGAGATGAACAGTGACACATAGCGCATGAGGTCTATATCGTCACTGGGCGGGGCAGGTTTTTTGGGTGTTTCCATTTCAGTCAGGCAGTAGGCAACAGGCAGTAGAGGGCTGAGCGTTAAGAAATGACCCTGTGGGTCATTTTAGCGAAAGAGCCAGCTTGCAGGGTCAGACAAAAAATTACTAATAACATTCAGTTTGCTGCCGGAATTGCGGTTATTGAATATAGTTTTTGCTCCTGGCCGGGGGGCCGGGTAAGTGTGTTTTTGATAATCCTCCGGTTGGTCAGTCACATCGGGAGATGTGCCTAACAAGCTGAAGTTCTTTTAAATAAGACATGAGCCGATCATCTGGTCACGGCTCTGTATTTATGTCAAATCTTCCCCAATGATTAGGCTGCCATCAGTGAGCAGCTTTGATTGCCAAATATAGATAAAATATGATTCGGGTTTATCCATATTTTTTGCCTCATGTCAGTCTTCGGTGTAGTATGACCCGGCATTGTCCCTGGCCCCCCTGCCATAGGGCGTATGGCCATAATACTTGTAACCGTAGTTGTACCCGTAGGCATACCCCATCGTGTAACCGTAACGGAGACCATATCCGTAATAGCCTGACATCGAGATGTCATTGACAATGACTCCCGGGTTTTTGATCTCACGGTTACGGTAGATCTCATCAATCAGGTTCAGTGTGTTTTTTGACGTATAGCGCTGCCTTACCACGAACAGGGTTATATCTGCACGACCTGCCAGAAGCAGGGCATCAGTGACCACGGCTGCGGGAGGGGTGTCAAGCAGGATATAGTCAAACTGCTTCCTGGCCTCATCGAGGAAATCATCCATGCCCTGACGCTCAATGAGCTCGGCCGGATTGGGCGGGATGGGACCGGCGCTGACAAACCACAGGTTCTCCACGGTACTCTTCTGGATCACCTCCTTAAAAGTGCTGTTGCCGCTGAGGAAAGTGCTCATGCCGTTGTCATTGTGCAGCCCGAGTATCTTGTGTATGCGGGGCTTGCGCAGGTCGAGCCCTACGAGAAGCGTCTTTCTTCCCAGCATCGAGATGATGGTTGCAAGGTTCACCGCCACAAAGGTCTTCCCCTCACCGCTCACGGTGGAGGTGATGGCTATGACAGCCTTCTGCCCCTCCGGGATAAAGTATTTCAGCGAGGTGCGTATGCTCCGGAAGCTCTCCGCCAGAGTACTTCCGGGTTTTTCAACAACAGGCAGCTCCGAGCCGTAACTGTTGTGGCTGATGAAACCCAGTATCGGCGCCCGGGTGGCACGCTCAATATCCTTCTTGTCAATGACCTTGTTGTTCATCAGGTCAATGATTATTATGGCAATGGCCGGCAGCAGCAACCCGAGAATCAGGGCAAGCATATAGTTCTGCCGGGTCCGGGGCAGGACACGGACGGCATTGTAGGCCTCAGCCGTATCTATCACCCTGCTGTCAGAGACCCTCGATGCCCTGGCAATACCAGCCTCGGCCTTCTTCTCAAGAAGGAAATTGTAAACCGTGTTGTTAAGATCAAAGTTACGCTGTATCTGTATCAGCCTCCTCTCCGTACCGGGAAGCCTGCCAAGCTGCTTCTCCACCCCGGCAATGCGTGTCTCCACATCATTGACCGATATCCGGAGCTGGTTGATGCTGTTGTTTACGTTCTCAAGCAGCGAGGCCCTGGCCCTCTCGACATTGCCGGTGATCAGGTTGGCGGCAGGCAGGTCATCCTTCACCATGAACCCTATCTGCTTCTGCTGCAGCTGAAGGTTCGAGAGCTCCTCAACGAGGCGTATGAGCAGCTGGTCACTCACACCCATGACACTGGGTGACACTATCAATCCGCTCTCATTGCGCGAGACGAGATACTCCTTCAGGTACTCATAATACTGCATCTGAAGGCTGAGGGTGTTCCTCTCCATCTCGTACTTCTCAAGACGCTGCAGCACGAGGTTGCCTTCGGTGGTGATATCCACAAAACGGTTGCTGAGACGGAAGTTTTCCATGTCATCCTCGGCGCTCTCGAGGGAGTCGGAGATAAACCCAAGCTGACCGTCAATGAAGTTGATGGTGTTCTCCGCCGCCTCGTTCTTCCAGGAGAGACCCAGGTACCTGTATTCCTCCATCAGGGTGTTGAGGTAATCAGCTTCCTGCTCCGGCACCAGCCCCGAGATGGTCAGGGTGACCAGCGTAGCCTCCTCATCTATCGGTTCAATGATGAGCCTCGACCTGTAACTGTTGGCCAGTGATGCCGGGTTGGCGAAATAGAAATAGTACCTGTTTGATCCATCCGGGATATAGGGTGATACCTCCGTGCTTCGCGGAACTATTGTAAAGTCGAAGCCAAACTGAGTGAATCTCTCCCCGAATGCATGCTCCCCCTCATAGTCATTGGCATCGATGGTCATCAGGTATCTCTCCCCGGAAAGGATCTTTATGTCCACCCTCCGGCCCGGCTGATCCCAGTAGGTTGCAGTGTCAGGAATCACCACGAAGGGCGAGTCGCGGTACAACCTGCTCTCCGCGATACCCCTTCGCCCTATGGCGGTGTATACCACCTGGAAGTCGGTGAGGCTGGCTGTCACCTTATAGTTCAGTCCGAACGACTTGAGGATACCTATTTCGTTCCTGAGGTTCTGCCGCGGGCGGAAGATGTCGCCGCCGGGGATCACCTTGTCCATCTCGGCGAAACCGCCACCATACTCCTCATCGCTGATAAGCATGGTGCTCTGGACCGTGTATATCTCCTCCCCCCAGCGGTTAATGCTGTAGGCGATGACCAGGGCGAGGAATAGAGCACCGGCAAACCAGTACCAGTTGCTGATGAACAGCGAGAAGTACCTCCGGAAGTCGGGGCCTTCACCCTCTGAGAGATGTATGTTCTGGTCACCTGTTTCCATAACGTGCTGCTTTATAAGTTATCTGCTTCCCTGGTGCTGACCTTCAGTCCTGCGTCTGTCCTCACCCGCCATCGCCGGATATGCTCACTGTCTATTTAAAGTAGTTTATAAGCAGGAGGGTTGTAGAGACAGTGCCGGTGATAGCGGTTATGATGAAGGAGAGCGTGGGGAGGTTGAGGTTAAAGACCTTTTTGGGGTTGGGCTGCACTATCACCACATCGTTGGGGGTGATGAAGTAAGCGGGTGATGAGAGGAGGCTCCTGTCCTGGAGGTCGATATTGTAGGTTATGGTCTGGTCGCCCTTCGGGCGGATGACGAGGATCTTCTCCTTCGTGCCGGTCTCGGCAATGCCGCCTGCACGGCCGATGGCCTCCAGGACGGTGAGCTGGTCATTGTAGTTGACATAGCTTCCCGGCAACCTCACTTCGCCAAGGACGGTGAATTTAAAGCTCATCAGCCTCACCTCAACGTAGGCATGGCGGAAGAGTGAGTCTATCTTCTGCTGGAAGAGGTCCCTTATCTCGTAGATTGTCATCCCTGCCACGGCTATATCACCCACGAGCGGCAGGGTGATGTTTCCCTGGGGGTCGATACTGTAGCCTATCATGTATGCCGAGCCCTCGCTGGCAAGATAGTTGGCGTTGGCCGAGGTGCGGTCACTGAGCATCTCGGTGAGGGCTCCTTCGGGGGTCTGTGCCTTGACGCTGACATACAACAGGTCGCGCGGCTGAACCCTATAGTCGGGCACCTCCATGGGGAAGTAGTTCTCACCACCCAGTTCATAGAGGTT
>CAYYEH010000072.1:0-13096 GCA_964470815.1 uncultured Rikenella sp.
AGGCAGAAGGCAGGACCAGCCGGCGGCCGGCAGTAAAGATGATTCGCCGCAGGCGATAAAGCATTACAGATGAATGAAAGACGGAAGATACTGGCAGTAGACGACGAAGAACCGATCCTCGAGATTCTCTCATTCAATCTTGAAGGAGAGGGGTATATTGTTGACACCTGTCTCTCTGCCGAGGAGGCTCTCCGTAAAAACCTCCCCGCCTATGACCTCTTTATCCTTGACGTGATGATGGGTCATTTGTCAGGGTTCCGCCTGGCGGAAAAGATCAGGAAAGAACTGGAGCTCTCCACCCCGATAATCTTCCTCACCGCAAGGGATACTGAGAACGATCGTATCACAGGATTCAATCTGGGAGCAGATGATTATCTTGCCAAACCCTTCAGCGTCAGGGAACTGACCGCAAGGGTTAAAGCTATCCTTCGCCGTTCGGCGCCTGTAAGGGTCACGATGAAGACCGTCGCCGGATCATTCATCGTTGATACTGAAAATAACCTTATCCTTGCTGAGGGGAAGCCCCTTGAACTGACAAGGAAGGAATATGAGATTCTCTCCCTCCTGATCCGTAATGAGGGAAAGATTTTTCCAAGACAGGAGATACTGGCGCGTGTATGGGGAGATGATGTGATAGTCACTGACCGGACCGTTGACGTAACCATAGCCCGTATCAGAAAGAAGCTGGGTGACAGTGGTGTTATGATCAGGAACAAGTCAGGTTACGGGTATTACTTAGGCGAATGAAAAATGAGTCCCATGAGAGAATCAATAAGCTTCAGGCGTAAACTCTTCCTTTATTACTTCAGCATCTTCCTGCTCTTCACCGTGCTTATACTCGCTTTCCAGTATCATCGCGAAAAGGATATCAGGATCTCGGCGCTCGATAACAGGCTGAGCGACATGTCACAGCTTGTCGACAACTACATCAGGGTCAACTCCCTTCACGAAACCGGCAACTTCCGTCTTATCGATTCCATCTTCAACCTGATACCTGTTCCCGATCTTCGCATCACCGTAATTGCAATTGACGGCAGGGTGGTGTACGACAGTTCGGTTGAAGACTGGTCAGCGATGGAAAACCACCTGAACAGGCCTGAGGTTGGTAAATCGCTGTTTTCGCCGTACGGCACAGCGGTGCGAAAATCTGAATCGACCGGCAATAAATACTATTACTTTTCGAGGTACTTCAGCAACTACTATGTAAGGCTGGCAGAGGAGTACAATATCAACATCAAGGGTTTCCTTAAACGCGAGCAGGTGTTTCTCCTTTTCATGGCGGTGGTATTTGCGGGAATCTGGGCACTGCTTGCAGCGGTAACACGCCGCATGGGCAAAAGCATAACCATGCTGCGCGACTTTGCGGCCAGGATGAGGCGAGGCGAAGGCAATGACCGCTCTGTCATATTCCCGAAAAATGAGATCGGGGAAACGGGGAAGGAGATCATCAGGATTTACAACAACCTGGCTGTCAAGACAGCAGAGCTGACACTTCAGAAAGAGAAGCTCTTCAGGCATCTCCATGTGCTCAACGAGGGTGTGGCGTTCTTCTCCCCTGACCGCATTGTGACACTCTCCAACAGCCATTTCATGGTATTCTTCAACGCCATTACAGGTGAACATTCACTTACTCCAGAAGGTTTCATTGACCATCATCTCTTCCAGGGAATCAAGAAATTCCTTGAAAACAACCAGGATAATACATCGAGGAAACAGGACACCCCCTCTACGGAGCTAAGGCTGGAAAGGGGAGGCAGATATTTCTCCGTCAGGTGCATCCTTTTCCATGACAACAGTTTTGAGGTGGTCATCACTGACATCACCCGCACCGAGCAGAACAAGGCAATGCGGCAGCAGATGACATCCAATATTGCGCATGAGCTCAAGACTCCCATAGCTTCGGTAAGGGGATACCTTGAAACACTGATTGTAAATAAGGAAATCGATGAGGAAAAGCGGAATCATTTCCTGGAGAAAGCACTTTTGCAGTCTACCCGTCTTACCGACCTCATCAATGACATAGTGACCCTGAACAAGCTGGACGAGACCGGCAGCAACTTCCCGTTTGAAGAGGTTGATATCGAGGGTGTGGTGAAGGAGGTGCGTGACAACCTCATAACAGACCTCATCAGGAAGCATATGAAAGTGGAGACAGCCATTGAACCCGGGACGACGGTAAACGGGAACCGGTCGCTTATTGTCTCGGTCTTCCAGAACCTGCTTGAGAATGCCATCACCTATGCCGGTGAAGGGGTTACCGTTACTGTAAGGAGCATCCCCGGCGAACCTGGTTACCGTACCTTCTCATTCGCTGACAACGGCATAGGCATACCTGAGGAGCACCAGTCAAGGATTTTCGAGCGGTTCTACAGGATTGACGACGGCCGTTCCCGCAGAAGCGGAGGGACAGGCCTCGGTCTGGCCATAGTTAAAAATGCCGTGCTGCTTCATAAGGGAGAGGTCTCAGTCCGCACCCGTCCCGGCGGCGGCGTTGAGTTTATCTTCTCGTTGCCTGCCTGATTCAGTATCACACCGCTACCGGCCGGGTCGGCCGGCTGAACCTGACGCAGCCATTCCAGGAACCATCCGGCTACAGTGCCCTGCGGGTACAATAATGCTCTTGTGTTTTTTATAACAGGACCAGGGCCTGTTCTTCCCTTGTAACTGCCCTGCCGATTACCGATGCTTCTTCGTGGCCTGATTCATGCAGCTCTTTCAGGAGTGCCGCACTCCTTCCGGGTGGAACAGCCATCAGCAGTCCGCCCGATGTCTGGGCATCATGTGCAATCATCTTCAGATTGTAGTCGAGCCTCTCAGACATGAGTGTATCCCTTTCCGTATAATCGAGGTTCCGGAAAGCCGCCCCCGGGATACAACCCTGGTCTGCCAGGTACCAGGAACCTTCAAGTAAGGGCACACTGAGCAGGTCAAGAATGATGGTCACCCCTGATGCTCTCGCCATCTTAAGGGCATGGCCCGCCAGGCCGAAGCCGGTTATGTCGGTGCCCCCCCTGACCCCGTATTTCTGCATCAGCGCACCTCCTGCTGAATTAAGCTGTTTCATTGTACTGACAGCTCCTTCCAGTTGCCCGGGAGTCGTCATCTGCATCCTGTGACCTGCAAGGATGATTCCCGTCCCGAGCGGCTTGGTAAGGATAAGGTCATCACCCTCCCTCACTCCGGCATTGGTTATTATCCTGTCCGGGTGTATCGTGCCGACAACTGCAAGCCCGTACTTCGGGGGATAGTCGTCAATGGTATGCCCGCCGATAATGCTGACGCCTGCCTCCCGGGCTTTGTCACTGCCTCCCCGAAGAATATCTCGGTAGACCTCCATTGGTATTCGTGATGAAGGAAACATCATGATATTCAGGGCCACAAGCGGCGTTCCGCCCATGGCGTATACATCACTTATTGAATTGGCTGCGGCTACCAGGCCAAACTCGTAACCGTCACTGACCATCGGCGGGAAGAAATCGGTAGTGATCACCAGGGCTGTCTCGTCATTGATTTTATAAACGCCGGCATCATCATGCGTCGATATATCAACCAATATCCTGGGATCGGCCGGAAGGGGAAGGTCCTTCAGCAGCTCCTCCAGCTGGCGGGGAGGGATCTTTGCAGAGCATCCTCCCGTCTCTACCGTCGTCAGAAGATCAAATGCCACAGGTCCTTTCACGGGCGTATTATATGATCTGCATCCTTAAGTACATTCAGAATCTGGTACATATCGCTGAAGCTCCCCACCGGAAGCCTGTCCCGGATTCCGAAATGATTTATGCATGTGGTGCACAGGTAAACGGAGGTGCCCTTTTCAGCCAGCTCCCTGATATGCTCTATCACCGGAGAATCTCCGAGACCCAGTTTCACTCCTGCATTGTAGAATACCACGGCTGACGGCACCGGTTCCAGAAGCACCAGGGTTCTGAAGAATGATACCATCAGCTTAGTCCCCAGCTCGTCGTCGCCGCTGCCCATTCGTTCCGAGGTGACGGCCACCACGGTGTTCCTTCTGCCGCGTGGTGCCGGTGCGCTCTCAGTGGTACAATACTCCTTCTCGTTCGAGCTCAGCTCAGTCTTTTCGCCTCTGGCAACCGTCACAATTGACAATCCTCCTTCTTCCCTGACAGCGAATTCAAGCCTGTTGTCAGACAGGTACCTCTTTACATTGCTAAGTGAGGTCGGGTTGTCAATAAGAACCTGAACATCCTCATCAGGCGCCGCCTCATTGAGACCCTGCCTCGTCTTTATCAGCGGTGCCGGGCATGTAAGACCCCTTGTATCTACTGTTTTCATATGCTTTAAAATAGCTTCAAATATAACCAGAATTGGCTACTTTTGAATTGCATTAAAGGTTGCAGCGGAACTTGCATGAACAGAAAGCCACAAATTGATCCTGTCATAATATTTCATGCAGGTTCGGACTGACCTTCAAACTAAAACAAAAAGCGGATGAAAAGAACAGCTTTTCTTATCGGTTTGTTTCTCATTGCCGGCACGATAATTTCAGCCCAGGACAACGCAGGGAAACTGGAAGGCTCATGGTCAGGCGTACTGAAGACCCTGGCCGGCGACCTCAACCTGGTGCTGCATTTCAAAATGACAGAAGCAGATACAATCCGTGCGACGCTTGACTCCCCCGACCAGGCTGCGATGGACATCCCCTGCGGAAGGGTCACGGTTGAAGGTGATACGGTTAATGTGGATATCCCGATGATAAGGGGCTGGTATCGCGGAGGCATTAGCGGAGATTCGCTTATCACAGGCAGATGGAACCAGTTGGGACGAGCATATGACCTGAACATGAGAAAGGGGGCAAAACCGGTGGTTTATAACCGTCCGCAGGAACCTAAGCCGCCATATCCTTACCGTGAGGAAGAGGTCACCTTCATGAACACCGTTGAGAACTTCACCCTGGCGGGCACACTGACCTTGCCGGAGGGGGAAGGACCTTTCCCGGCCGTGGTGCTTATCTCGGGCTCGGGACAGCAGGACCGTGACGAGACCATTTTCATGCACAAGCCATTCAAGGTCATGGCTGACCATCTCACCAGGAATGGAATAGCTGTTCTCAGGTATGACGACCGGGGTGTGGGGAAGTCAAAGGGTAGAACCAATGATGCCACATCTCTCACTTTTGCCGATGATGCTGAAGCAGCGTTGACATACCTCCTGCAACGCCCTGAAATAGACAGGAAGAAGACAGGCCTGGCCGGCCACAGCGAAGGAGGCCTTATAGCTCCCATCGTGGCATCCCGCAACAAAAACGTAGCATTTATTGTCTCCCTCGCCGGACCGGGTGTAAGAGGATATGACATCCTGATCAGGCAGGCCCGTGACATAATGACTGCCACAGGATCAACCCCTGAGGAAGTGGAAGAAACAGTGAGCAATAACAGCCAGCTCTTCCGGATGGTGGTTGCTGAGCCCGATCTGCGCAAATTCGCGAAGGATGCCATGGAATGGTACGGGAAGGAACTTGACAGGAAAGGCCTTGGCCCTGAGGAACGGAAGGAGAAGATGTCAGGATTCACACAGGGGCTGATATCGGTCAATAATCCCTGGATGAGGTATTTCATTGACGCTGACCCGGCACAGTTCTGGTCACAGGTGAAGTGCCCGGTGCTTGCCCTGAACGGTGAGAAGGACCTGCAGGTGAATCATGAGATGAACCTGCCCGCCATAAAGGCTGCAGTACGCAAGGGCGGAAACCGCAAGGTAAAGACAGTAATGCTCCCGGGGCTGAATCATCTTTTCCAGACTGCCGAAAAGGGTTCACCGGATGAATATGTGAGAATTGAGGAGACCTTCTCCCCCGCCGCGATGGAGCTGATGACATCATGGATCAGGAAGACAATGAAGATTAAATAAAGTCTGAGAGTTATGCGGTGTTGA
The DNA here is from genome assembly GCA_964470815.1 of uncultured Rikenella sp. Taxonomy (GTDB): domain Bacteria; phylum Bacteroidota; class Bacteroidia; order Bacteroidales; family VadinHA17; genus SR-FBR-E99. The sequence continues at coordinate 5,896 of CAYYEH010000072.1, forward strand.
TTCTTTAAGCACGAGATTGCATGATATATGACCTTCAGACCTGAGACCTTCAGACCTGAGACCTTCAGACCTTCAGACTATTACCACTGGCTAATCTCTGTATCACCTTCCGTCCTGCGGCCTTCATTCCTCCCGCCGCATCATTTATTGCCAGTTGTACTGCGCCGGCAACCTCATTGACCATCTCAGGGTATAGTTTACAGAATGACGCAAGGATCTCCATACCGTATGCCTTGGGTGCAACCGGCGCCCCCTGTTCACGCATGATGGCCATGCAATAGTCGATCAGCTTAGCGTGATGCGACTGAGGAATATCACTTGATTCACTCTTCATCAGCACCCGCATGAATGACCGCTGTACACTCTCGTTGGGCACTGAAGGAAGTTCATCGATCATGAGCCCAAGGTAAGGAGCCATCACCTTCGGGTTGACGTCAACCACCTTTGAGAGGGCCCAGGAAGACATGAATCCCACCCTCTTCACCGTGCTCGAACTCAGCGTTACCAGCTGTGACACCAGGTTGGTATCATTCACTGCTGATTGTGCCACCATAGTTATCTCCTCAACGCTGCTGATCCTGCCCATCATCCTGGCCAGTTCCTCTCCGGCCTCTGCAGTCATCTGAGCAGTCTCAGCCTCAGGGTCGTGATCCTCTTCAGCCCGGTGGCAATCAGCATACTGCAAGGCAATGGGAATGTCGGCAGCTGTCAGGTCGAGGGTCACCAGTTCCTGCGGCTGCATCCATCTGTACATGTCATGCTCACGCAAGACCGGTTTTGAGGTGAGGGTATCACAGAGGAACGGTATAAGCCTGATCTTTTTATCCCCGTAATCATGCACAACTTCACTGAGCCTGCCGCAGATGACAATATCCATTCCCAGTTCCTCGTCTATCTCCCTGATAATGCAATCCTCCTGGTCCTCCCCTGCCCTGGTCTTTCCCCCGGGAAATTCCCACTTGCCGGCATTGCCCATCGAAGGCCCCCGCCGCACAGCCAGCACCAGCCCCTCCTCATTGCGTATGACCGCACATGTCACGTCAATCATGACCGGCTGTGTGTAATGGTTTCGTAATCAGGTATCTGGTCCAGCAGCCGGAAGCTTCGCTCTGCGCTATCTGTCTTACCCGCAAAGTGTGTGATGCCGTTGGTCACCACCAGGTACCTGACACCGTAGCTGAAGTTGTAGTTTATGATCTGGTCAAAGACCTCCTGTGTTATCTTCACCTCCGGTGCCTTGCACTCAACGATGAGAACCGGTTCACCGGCCCTGTCATGCACCAGGATGTCTGCCCTCCGGATCATTGAGTTGAGCCTGAAGGAACCTTCAATCTTTATCAGTCCGGGAGGATATCCGAGCCAGCCGGTCAGGTAATTCACAAAATGCTGCCTCACCCACTCCTCTGGAGTCAGTGCCACATACTTTCTGCGCAGCGGGTCGTAGATGAGCCTGTTCCCGGGCCCCTCTTTTATCCGCAGTGAACAGGGAGGCAGTTTCAGCGGTTTCAACTTTTATTGTATTTTTGGTTACCCTTAGGCAGGGCAAATATAAACAAACAGCTTTTGAGAACATGAGAACCAAGGAAGATATAGTAAACAACTGGCTGCCCCGCTACACGGGAAAGGAGCTCGCCTCCTTCGGCGAGTTCATCCTGCTTACAAACTTCACCCATTACGTTGATACCTTTGCCAGGTGGAACGATGTGCCTGTGGAAGGAAAGGACAAGAACTGGCCCAATGCCACTGCCGGGGGAATCACCATCATCAATTTCGGCATGGGGAGCCCCAACGCAGCCACGGTTATGGACCTGCTGAGTGCCATCCAGCCGAAGGCGGTGCTTTTCCTCGGCAAATGCGGAGGGCTGAAGAAGAAGAATAAACTCGGTGACCTTATCCTCCCTATTGCCGCCATCAGGAGCGACGGTACCTCGAACGACTACCTGCCACTGGAGATCCCTGCATTGCCTGCCTTCAAGCTGCAGAGCGCCGTCTCCGCCGCCATCGTGCGCAACAACCTCGAATACTGGACCGGAACCGTCTACACTACCAACAGGCGGGTGTGGGAATATGATGACCGGTTCAAGAAATACCTCGTCAAGACAAGGGCTATGGCCATTGACATGGAAACAGCCACTATCTTTACCGTAGGCTTTGCAAATGAGATCCCTACCGGCGCACTCCTGCTCGTCTCAGACCAGCCGATGATCTCAACAGGCATCAAAACAGGTGAAAGCGACCAGAAAGTAACCAGTCAGTTTGCAGACACCCATCTTCGCATAGGCATAGAAGCGCTAACAGAAATTAAAGAAAACGGGATCTCAGTCAAACACCTCCGGTTCTGATGGCAACCGACTACAAGGAAATTTTAAGGGATCTTCGGAACAAGATCTACAAACCCGTCTACTTCCTGGCCGGAAAGGAGCCTTATTATATTGACCTTATTACAGAGTTTATCGAGGACAAGGTACTTGACGAGTCGGAAAAGGCTTTCAACCAGACGGTCCTTTATGGCCTTGATGTAACCGTTACCCAGGTGATCGAGACCTGCCGCCGCTTCCCCATGATGGCCAACCAGCAGGTGGTCATAGTTCGCGAAGCACAGAAAATGAAGAAAATAGATGACCTGCTGGTTTATATTGAAAATCCCCTTAATTCTACCATACTGGTCATCGCCTGCAAATATGAAGACCTTGACAAGAGAAAATCGCTCTACAAATCCCTCTCTAAAAAGGGTTGGTATTTTGAGTCAGACAAGGTGCCGGAGTACCAGATACCGGGGTGGATTGACAGGTATCTGACTGACAGGGGAATAATGGCTGGCCCGGATTCGTCGAGGCTCCTTTCGGAATTCCTTGGCAATGACCTGGGGAAAATTGCCAATGAGCTTGAGAAACTGATAATCTCCCTGCCGAAGGAAAACCCGCGGATAACCACAGAACTGATTGAAAAAAGCATCGGCATAAGCAAGGACTATACTCCCAACGAGTTGTGGAAGGCCATTGTCTACCGTGATCCGCTTAAGGCGGCCAGGGTGGTCAACTATTATGCAGGGCATTCAAAAAAGGAGATAATCCCGATGATCTTCCCGGTTCTCTTCTCAAGCTTCAGCCGTGTGCTCATTTTTCACAGCCTGAAGGATAAAAGTGACGGCAATGTGGTTGCAATGCTGAAGACCTATCCGGGTTATGTCAGGGATTTCAGGACAGCGGCTGCGCTGTACAATCCGGGTGCATGCATGAATATAATCTCACTGATCCGGTCATATGACCTTAAAGCGAAGGGGTTCGGCGAGGCCGGAAGTGATGCAGGTGATCTGCTCCGTGAACTGGTTTTCAAAATTATGCACTGACCTGACCAGGTTCTGCAATCACCATGTCTTTCACGTCCGGATTGGCCGTGAAGATTTATGCTGAAGGGAAATTTCCGGAGGGGTGATTTCAGTTCATCTCGGGTGATTCGGGGAACTCAGCCCAGATGCGGTATTTATTGTTCAGTGACCGGAGCACCTCACGCCACACATTGCCCCGGCTCTTCATTATCACCTCGGGAGGCACCCTGGCGATTACCCATGAATTCTCACTGAGTTCGCGTTTAAGTTGTCCTTTCTCCCAACCCGAATAACCGAGGAAGAACCTCACCTGGTCACGGCCAATGGTTCCTGTGGCGATAAGGTTACGGAGGGCATCAATCTCTCCGCCCCACCATATGCCCGGTATTACCGGAACGCTTCCCGGCACCTTCCTGCCAAGGGTATGCAGGTAGTGAAGAGTGTCCGGAGCTACAGGGCCACCAACCGAAAGGTGCTCGTCCCAGCCGTCAAAACCATCCACGGCGCTGCTGACCATCAGGTCAATCACCCTGTTGAGGATGAATCCGACTGTACCCTCTGCAGTGTGTTCAGTCAGAAATACGATGGTACGGTTGAAGAAACGGTCAGTCAGGAAGGGCTCTGATATGAGCACCCTTCCCTTTTCCGGGATCTTGTCCTCCGGGTTGATGCTGAAAATGTCCGGGTATTGAGCCATATGTCAGCAAAAATGACCATACAAAATAACATCTTTTGTAATCAAAACCAAGAAAAGTCGGGGAAAATAGTAAATTGCACGTTCCACATCCATACATCATTTATGTCTTTAAAACAGTACAAAACACCCACGATGCTGCAGTCCCTGCTGCCGATCGCGGTACTGATCCTTCTGCTTACCCTTAACGTAAAGTTCTTTCGTGACGACACTCTCTCTGGCGCCAACCAGATAGCCCTTATCCTTGCTGCAGCAGTGGCCGGGGTGATAGCGGTAAGTCTTGGTTACAAATGGCTTTACATACGTGAAAGGGTCATCAAGGGGATAGGAACGGCCATGCCTGCAATACTGATACTTTTTCTGATCGGCTCGCTGGCAGGCACCTGGATGGTAAGCGGAGTGGTTCCCATGCTGATTTATTATGGGCTTGAGATCCTCCACCCCAAGATCTTCCTGTTTGCAGCAGTAGTCATCTGCTCTGTCGTCTCAGTCTCCACTGGCAGCTCATGGTCAACGGTGGCCACCATCGGGGTGGCCCTCCTGGGTATTGGCAAGGCGCTGGGATTCAGCGAGGCAATGATCGCCGGAGCCATTATTTCAGGGGCATATTTCGGTGACAAGATGTCTCCCCTGTCGGACACGACAAACCTGGCGCCGGCGGTTGCAGGAACTGACCTTTTCACACACGTAAGGTATATGGTTATAACCACCACACCGTCACTGGTGATTACCATGCTGATCTTCCTGGTTTTAGGATTTACAATAGACCTTCATGGAGGAACAACCAGCGCTGATGCTGTCCAGGCCGCCATAAAGGCCAAGTTCAATATATCTCCGTTTCTTCTCCTGGTGCCGGCAATGCTTATTTACATTATTGTTAAAAAGGTACCTCCACTGCCATCGCTTCTGGCAGGTACGCTGCTTGCAGCGGTATTTGCAATAATCTTTCAGCCTCATGTACTGGAGGAGGTAGCCGCTACCGGCGGTTCATTCATCAGGCAGGCCTACATTGCCGTGATGAAGACCATGTTTGGTTCCGTTGCGGTAACCACCGGTGATGCATCGGTTGATGAACTCATGAAAACGCGTGGCATGGCCGGCATGCTGAACACCGTCTGGCTTATCATCTGCGCCATGGTATTCGGGGGCATCATGGAGGCCTGCGGCATGCTCCGGACCATAACAGGCAAACTGATGAAATTCGTTCATAACGCAGGAACGCTGGTGGGCTCAACGGTTGCAACCTGCCTGTTCTTCAATGTGACTGCATCAGACCAGTACCTCTCCATAGTAATACCCGGGAGGATGTATGCAAAGAAATTCCGTGACATGGGATTCAAGCCGGAGCTGCTGAGCCGCTCGCTGGAGGACTCCGGCACCGTCACATCGGTGCTGATACCCTGGAACACCTGCGGCGCCACACAGTCAGGCGTCCTTGGCGTCTCCACATGGGCATACGCACCGTACTGCTTCTTCAATATCATCAGCCCGTTCATGAGCGTCTTCATAGCCTCGGTGGGATACAAAATACGAAAGTACACCCCGGAAGAGCATTCTAAAGTCCTTGAAGAGGCTGACGCCGCTGACAGGGAACTCTACAGGGAAGAGGAAGCCTGACAGCCGGCATCCGGAGGTTTCACCCCCGGCCTGACTTCTCCGTTCAGTCCCGTTCCGTTATGGTCCGGCCGTAATGACCCTGCCGGCGAACAAACTGCAGACCTGCAGCGTTTATTAATTGGCTATATTTGCATACCGAATAATTGGAAAAATGGTTATCAAGCTCCTCATAATATCCGCTATTCTGATCGGCCTTGCACTTGCAGGAATGGCTATAACCATCCTGCTCAAACCGAAGGGCCGGTTCCCCGATACTCACGTGGGTCAAAACAAGGAGATGCGCAAGAGGGGGATATCCTGTGCAAGAAATACCGATACCGGTTGCAGTCCGGTAAACAGGGAAGCCTGCTGCCTCCGCCTCCTTGACGAGGAGTAGGTTTTGCTATGAGCGAATGAAGGGTTGCGAATGGCGAAATCCGAATTGCGCGGACCTTACAGCCGGGCTCTGCCCTCCACTCTGTCAAACCTGCAGGATTACAGGAGTTAATCATTCGGATATCAGAAGCTTACTTATTCCCTCCGAGACCCAGCTCTTCATCACCCCGTTTTCATCTGAGTATACCAGGTATCCCTCCAGGAAATCATACTTCTCAATAAAGGCTGTCGCAGCATCTGTTCCGCCCACCATGCAGGCGGTAGCCCAGGCGTCAGCCATGGCGCCGGTTGGAGCAATAATCGTGGCGCTGAGAAGTGTATGCCTCACAGGATATCCTGTTCGCGGGTCAATGGTATGGGAGTACTTGACACCGTTCTCCACAAAGAATTTTCTGTAATTGCCCGAGGTGGCCAGGGCGAGGTCATCAAGCCTGATTTTGGCCTGGATATCAGCGCCCGGGATATAGTTGCCGTCAGATGGAGTATCAATGCCCACCTTCCACCCGACTCCGTTCTTGTTACCCATGGTCCGCACCTCACCGCCAACCTCCACAAGGCATTGGGTAATTCCTGAACGAGAGATCAGGTCTGCCACCAGGTCAACGGTATAACCCTGGGCAATGGCATTGACATCAATGAACATGTCCGGATCAGCCTTGATGATCCGTTCCCCTTCAAGCCGAACCTTATCCATTCCAACCAGTGCAAGGAGGGAGTCAAGCATTGACTCATCAAACCGCTTCATGGCATCGGGGCCAAATCCCCATGCCTTTACCAGCGGGCCGACTGTGATGTCAAAATATCCTCCGCTCTGTGCGGAGACCTCTGCCGCAGCCAGGAATACCTCCCGGAAGAGGCTGTCTGTCAGGTCACTACGGTTGGAGTTGATAGCAGAGATGACTGAGGAATCATTATAAATTGACAATGAGTTGTCAATTTCAGTAAGGAGTACCTCAATATCCTGGCGCAATGCCATGACATCAAGCCCCGGCGTCTTCTCAACCACAATATGGTAGGTGGTTCCCTGGGTCAGTCCGTTGATCTCGGCGTATTCCGGCGGCGGAGAGCAGGAACATGCCAAAAGGGACAAAGTCAAAAATGTTAACAGAATGCGCATTAATTGTGATTTGCGATGTGCGAAGTGCGAATTGAGAATTGCGATGTGGTAATTGCGATGTTCGATTTGA
>CAYYEH010000073.1:0-12995 GCA_964470815.1 uncultured Rikenella sp.
CAGACTGCCTCTACTGGCCATTCACTCAAAATGACTGCATGCTGCCTTGATTCTTTTACTGATGGTTAACACTGCAAAGTTAGTATGTTTCTCCGGGGACCATCAGCAGTCATTGTTTGATAATGATACAGCAGTTATCGTTACCGGGGCGGCATTCTTTTCTTATTTTTACACCCGGTAAAATTGTTGCCTGTGACCAAAATGATATTCAACAGTAATGACCGCAGGTTCCTGGAACTGGCAATCCAGACTGCCGGGGAGAATATGGATGACGGCGGAGGGCCATTCGGGGCGGTTGTTGTAAGGGATGGAAGAATTATTGCCCGTGCCGGGAACAGGGTTGTGCCCGGTCATGACCCCACGGCGCACGCCGAGGTGATGGCCATCAGGATGGCAGCTGAACACCTCGGAACCCATGACCTGGGAGGCTGTACCATATATGCTTCCTGTGAACCGTGCCCCATGTGTCTTGGAGCAGTCTACTGGGCGGGCATCAGGCGCATTGTTTATGCCTCTGACAGGTATCGCGCTGCCGAAGCCGGGTTCAGTGACAATCGCATCTACGAAGAGCTTGCCCTTGAGAGCACCAGGAGAAGCATTGCGATGGTGCGCGGGTTAAAGGAGGAGGGTGACAGTATATTGAAGCGGTGGGAGGAATTGCCGGATAAAACAGAGTATTGAAAAGAACAGATGAGCAGAATTGGCCGGAGTTTCTTTCTTGCAGATGCGGTGACGGTAGCAGGGTTGTTGCCGGGGATGGACCTGGTAATTGGCACAGGGGAGCAGACCGGGAAATACAGGATAACTGAAACAGAGGCTTATCTTGGTGAGGATGACAGGGCATGTCATGCAAGCAGGGGAAGGACACCCAGAACAGAACCGATGTACATGCCGGGAGGCCATCTTTATATTTACTTTGTCTACGGGATGCACTGGATGCTGAACGTGGTTACTGGGCCTGCTGACTACCCCCAGGCCGTGCTGATAAGGGGAGTATCACAGTATCCTGGTCCGGGGCGGCTGACCAGGGGTCTCGGCATCGACGGTTCATTCAACCACGAGGACCTGGTATCATCAGCCAGGGTCTGGATTGAGGAAAACGGCTGCCGTCCTGAAGTTATTACAGGACCGAGGGTGGGAATAGACTACGCCGGCGAACCATGGATAAGCAAGCCCTGGCGCTTTATGATAAGGAACGAAAAAGGAAAGAAATGAAAAATGGATTCAGACTGTGGAACAATGTAACCGGCTGGGCTGTTTTTGCCGTCTCGCTGGTTATCTACCTTATGACTATCGAACCCACCGTCAGTTTCTGGGACTGCGGGGAGTTCATACTCTGTTCCTACAGGCTCGAGGTGGGACACCCTCCCGGTGCTCCGTTCTTCATGCTTCTCGGGCGGTTTTTCACTCTTTTTGCCGGGGGCGATACCTCGAAGGTAGCAATGATGGTCAACATCCTTTCTGCCTTTGCAAGTGCATTCACCATCCTGTTCCTTTTCTGGAGCATTTCAAGGCTCATCCGCCTGGCCACCGGTGATGATGAAGCCGTAAGCGGGGGAAAGGCCTTCGCCATACTTGCCTCCGGCGCCACAGGAGCTCTCGCCTATGCATTCTCAGATACATTCTGGTTTTCGGCAGTTGAGGGTGAGGTCTATGCAACAAGCTCACTCTTCACCGCTGCAGTTGTCTGGGCCATGCTCCGCTGGTATGACGAAGCAGATGACCCTCATGCCGGCAGGTGGATTATACTGATTGCATACCTCATGGGCCTGTCAATAGGGGTGCACCTCCTTAATCTCCTGGCTCTGCCCGTGATAGTCCTGCTGTGGTACTTCAGGAAACACAGTCCAACCACAAAGGGGATCATCTATGCACTTCTCACAGGGTTTCTTATACTCGGCATTCTCAACTTTGTGTTTGTTCCCGGGGTGGCAAAGGTGGCAGGATGGTTCGAACTCTTTTTCGTAAACACCCTGGGGCTGCCCTACAATACCGGCCTCTATATATATCTCATCTTCCTCACAGGCCTGATAGTCGGAGGAATATGGTATTCGTTCAGGAAAGGGAGAAAGATCCTTAATTTTGTGATGACGGTTATCGCCGTGCTGATGCTGGGATACTCCTCCTTCGCCCTGATAATAATAAGGGCAAACGCACACCCGCCCATGAATCAGAATGACCCTTCAGACGTCTTCTCATTCATCTATTACATCAACAGATCACAATACCCCAGGGCGCCGTTTCTGTACGGGCATTACTACTCAGCCCCTGTGACAGGAATAGAAAAAAAGGTAGGAGGCTACAATAAGAAGGAGGGTAAGTATGTACCCTATTACCAGACAGATTACAGTTATGACAAAAGGTTCATGACCATCTTCCCGCGTATGTACAGCAGTGATCCCGGGCATATACGTGAATATGAATACTGGGGAAAGATAAAGGGAACCAAAGTCACCATCAGGTCAGGTCAGGGGACTGAGCAGGTAACCATTCCCACATTCGGTGAGAATCTGCGTTTCTTTTTCAGGTACCAGGTGGGTGTCATGTACATGAGATATTTCATGTGGAATTATGCCGGGAGACAGAATGATGTGCAGGGTAACGGCAATGTCATGGACGGCAACTGGATCTCGGGAATACCATTCATAGACAACCCTCGCCTGGGAGACCAGTCTCTTCTTCCGGATGAGAACAGGAACAATCCTGCCAGGAATGCCTATTTCCTTTTACCCCTGCTTGCCGGCCTGGGAGGAATATACTGGCAGTACAGGCGTGACCGCAAGGGATTTTCGCTGGTTGCACTTCTATTTCTCATGACCGGGCTTGCAATAGTGACATATCTTAACCAGAATCCGAGCCAGCCGCGGGAGAGGGACTATGCCTATGCAGGTTCCTTCTATGCCTTTGCCATATGGATTGGGATGAGCCTTATGCTCTTTTATGATATGCTGCGCAGGTTCATGAAGGATTACCCGGCGGCAGTCATTCCTTCAGTGGTGATTATGGCGGCCGTGCCCCTTCTGATGATCATTCAGAACTATAATGACCATGACAGGTCTGACAGATATACGGCAAGGGACATTGCCTCGAACTACCTGTCTTCGGTTGATGAAAATGCAGTGCTGCTGACATATGGGGACAACGATTCCTTTCCGCTCTGGTATATCCAGGACGTTGAGGGGTACCGTACCGATGTCCGCGTTGCCAACCTGAGTTACCTCCAGAGTGGTTTTTACATAGAGACGATGAGTCGGAAAGCCTTTGAATCAGACCCTCTGCCTTTTACCCTTCCTGTGGAGAAATACATTGAAGGAGAACGTGTTCAGCTTCCCGTTGAGGAACTCATCAAGGAGCCTACACCCATAAGGAAGGTGATGGAATTTGTCGGGTCAGATGACCCGAAAGCCAAGGTTGATCTTTCCGGCCGGGGTGATTTCTTCAATTTCATTCCTGTCAGGGAATTCATTGTGGATGTTGATTCCGCCCATGTAATAGCAACAGGAGCAGTAAGGCCATATCATGCTGACAGGATGATAGTGCCAATGATATGGAAGTTTACCAGCAACATGGCCATTAAGGACGATCTTGCCATTATAGACTTCATGGCTGGCAATAACTGGGAGAGGCCTCTCTATTACTCAGTGACAGTTCCCTCTTCAACATACACGGGGCTTGAGCAGTTTTTTGTCCTGGAAGGGATGGCCTACCGTGTAAGCCCGATAAAAATATCTCAGTCCGGACCGGGTGAGACCGGGATGGTGGACACAAGAGAGATGTATGAAAATATGATGAACAAATTCAGATGGGGTAATGCCGGGAAGGAGGGTGTATATCTTGATGAGAACAACCGCCGGATGTTTGACGTGTTCAGACGTCAGTTTGCCAGGCTGGCAAAGGCGCTTGTGGCTGAAGGCGATACTGTCAGGGCCATGGCGGCAGTGGAAAAGGGACTGGCAATAGTACCCCCTTCCAAGATGCCTTATGACTACTTCAGCATTGACCTTGGAGATGCGCTGGCAATGGCAGGAAGGAAGGAGGAAGCCGAAAAACTTTGTAATGAGATCGTTGATAATTCGGTTGCAACCCTGACGTTCATTGCAGGGCTGCCTGACGATAAGAGTTACGGAATTGATTACAACGCATCTGTCTCACTTCAGGCTTTGCTTGATGTTTACAGGCTGGCGACCAGGCACGGCATGACCGGGCTCTCTGCCAGAACTTCTGCTGAACTTAACAGGTTTTACGGAGAGGTGCCGGCAAGATGATAAGGAATTACCGAAGGCCGTTTCCGGCAGGAATTATTTATCCTGATGCCATTTATTCCATAAAAGGAGGGGGGAAAAGGCTTTATCTTACATTTGATGACGGTCCGGATCCTGCCTCAACACCCCGTATCCTTGACATCCTCAGAGCGGGTAATGTCAGGGCAACCTTTTTCTGTACCGGCAGCAGGGTGATTGCCAATCCGGGTCTCTTCGCAAGGATAGCGGCTGAAGGTCATACAATTGGCAATCACGGTTTCAGCCATCTTAACGGGCTTAAAACTCCAATCCGGACATATTGTGCCGATGTGTTCAGGGGAAGGGATATAACCTGCAGCAATCTTTTCAGGCCACCTTACGGCAGACTCCGGGTTAGACAGTACAGGATTCTGGAGCGGACGATGCAGATAGTCTTCTGGGACCTGATGCCCTATGACTTTGACCAGGCCCTTCCGGCCTCGGCATCTTACGGAATCCTTGCCTCCAGGGTCAGGCCCGGGTCAGTGATAGTGCTGCATGACAGCGAGACAAGCAGTGCGGTGCAATATCTTGAAAAGTTCCTGGAGAAGGCAATGTCAGATGGTTATTCATTCGGACGGGTGGATGATTATTCGCCCCGGGGCTGAGTAATTTCATCCTAAATACTATTTTTGGAAGGGGAAAGCAACATTTAACATGAATATTCTTATTCTCGGATCGGGAGGACGTGAACATGCGATCACATGGAAACTGGCACAAAGCACGAGGCCGCTTAAACTCTTTGTCGCTCCCGGCAATCCGGGCACATCAGCATTAGCCGTAAATGTTCCCGTTGATCCGGGTGATTTTGAGGGAGTTCGGCGAGCCATCCTTGAAAATGACATAGGTATGGTAGTGGTAGGACCGGAAGCACCCCTTGCTGACGGCATTACCGATTATATTGAAGATGATCCTGTTCTTGCGGGTGTGGCGGTCATAGGACCCCGGCGTACCGGAGCCCTGCTTGAGGGGAGTAAGGACTTTGCCAAGGGATTCATGAAGAGGCACGGTATACCTACTGCTTCATATGAGACCTTCACCGCAGAAACCGTCAACGATGCCATCATCTTCATGAAAAACCTCAGGCCGCCGTACGTTCTCAAGGCCGACGGTCTTGCAGCCGGGAAAGGAGTTTTGATAATTAATGATCTTGATGAAGCGGTTGAGGAACTGAAAGCAATGCTTGGCGGCAGGTTTGGTGCCGCAGGCAGCAAGGTTGTTATTGAAGAGTATCTCAATGGGATTGAGATGTCCGCATTTGTGATCACCGACGGGAGTTCATACCGTATATTGCCTGAAGCCAAGGACTACAAGCGTATAGGGGAAGGTGACACCGGGAAGAATACCGGGGGCATGGGTGCAGTTTCACCGGTGCCGTTTGCCTCCCCGGCATTAATGGCCAGAGTGGAGGACCGGATCATCAGGCCAACGGTTGAGGGTCTGAAGGAAGAGGGGATAGATTACCGCGGATTCATCTTCTTCGGCCTTATGAATGTAGATGGAGAACCATATGTGATTGAATACAACGCACGGCTCGGTGATCCTGAAACCGAGGTGATCCTCCCGAGGATTGAAAGTGATTTGTTTGACCTTCTGGAAGGTGTGGCAAACCGCGATCTTGAATCCCGTTCAGTTGTCTTCTCTCCGGAAACAGCCGTAACAGTAATGATTGTGTCAGGAGGTTACCCTGACACGTACGGGAAGGGTTTTCCTGTCACTGGTACGGAAAGGGTTAAAGAGAGCACTCTCTTTCATGCCGGCACCAGGAGTGACAATGGCCTTCTGGTGACGAATGGCGGAAGGGTTATTGCCGTTACCTCAACGGGCAGATCCATGGAAGAGGCCCTTGCCCGGAGCTATGCCTCCATCAGTGAGATCTCCTTCAGCGGGATGAATTACAGGAAAGACATAGGTTTCGATCTGAAAAACATCCGGGAATGATAAGGTTTTTCAGGGGATCCGGAGCTGGACCGGCTCTGCTGCTAACCCTGGCAGCCCTGGGTTTGTGGAGCGATTACTTCATCTCACCGCCAGAACTGGCAAATGCCACCGTGAGGGATACAATGCCCCTATGGGGTTACATTACAGAGGCGCTGGACGGCTCTCCCCGTCTGGCTGTGTTACTCTCCTTTGTTCTGGTGATGGCAGTGGCTATTGTAATGGTAAGGTTCAATACAGAAATATTTTTCATACCGAGAAGGACTTTTTTGCCGGCACTTCTATATATCCTTCTTTATTCTGTGTTTCCGGGCGAGATGATACTCAATCCGGCTCTTCCGGCATCACTTCTCATCCTGGCGGCTATATGGAGGATGATTTCATCGTATCGTGTCAACGGTACATCATTCAAGTTCTTTGACGCTGCGCTGATGATATCATCCGCCGGACTTTTATATGCCGGTTCAGTTTGGTTTATTCTCCTTGTCCTTATCGGGGTTCTGTTGCTTAGAAGCCCTGACATCCGTGAACTGACACTGGCAGTTGCCGGAGCGCTGCTTCCCTGGATACTGATGTATGCAGTGTGGTATGTAACTGGAGGCGATCCCGGAGATCTGACATCAACTGTTCTCGGCAATCTTTTCGGAGAGGCTCCTTCTGTGTACTGGAGCCGCACACTTGTTATACTCCTGGTGGTGACGGGGCTGAATTTTCTCCCTTCCCTGGCATACCTTGTCCGGGAGATGCCGACATACAAGATAAGGTCACGCAGGACATATGAAATCCTGATATGGTTAATGGTTGTATCAGGTGCGGCGTACATCCTTGTTCCTGCCGTTTCAGCCGAGCTGATGGCGATTGCCGCCCTGCCGCTCTCTTTTATAATGGCAAACTATATGGCCTTCACACGGCGGGTTATAACTGCTGAAATCCTTTTCTGGATGATGGCAGTAATGATAATTGTATCGCGTATATGGCCCTACTGATTACTTGATCATACAGACCACCCCTACACCGGAGCCCTGTTCTCCGTTGATAAAGTCAAACCATAAGGTATACAGACCTGTCTTATTGCAGATAAAGTCAATCGAGCTGTATTTCCGGCCTGCACTTTTATTATAGGATGAAATGAGTTCCTTTCCCTGGTCATAGATTGTGACAACCAGTTCTCCCTTTGATTCCGGGGCATCGCAGACAGCGAACCTGTACTTCATGTTTTTCATGAGATACATGTTGGCCTTGTAAACAGGTACTGCAGCATTGGGGGCCGCTTTGGGAAGCTGAACGCGGAAATCCTTCAGGTAGGTTGTATTTTCACCGGCGGCAATGACACAACTGCTTACCAGATCATCAGTTGCGGGCTGACCGGTTGCCAGCAGGGGCATTATGATCAGTGCAAGCGACAGTATGAAAAACGAGCTTTTCATCTTATTGGCCGGATATTAATTTGTTCCTGATTTCTTTTGACTTCCCTGCTATGTCCGCCAGCTGTGCATCATTCATCTCCACGATGCTCTCCTCGTGCTGCACCATTACAAGCCGGCCGTTCTCCTCGATCGTTTCCGGCTCTCCAAGCCTGTAGGAGACCTTTACATCTGAATAGCCTGAACTGATTTCTTCCATCATTGAATAAAGAGTATTGTATTCCTCACTGCTTTCCCTGTAGGGGCGAAGTAGCATCAGGAGGTCACCCAGGATAATCTTCTGTTCTCCTATCCTGTCCCTGAGCACCTCATCATCGTTGGTGAGTGCCACCTGGGTGGCAAGATACTGTCCTTCGATCCAGACACCTGCAATCATCAGTGCCGATATTGATCCCCGGTTGTTATCCCTGAGAAACTTATCAATCTGGTTGTAGGAGTTTACTGAAAGAAACAGGAGCGAGTCAAGGTTTGATTTGCTTAATGAGAGTCTTTTAAGTGTTTCGAAGTCAAAGTATTGACCTACCCGTAAGCCGTCAGCCAGCCGTTTGATTGTAGAGAGAACCTCGATGGAATTGCCTGTTTTTTCGTAGATATTCAGATATCCGAGATCGGCTCCGTAGATTCCGAGCATTATCGCTTTCTGGAAGTTTGTTGTCAGTCTGTCGGCCTCCTGGGTTGGTGCAAGGTAACCGGCTGAAAATGGTACCTGCATAGTCTGGAGGATTGATGCTATTTCTACCGGTGATGCTATGTTCTGAACAATATCTGCCACGGCTTCTTCACTGAGCTTCACAGCCTCCCCGGCCGGCACCGAATCAGCGACAGGAAAGCCCGGTCCGCCCTGACGGGTATTGCTGTTCCTGCAAGAGCTCAGGCTCACCATCAGGATCACAGCCACAATTTTTGTTAAACTCCCTGCCATCAGACGTATATATTATTATCCTTATAATGCAAATTATCAGTCCTTCCCGGTTTTGACCATTCTTCTCCTGAATTGTGAGTTTGTGAAAAAGGTGATTATCCGTTTCAGCATTTCCGTGTAAAGCATTATGTACAGGATGATGGCTGAAAAGAGAACCAGAAGAATGTTGAACCTGAAAGTATCAACCCTGAGGCTCATGAATTTTTTGACAGGCGCCATGAAATGGGTACGGAAGCCGGGCACGCCTGACGGCTCCGGCTCGAGGAAAATAAGGTCCACATTCTGGATAAGCCTGTCTCTGAACTCAAGCATCTTGTTTTTCTCATATACCTTCCTGACAATATCTTCAAGTTTGTCATTATGGTAGTTATTATATAACAGATCCAGGGCCATTTTATTGCTGCTGACATAATTATCAAGGCTCATATCTGCAAGATTACTAAGCCTGAGATATTCGCCGTTAACTCTGTTCAGCCATTTTGCGAGCCTTTCCGCGAGATTTTCATTGAAAAGTCCGGGTGTCAGTGAGTCAGTACCTGTAAATGGTTCAATGACCCCGGCGGCACCTATGCGGGCGGTTTCATGCCTCAGAAGGCGCATTTCACTGATTTCTGCTTCTTCCGGCCTTCCGGTTTTAATTGTACCTGTTACGTTTTCCAGTGCTTCAGTCACCCTTGGTATCCGGTAGATGGTATTGAAATCAGAAACACTCATCTGTTTCTTCAGCGGGTAAACCCTCTTCCCGTATTCATTGCCGGTGTATTGTTTCACCATAAGTGCCTCATATGTCCACCTTGTGGGCATCAGTTCTGCTATGAGGGGTACCCTGTCAGCCCGTGCCAGCTTTCTGTTGAGTTTGTCAAACGGGAACATGGCTCCGCTTAAAACCATCATGGGGATCATCAGCAGCGGAATGACTATGTAGATGGCTATGGCCGAATCAAGGGCGGAGGAGATATTCAATCCTATCATGCAGGCAAAGAATGAGGTTGTAAAGAGAGCCAGCCAATAACAGAAGAAGAGACCCCTGATGCCGAGAACAGGGTTGGCCACCACCAGGAAAAGAAATGCCTGTAGGGCAGAGATGAAGGCGAGTATCAGGATTTTGCTGACAAGGTAACTGCTGCGGCTGAGATTCAGAAAATACTCCCTGTTCAGCATCCGGCGATCACGGAATATCTCTTCGGCGCTGATGGTGAGGCCGAGAAAGAGCGACACTATTATGCTCATGAAGATGTATATCGGGATATTTTCATTCTCCCTGAAAATATAGATGGTTGAGTCAGGATCAGCAATATACCTGATTATGTAAGAAAGGATAAGACCAAGTACCGGGCCCTCAAGCAGGACCATGAGCAGGTACTGCCGGTTGGCTATTTTGCTCTTCACGTCGCGCATGAGGAAGATGAGGGTTTGCTTCAGCCATCCCGGTTTACGAAGGTTAGACCATGGTTCGCCTGTTTCTTCCCTGGTTGTGCCTTCTGCGGCTTTTTTGCTGAAGGCATCAGCCCATTCAGCAGGGGAGACTTTTCTCCGGTCGGTATACCTGCCGTATTCATCCACCACCCTTGTCTCAAGGATATTGAAGAGTGTTTCAGGGTTTACCGTACCGCATGAGGGGCACTCGGCCATGCTGCTGTTGATATGGGCTTCCTGTGTCTTGAAGTGTACAACGGCATCCAGGGGATTGCCATAAAATACGAGATGTCCCTGAAGGTCAAGTACCAGCACCTTGTCAAAACCCTTGAATATGTCGGACGATGGCTGATGGATGACTGTCATGACGAGGGTACCCCTTGCGGTTAGTTCATGAAGAAGGTCCATTACGTTCTCCGAATCAGCCGAGGATAGTCCCGATGTTGGTTCGTCCAGGAAAAGTACCGACGGTTCACGGATCAGTTCCAGGGCAATATTCAGTCTCTTTCTCTGACCTCCGCTGATGACCTTCTTCAGTGGTGAGCCAACCCGGTAATCCTTTTTCTCAAACAGGCCAAGACTCCTGAGTGTCCGGTCAACAATCTCTGTTATCTCCTTCCGGTTTTTTCCTGCATAGCAAAGTGATGCAGCATAGAAGAGGTTTTCAAAAACGGTCAGATCCTCAATCAGCAGGTCATCCTGCGGCACATAGCCAACTACCCCGTCGAGCCTCCGGTCTCCCGAATGGATGGGGATGGTATTGATCCTTACTTCCCCCGAAAGAGGAGTGGCTAATCCTGTCAGCAGGTTAAGGAGGGTTGTTTTGCCGGATCCGCTCGCTCCCATAATTCCCACAAGCATTCCCCCGGAGGCCTGGAAACTTACATTGGTAATGGCCGGCGCCCCGTCAGGGAAGAGATAATTCACCCTGTCGGCAACAAAGGAGATGCGATGGATGATCCTGCCTGAGACGAAGTGCGCTAAGATATCACTGTAGTATATACTTGGCGAAGGAGCTGACTGTACATAACTCCCGGGTGCGAAAAGATATACCCTTGAACATACAATGGGAAGGCCGTTGAGGAGAGTTGTCCCTTCACAGAAGCACTTAAGGAAGATAAGATTGACACTTTCTATTTTCAGGAAGACTACAAATGGTCCGGATTTGGCAGTTACATCAGCCTCCGGTCCGGTATCGATGACCACCATAAAGGGATTGTTGAATCCGTCCCTCTCCTCCTCCATGACAAACTGCATAATGGAACGGAACTCCTCCCCTGAAATACGGAATACTTCAGCTATGGTATTGATGATATTCATCCGCTGAGGGGTGAACTGCTTGTCGGTATCAATAAGCTCCATGCAGCGCATGAGAACAATAACCCTCTGTTCCTGTGAGAGAGTCTTGTTGATCTTATTGCAGTTGTTAAGGATCCGGATCGAGTCTCTTACCGAGGCAGACACGGTGGTGGATTTATGGTCCTTTTCCCTGAGCGGTCCGGCCTCTTCCAGGAAAAGGTGCATGAACTCGTCAGCGCTCTGGTGGGGCAGCTGTTTTGACAGAAAGGCTGCGACGAAGTCCCGCTCACTCTGCAGCATTCCACCATCCTGCTTGACAATCAGGGCAAACAGTTCCATCATGGCCCGCAGGATCTCTTCACTCATCTTTCAGGTTCAGGTTTACAAGTGTAGCTGCCAAGTTAATAAATTCAGGCAGAAAATTTGATGGAAATTGTTGACTAATTGCAGATGAGGAATATCCTTGGTTTTTATTCAGGATTTTTATAATGATGGGCTTGTCTGCCCTGTTTCCAGGCGAGTCTTAAAAGCATATTTTAAAGGCTGATCAACTTCTCTGTGAAAGAATCAAATCATGCAGTCAGAAGATCCTCCGGTCCGGGTAAAAGTGGCCTGAAGGCTTTGCTGGGCGTTGTTATGACAGCTTTGTCACTGACACCCTTTTCGGAGAACATAACTGTCAGCGGCAAGGTAATTGTTGCCGAGACCTGAGAGGCGTGGTCTCTCAGCCTCGCAAAGGCTGGCAGAAGGGAAAAATGTGGAAACCACGCCGGGCAATATACCGCCTGTGGCAGAAGAGGCTCCGAATTTCAGGAAAATATTCATGAAAAATATAACTTGCAGGGGTGCGCAACAGGCTGTCTGCCTCCATGGACTGCCTGTACTCAACATTGACGATGTGATCATGGAAAATATTGACATTACTGCGGAAAACGGGATGACATGCATTGATGCCACGGGAATAAACTTCAAAAATATCAGACTGGTTACTGAAAAACAGCCTATTCTCTATTTCCTGACCAAGCCCGGCCCGTTTCTGTTTGCACCTGCAAGAACTGAGTGTGCCAGGAATGCACACAAATCGGTATTGAAATATGCAGGCGACATCCTGCCGCTACGTGACAATCACGACAGCCGTATCATAAGTGAAAAAAGCACCGGAATATGTTCCCGCGGAGATTCCTGTGGAGCCGGATCAGGGATCACCGACTCAAAAAATTGCACAGGAGGCCGGCCCCGGCTCCTGACCTGCAATGTTACGACAGACAGCGATGGTGACGGGATGCCGGATGCATGGGAAGTGATGAAGAGTCTGGATCGCTGGAATCCGGATGACAGGAACAGGGTGGCTCCTTCCGGCTATACGATTCTCGAGGAATACATCAACGGTCACTGTGGAAAATGAAGGCTTATCTCATAACAGCCTTACTGGCACTCCTTATCGCTGATGCTGCTTCCCAGCCACTGCCGGGCTTCAGGCCGTCTGGTCTCTTTGACGAGCAGCAGGTGGTTATTGAAAACGAATCATCCGGAACAAGGATTCTCGTCAATGCACCTCTCTCCGGTTTCGGGGCTGATGACCGTGTTCTGCTTGTTTTCTATGCCCTTCCTAACGGGAATACCATTGAACAGACATTCGGAAAAAAACTGAAGGAGGGAGATGACTGGCACTTTGACATTCAGCACATCGGGGCTCAGACCCGGTTCCTGCGCAGG
>CAYYEH010000074.1:0-12949 GCA_964470815.1 uncultured Rikenella sp.
TATTTATACTCATGAAACGGCAAAATGGTTACTTCATTGCAGAGATTTTTACCTCCTAATGTGTGAATATCAGGGAAAATAAAAGTGCCGGCAATTTTAGCCGGCACGATTTATACACATTATCAAATGTTTATCAACAGGCAGGAGGTCTGAATGCTAGAGAATTAGCATTGCATCACCATAGGTTCCGAACCTGTATTTTTCTTTAACTGCAGTACGGTATGCATCAAATAAAAGGTTGTACCCCGTAAAGGCAGAAACCATCATCAGGAGGGTTGAATATGGCAGGTGAAAGTTGCTCACCAGCATATCCGGAACCTTGAAATCATATGGAGGGAAGATGAATTTATTTGTCCATCCGTTAAACGGTTTCACCATTCCTGAAGTAGAGACAGAACTCTCGAGGGTTCGTATGACCGTTGTGCCTACAGCACATATCCTGCTTTTTCTCTCCTTGGCCTTGTTAATCAGAACAGAAGCCTCCTCGGATATGACAATTCTTTCGGAATCAACCTTATGCTTTGTCAGATCCTCCACATCAACGTTACGGAAGTTTCCAAGACCTACATGCAGCGTAATCTCGGCAAACTCAACACCTACTATCTCGAGCCTTTTCAGGAGCTCCCTGCTGAAGTGCAGCCCGGCGGTCGGTGCAGCGACCGCACCTTCATGCTTGGCAAATATGGTCTGATACCTTTCATTGTCCTCCGGCTCAACAGGCCTGTTGATGAATTTGGGAAGAGGTGTCTCCCCAAGCGAATAGAGCGTCTGCTTGAACTCCTCATATGTTCCGTCGAAAAGGAAACGAAGCGTTCTGCCCCTGGATGTAGTGTTGTCTATAACCTCCGCTACAAGGAGATCATCCTCACCGAAATAGAGTTTGTTGCCGATCCTGATCTTCCTGGCGGGATCAACAAGCACATCCCACAGCCTCTGCTCACGGTTCAGCTCACGAAGCAGAAAAACTTCAATTTCAGCTCCTGTCTTTTCCTTATTACCGTATAATCTGGCCGGAAAAACCTTGGTGTTGTTGAAAACAAGCACGTCACGCTCCCTGAAATACCCGACAATGTCCTTAAACACCTTATGCTCAACCTCCCCGGTATCCCTGTGCACTACCATCAACCTCGATTCATCCCTGTTTTTTGATGGGTAAAGCGCGATCAGGTCCTGTGGCAGTGTGTACTTGAATTGAGATAGTTTCATAACCAAAATACGTTAGTGCAAGAATATTTATACGAATGAGTTTTCACTTTGTTTCAAATGTTCCAGAAAAAATTTCAATTCTTCCGGGGAAAGTGCCTTTTCAAGGCGAAATTCACCTATAGCGTCACGAACAAGCGCCCTCAGGTGGGCACCACTCCCGAGGGACTGCCCCAGGTCACGGGCAAAAGCCCGGACATAAGTCCCTTTGCTGCAGACAATCCTGACAGTGGCCTCACAGCCGCTGTATTTCTGCAACTCAAGCTCACGAAAGACAACCTTAACCTTTTCGAGCTTTCTTTCAATCTTTTTCCGTGCAAGTTCATAAGCCCTCCTCCCGTCAACAAACTTTGCCGAGAAAAGCGGTGGTTCCTGATCCTGCTCCCCGAGAAAACCATTAAGCTTCTCCCTTATCAGCTCTTCCGTTATATGACCGGATGGATATTCACCGTCCACCTCGCTTTCCAGGTCAAAAGATGGAGTTGTCTGCCCGAACCTTATCACGGCCGTGTATTCCTTGTCCAGGTCCCTGAATTCGTCAATCCTCTTCGTAGCCTTTCCTGTGCATAATATCATCAGGCCCGTCGCCAGAGGATCAAGTGTCCCGGCATGACCCACCTTAAGCTTCTTCAGCCCGCAATGATGACGTATGGTCAGCTTAACCTTGTTCACAAGATCAAAGGAAGTCCAGTAAAGCGGCTTCTGAAGCAGCAGTATCTCACCATCCTCAAAATCAGAACACTTTTTCAGCACTTTCAGGCAAAAATTATTAATACAAGTCCGACTATCAGGCAGTAAAGGGCGAACCATCCCAGGTTACCCTTCCTCACTATGTTTATCATCCAGCGGCAAGCTGCATATCCTGACACAAATGCAGCAATAAAAGCCACTATCAGCGGGAAGAGCACAACGTTAACAGCCTCGGTCTCTGTAGTAATCAGCTGCATAAAATTGGCCCCTATAATCGGTACAATGACCATCAGGAATGAAAAACGGGCAAGCTCATCCTTGCTGTTGCCGAGCATCAGCCCGGTAGCTATCGTTGACCCTGACCTGGAGAGACCCGGAAGAACCGCCAAGGCCTGTGCAATTCCCATCAGGAAGGCCCCGCCATAAGTAATCGGTTTATCCCTTTTGCGGACAAAATGTCCTAATACGAGGAAGAGAGCCGTAACGAGAAGAAATGACCCTGTAATATCCATGTCTGCCACAAACAGCGTCTCAACCCAATCCCTGAGAGCAAAACCCACAATTGCAACCGGTATCATAGATACAATAAGCTTCAGGGCATATGCCTTCTCGTCATTCATGGTAAATTTGAATACTCCCGCAACCAACCTGAGTATATCCTTCCAGAAAACAGCCAGGATGCTCAGTACAGTGGCTCCGTGAACCACCACAGAAAAGAGGAAACTCTCCTCAATTCCTCCGAAGAAATACTTCACGATCTCCAGGTGACCGTCACTGCTGACCGGCAAAAACTCGGTCAGACCCTGCACCAGCCCGAAGATCAGGGCTTCATACCAATTCATCCGCTGTTATCCGATTATTGAAGGACAGAAATCCTACTCCCGCGGCCTTTTCATTATAGCATATATCTCAAATATAAAGCCGGCCAGAACGATCAGCGGAGCAAGAGTGACCCTCCTGAAGCTGAATATCTCTTCTGAAAAAACCTTCGGGTCATCAGATCTTCCACCGGCCATGAGAATGAACCCGACAATGATAATGGCAAAACCTATAGCCATCAGTTTGTAGTTCTCCCTCCCAAGGGCAAAACCGGTCTTTTTTTCTTCTTCCTTTTTAGCGATCATAACCTTCTAATAATATAGTTTATCCTGATGCATACCGAGATACCTGTTCACGGCAAAGAATGTAGAGATTCCGTTAATCACCACACCTGCTACCGCCAGAGCAAGGCAGAGAAGCAGGAAGAGGTTGATATTCTCATAAGTAAACAGGGTAAAAAACTCTTTTTCAATAAGATACATTAGCCCCATCAACAGCCCGATGGCTATCAGTGCTGCAAGAAACCCGAAAAACAGGCTCTTCAGCAGGAAGGGCTTTCGTATGAACGACCTGTTCGCTCCTATCAGCTGCATGGTATTGATAAGAAATCTCTTTGAATAAATCGAAAGCCTGATTGTGTTATTTATGATGGTAAGGGCTATGAGGAAAAGCAACAGGCTGATGACCAGCAGGAATGCACTGATTTTACGAACATTGTCATTGATAAGGTTAAGGATCGACTCCTGGTAATATACTTCATCAACAACCGGGTACTCGGAAATGACTTTCTCCAGTTTGATCACACTGTCGGGATGGGTATATTTAGCCTGGAGGTAGACGTCAATGGTAGGCATAAGCGGATTGTACCCCAGAAAGTCAAGGAAATCCTCTCCCAACTCATCCTGAAGTTTTACTGCGGCTTCATCCTTGGAAACATACTCGGTTTGCTTAACATATGGTTTGGCATCGAGTTCCTTCTGCAACATTCTTATATCAGCCTCGCGTGCATCTTCCTTAAGCATTATGGTAAAGGAAAGACTCTCCCTGAAATAGTCTGACAGCTGCCGTGCATTTATCAGCACCATGCCAAGAATCCCCAGGAGAAACAGCACCAGGGAGACACTCACAACAAGTGTGACATATGAACTGCCCAGTCTGTACCTGGATATTCCACCCGAAGATTTTGCCACTTCTAAAACTTTGCGTCAAAAATAGCACACAAACCGCCAAATCCTTCACCCACACTGCATTTTTTTAAGCAGACAGGGACATCCTGGACATTGGCATACGGTCACAGCAAGAGAACAACAAGGCTGACAGCCTTGCCGGTTAAAACCAAGATTATTAAAAAAGTGTTCAGGCCTCCACCACGGTCATCCAGCCGAATTCATCGGGCTCGTCGCCGTATTGTATACCAACCAGCTTGTTGAAGAGCTTCATTGAAACAGGTCCGGGATTGCCGTCATGGCAGTACTCATAGATTTTCCCTGTATCAGGATCAACAATTTTGGCAATGGGGCTTATCACGGCAGCTGTACCGCATGCGCCTGTCTCCTCAAACTCGGCAAGCTCCTCCACAGGAATCCGGCGCCGCTCGGTCTTTAACCCCATGCTTTCAGCAATTGTGATCAGGCTCTTGTTGGTGATAGACGGGAGAATTGACTCTGACTTCGGAGTCACATATGTATTGTTCTTAATCCCGAAAAAGTTTGCCGGTCCGCATTCATCTATGTATTTTTTTTCCAGGGCATCAAGGAAGAGTGCATTTCCGTATCCCCCGTCACGAGCCTTTACAATTGCCCTGAGGCTGGCGGCATAGTTCCCTCCGACCTTAATGTTACCGGTGCCGAGAGGTGCAGCACGGTCAACATCGCGGCATATCAGCATATTGACAGGTTTCACCCCTCCCTTGAAATACGGACCCACAGGCGTTACAAAGACCAGGAAGGTGTATTCCGATGCCGGTTTCACACCCACCTCGGCACCGCTACCATAAAGCAGCGGCCTGACATACAGTGATGCTCCCGAACCATAAGGCGGCACAAATTTCTCATTGAGCCTGACAGCAGTGAATACAGCTTCCCTGAACAGCTCCATGGGAACAGGTGCCATGTGCACTCCCAGTGCTGATGAGTGGAGACGCTTTGCATTTTCATCCCACCGGAACAACCTGACTTTTCCGTCACGACCCCTGTATGCCTTCATCCCTTCAAAGGCCTCCTGACCATAGTGCAGTCCTGTCGCGGCTATATGGATACTGATATGGTCAGAATCGGAAATCTCAGGCTTGCTCCACTGGCCGTTTTTGAAATAGCATCTTACATTGAAATCGGTCCTGATATAACCAAAAGGAAGATTGTTCCAGTCTAAATTTTCCATGATCACAAATTTTGGATTTTTCAAATGTACAGTTTATAACCAAAGTTCCAAATGATTTTAACTATTGTTGAGCTTTCCGCCTGCATACGCCCGGAGTGCCAGGAGCTGCTCATCCGCTGACACCGATCTTAGCCGGCGGGCAGTCTCTGTGAGGAAATGGTTATTCTCAATCATGGAAGCCAGTGCGCGAAGCCAGCCTTTTTCATCAGATATTTTCCCGTATGCCTTTTCTTCCCTGTACAATCTGTCAATCATGGATATGAAATCTATCCGGCCTGTAAAGTCATAAACGGCATCATGAAGCACCCTGCCGGCTGCACTTTCCTGTACCGGAGAAGAAGCTGCTGCAATCAGGTTTTTCACTGCCTCCAGTGTCTGCGAACCGAATCCGTAAACATTAAGTATCTCTCCTGCCCTCTTTACCGCAGCAGCATCCTGGTCATTATAGTCAAAAGCATACCCGAAATAAATAAAAACCGAAGCCAGCCTGAGGTAAATATACTCCTGGTCTGACAGCTTTTCCGCCCTGGCCAGAAGGTCAGCCTGAAGCGAGACACTACGGATATAGTCCGGACTGTGAAAGAACAGGTCAGGGGAAGCAATTTCAGAATACTTTGTAAAGACATGCTCTTCCACATCCAGCACACGTATCATCTCTATCTTCGTGAAGAACTTCTGGTTGGGCGATCCATCCGGTTCACGCAGATCAGGTCTTATTCCTGTCACAAAATACATATCAAGGTCACCCTTGTATTTAACAGGCATACGGCCACGATAGTCACAGGTGAAATATTCCTTTACAAATTCGTAGGTTGTACCGGATATATTGATCTTACCTGCTTCACCGGAAGACTCCATCCTGCTGGCTGTATTTACCGTGTCACCCCATATGTCATAGGTCATCTTTTTATGACCCACCACCCCTGCCACAACAGTACCGGTGTGTATCCCAATCCTGATATCCCAGAAACGTGCAGCTGGCCTTGACGGATCATTCTTCATCCTCATCATGTACTTTTGCATCTCCAGAGCGGCAAGCACCACTTCCACAGGATTTGTCCTGTTCCTCTCCGGGATACCTCCTGCACACATGTAGGCATCACCTATTGTTTTTATCTTTTCAATCCGGTATTTCTCTGCCACGGAGTCAAAGTGAAAGAAAAAACGGTCGAGCTCATCAATCAGCATCTCGGGGTTCATTTCCTCCGCAATTCTGGTAAATCCCTGTATATCTGAAAACAGTACCGTCACGAAATTATACTTCCTCTTGTCAGCCTTTCCCTTTGACATGATCTCCTCAGCCGTCCCCCTGGGAAGCATGTTTGCAAGGAGATTGTCTGACTTCTCCTTCTCGAGCTGCAGTTCTTCCGTCCGCTCGGCTATCAGCTGCTCAAGTCTTTTCTGCCTTTCCATGTAAAGCCGGTGGGTCCGCCTGCGCAGTAGTATTCCTCCTGCCAGCAGCAACAACGGATAAAGAATCATTGCCAGAGGTGAGAGGTACCATGGTGCCATCACCCTGAAGATGAAAGAACCCTCCCCTTCAACCGGGCCACCGTTAATGCGGTACCGGTACCTGAAAGAATAGCGTCCCCCGTCAAGGCTGGTGTACTCCTTGTAAGCCCTCTCTGACCATTCTGTCCAGTCAATGTCAGGCCCCTCCATGAAATACGAATACTCTGTTGCCGTATCACTCTCCATGTTGAAAATAATTCCTTCCCGGTACCGAAGGACAGGCATCCGGCCAGTTGTGTCAATCCCTTCGCCGGACCTGTAGAGTAACGCATTCTTTATCTTCCCGGAAGACCGCAAATCCGTTCCCCGTTCCTGGCTGACAGCTGGCCTGAAGGCCAATGCTCCCGCACCAATCATTATGCAGGCAAACACATACCTTCGGAAACCGGTGATAACCATAGAGGATAAGAAATGATGATCCATACAAAAATAAACTAATATTCAACGGTTTTGGTATGCCATTGCGGTCAACTGACAATGCATTGATTACTTTTGTCTTTTACCAACAACAATTATGAAACTTGTATTTGCAACCAACAATAAGCACAAGATCAGAGAGATAAGTGAACTCCTGGACAGTAATATCAGTATTCTGGGGCTCACGGATCTGAATATTACCGAGGATATTCCGGAGGAGGCTGATACCCTGGAGGAGAATGCAATCTTCAAGGCGAGGTATGTGCATGAACGAACCGGCATGAATGTCTTCGCAGATGACACCGGGCTAGAGGTTGAATGCCTTGATGGTGCACCTGGAGTTTACTCGGCAAGGTATGCCGGTAAAAGCAAAAGCTTTGATGACAACATCGAAAAACTCCTCCGCGAGATGCAGGGTTCAACTGACCGGCGCGCCCGCTTCAGGACGGTCATTGCGCTGATACTCGATGACGATGAGTATCTTTTTGAGGGAACCGTTGAAGGTGAAATAATAAGTGAAAGAAGAGGCTCCGGAGGATTCGGGTATGATCCCGTCTTTCTGGCCGGCGGCTTTGATAAAACCTTTGCAGAGATGCCGCTCGCTGAGAAGAATACAATCTCGCACAGGGCCCGGGCAATGAATAAGCTCCTGGAGTTCCTCAAAGAGAGAGCCGGCCGTTGAACATAGCTCCCTGAAAAAATCAGAAAGCAATGAAAAAGATCATCCTGCCCACAATCCTTGCAATGTATACCCTGATTCTCAGCGGTCAGGGAGTCATCGGGTCGTGGGATGATCACCTCCCGTACAGCAGGTCAGAAGGTGTGGCCGCAGGACCCGGAAAGATCTATTCATCAACCGGATATGCAGTGCTTGTCCATGATACAGGCAGCGGCACAAACTCTTCCCTGTCAAGGATATCAGGATTAACCGAGACATCCGTTGCACTGGTAGCATGGTGTGAAGCAGAGGAATCACTGATCATCGTTTACAGAAGTGCGGGAATAGACATAGTCAGAAAAGGGGTAATAACCAGTATTCCTGATATTAAGAACAAATACATTCCGGGAATAAAGGAAATCTACGGGGCAAATGTCTCCGGCAGCCGCCTGCTCCTGTCATCCAGTTTCGGCATCGTGGTCATTGATGTCAGGGGGAGGTATGTGGCAGATACCTGGAGGCCCGGCCCTGACGGCGAAACCAACAGTGTTAATGAGTCGGTCATACTAAATGGAATTATTTATGCAGCCTCGGCGAAGGGAGTCTGGTCTGCACCACTGAACAGGCAGGGCTTATCCTATTACGGAAACTGGGATCTGCTTGAGGAGCTTCCTTCTCCCGGATCGGAATACGGCAGCATAACAGCAGCCGGAGAAGGACTGATGATTTGCAAACCCGGATCAGACATTTCTCCTGCCTCTCCCGATTCACTCTTCCTTGTCACACCCGGCCATGCTGCCGCCCTTGTTGCCACAGAGCCCACAGGAACAATAAAGGCTCTTGACGGGAACGGCAGCAGGGTCATCATCTCCCTCAGCTCCTCCCTGAGGATTCTGTCACCCGCGGGTGCCGTCACCGGAGAGATAAACAGTTACGGCTGGGCCACTCCGTCTCCCGTCGGTGCATATGATAGCGGACAGGAAATATGGATAGCAGACAGAGCACAGGGACTGGTATCAACAAGGAATTTTTCCGAATTCCGGAGTCATACCAAACCAGGCCCCTATACCGCAAATGTGGCTGACATTGTCTTTTCGGGCAACAGTTTTTACCTTACCGGTGGAACTGTTGACAATGCATGGGGTAATGTCTACAGGCCACTTCAGGTCTTCACCGGGTCAGGAGATTCATGGAAAAGCCATATCCTGTACGGCGAGGCAGACAGGGATGCAATGAGGGTGGCAGCCGACCCGGCAGATGAAAACCACTTCTTTGTATCCTCATGGGGCAACGGTTTGTATGAGTTTGATGACGGAGAGGTTGTCAATAATTTCAACCAGTACAACTCCCCCCTGTCAAGCATCAGGCCCGGTGAGAACTACACCCGTATATGCGGCCTCGCCTGGGACCGTGAAAGAAACCTGTGGATGACCCAGACAGGTGTCTCCGGCAACCTTAAGGCCCTCACCCCTGACGGCAACTGGATCATCACCGGCGTAAACCTTGACGTCACCGCTGTCGGCGACATGGTCATTGACCGGAATCAATTTATCTGGGTCATCCTTCCGCGAGGTAACGGCCTTCTTGTTTATGACCCGGCCGGTACACCGTCAAATACATCGGATGACAGGTATATCAGGCTCCAGGTCCGGGATTCCGATGGCCATACTCTCAACAATCTCTTTTCCATTGCCACGGACCTTGACGGAAACGTCTGGGTTGGAACGGACATGGGCCCGGTGGTTTACTACAATCCGGGCAAGGCATTCTTGTCAGAGCTCAAAGCTTCACGCATAAAGATTCCCAGAAACGATGGCTCAGGCCTTGCAGACTACCTCCTTGGCACTGAGACCGTCACTGCCATCGCCGTTGACGGGGCAAACAGAAAATGGTTCGGAACACTCAGCTCCGGGGCATACCTCATGTCTGACGATGCCCGCAAGGAGCTGGCACATTTCAGCACGCTTAACAGTCCGCTTCTTTCTGACAACGTGGTGAAAATAGCCGTTAACGGAATCTCAGGCGAGGTCTGGTTCGGTACAGCCGAGGGACTGATCTCCTATCGCGGGGAAGCTACCATAGGGGGCAAGGATTTCTCAGGCATCTATGCCTTTCCCAATCCTGTGAGGGAAGATTTTGAAGGGGCGGTTACCATAACAGGGCTGGTGGAGAATTCCTCGGTTAAGATCACCGATGTGAGCGGCAACCTGGTCTTCGAAACAACCTCGCTGGGAGGACAGGCAACATGGAACCTGCGAAACTATAAATCACAAAGAGTGGCAACGGGAGTCTACTTAGTATTCTGCGCCAATGAGGACGGATCGCTGGCCGGCATGACAAAAATGCTGGTTATAAGGTAAACGAAGAGGTCGGCAACCGGGGTTTCGGGAACTTCTGGTTCCGTGACTCCGTCCCGCGGGCATCAACCCCGGAAACTGATAATCACCGACTCAGTTCTCAGTTATAAGGCTACGGATTCTTTCAATCTGTATCTTTTTGTTCACTTCCCTCAGCCTGCGGGCGGTACCGGTAAAATACTGGTGGCCCGAGATGAACTTCACCTGCAGCTTGTTCCAGTCATTCAGGCTGGTGATCTTTTCCTGCGCCTTAAGCTCCTCGTACAGTGTGTTCGATACCGGGATGAAATCACTTCTCCCCAGGTAATCAAGGTCAGAATCGCAAATGATCTGTTCCAGCAGGTCTGTTGGCCTGGGAGGAAGCTTGGTCGACATGATGATCCTGCAGATTCTCTCTATCTGCTCTTCGTTATATCCGTAGCCCGGAAGCATCTCCCTTGCCAGCACGGTACCCTGAAGCTCATGTTCGTCATAGGATACAGTATGACCTGCATCATGGAACAGCGCAGCCGTCTTGAGCAGCAGGATCTCCTCATCGGTACAACCCTCTGCCCACCCTATCAGCTCAACCTCGGTAACCACATCAACCGTATGCTTGACGTTATGATAGAAGAGAAAATCCGGAAGTTCCTTTTCAAGCTTGTCAAGTATAACCTCCTGTATATCCGTGAACTGAATAAGTCCGAACTTGACCCTGAAGGAGTCGTTGGGAATTGCCCCGCTTCCGTCGGTTGAAAGCCCCGGCAGAAGTCCCTCAACCTGGTACATCTGGATATTCCCCATGTATTTCACTGGAAGCTTGCCATAATACTCACAGTTGAAGAACTCCTTGACCAGCTCATAGGTCATCACGGAGATCAGTATAGAATCGCTTTCAGAAACACCCTGTATGCGGCTTGCCGTGTTCACAGCCCGCCCCTTGATATCATACGATATTTTACTCTTGCCCGAGATTGTTGCAGAAACAGGGCCGGTATGAATGCCGATCTTAAGATTCCAGATACGCTGATCACCTCTGCGCCTGGCCTCAAAATCCCTCATGAAATGCCGTAGTTCAACAGCCGCCATCACCACCTCCACCGGGTTGGTTATGTTCTTTAAAGGAATCCCGCCGGCACACATGTAGGTGTCACCGATGGTCCTGATCTTTTCAATGTGATACTTCCTGATTATCCTGTCAAACTCGAAGAAAATCTCATCCAGCTCATCCATCACCGCTGCCGGGTCCATTCCTTCGGTGAGGCCGGTAAATCCCTGGATATCTGCAAACAGGACAGTAACCATGTTGAACTTGAGACTCTTCTCCTCACCTGAAATCCGTACCCCCTTCAGTTCGTTGTTTTCAACAAGAAGCCGGTACTTCTCGGTTGTCTCAAGAAGTCTTTCCTTCTCCCGTTCAAGCTTTTTCACCTGCTCCTCCAGTTCCTTGTTCTGGCGTACAAGCCTGGCTATACGCTTAAGAAGCTGGTCTTTAGAAGCTGATTCCATCGTTAATGCCCTGTAATAAATATACTATATTAAACTCACAGGTCCGTCCCAGAGTATGCTATGACAAAACTTTAATACTTTTGGCATAACCCTCCGAAGAGCTTTAATGTTGCAATCTTAATTCATTAAAAGCTGCACGGAAAGCTATGCTGACAAGGACTAAAGCCATACTGCTTCATCATGTGAGGTATTCAGACAGCTCACTCATTGCTCATTTCTATACCCAGGAATACGGGCGACTTTCAGTTATGGTAAAAGGTATATCCTCAAAGCGGGGAAGCGCCAGGTTCAACTATTTCCAGCCTCTGAATATTTTCAGTACCGAACTCTACTATTACGAAAACCGGGAGTTGCACAATCTCAGGGAAATGAACCTTTCCTATGTTCCTCAAAGGATTTACGGTGATATTCACCGAAGCTCGGTTGCGTTATTCATCAGTGAGATTCTGTACAGCATCATCCGGGAGCAGGATGTGAACCGGATGCTCTTTGACTTCATTGAATCATCTGTAATCTCCCTTGACTGCATGACTGAAGGGATCAGCAATTTTCATCTCTGGTTCCTGGTTGCATTCACTGACTATGCGGGGATTGGCCCATCGCGTGCCTCTGCCGGGGATTTTTACTTTGACATGCTCACCGGCCAGTTTACTCCGATGCAACCGATGCATCGTGATTTCCTGGAGCCCGAGAGAGCAAGAGTGCTGAATACGCTGCTTCAGATGCCGGCAGAGGAGATAGGCTCATTAAGATTGTCCGGGAATGAACGGACCGACCTTCTGACACGGTTGCTCAAATACTACAGTCTTCATCTCCCGGGTATAAGGCAGATCAGGTCATTGCAGGTGCTGAATGATATTTTCAGGTGAGGATATGGTTATCAGAAAGAACCCCTTCTGTCAGTTCTGCAGTGTAATCCGGTTACCGTCAGGATGTGTAAATCCTTTGCTTTTATGTAAGTTTGAAGCAAAATTCAGCCAATGCCCTTCATCCCTTCAGTTATAAAGTGGATCAACACCAAACGCCTCTCCCAAATTGATCTGTTCAGAAAATATCCTGCAGAATCACAGCAGGAGGTACTCTTGCGACTCATATCAGGGAGCAGGGACACCCTCTGGGGTAGGGAGCACGGGTATTCAACCGTGAGGACACATGAACAGTTTTGCAGGAATGTACCGGTTCAGACCTATGAGGAACTGATCCCATGGGTGGAGAGGTTGAGAGCAGGTGAAAAGAACGTCCTCTGGCCCGGTGAGGTGAAGTGGTTCGCCAAATCGTCAGGCACAACCAGCACAAAAAGCAAATTCATCCCCATCACCCGCGAATCACTTGAATATACACATTATCGAGGGGCAAAGGACTGCCTTGTTCTCTACACCTCTCTCAACCCCGAAACAAGGATCTTTCTGGGGAAAGGGCTTACCCT
>CAYYEH010000075.1:0-12822 GCA_964470815.1 uncultured Rikenella sp.
ATTGTCAGGGATGAGTTCGGAC
Source organism: uncultured Rikenella sp. (assembly GCA_964470815.1). GTDB lineage: Bacteria > Bacteroidota > Bacteroidia > Bacteroidales > VadinHA17 > SR-FBR-E99. The sequence continues at coordinate 23 of CAYYEH010000075.1, forward strand.
GTATCAACAGGCTGCTTGAGACACTGCCGGATGAGAAGGCTAAGCGCAATTTTCTCCAGGATTATGAGAAGGACCTCCTTGCCCGTTACGAGGGTGACATGAGGAAGCTGACCTTCACCCAGGGGAAGATACTGATTAAGTTGATTGACCGGGAGACCCAGAATACATCTTATGATCTTATTAGGGAATACCGCGGTAAATTCTCAGCAGCCTTCTGGCAGGGTATCGCGAGGATTTTCGGCACCAACCTCAAGACTACCTATGATGCAGAGGGAGACGACTACCTGATTGAGCAGATAATAAGGGAGATTGAGGCCGGCAGGCTATGACGGTTTTTTGCCGGTCAGTTCCATTACAGCCTTTACCACTGCTTCCGCATCGCGTGCAATTTCACTTATAGTGGCATTGAGCATGTAGCAAGGTGCGGTTACCACCAGGTTTTTCCTGTCAATGGATACCTCACCGTGATGCCTGTTTTCATGTTTGCCTCCCAGGGTACCTATATCCGAAGCAGTTTTGAGGTCATTCCCTATGGTAACTGTCACATCACCCAGCACCTTTGCGACCAGCACAGGGGATATACACAGTGCTCCGATAGGTTTACCTGCCCTGTGTGTGGTGCGGATGGCCTCCTCAACGACCCTGTCGACATGACACTCAGGGCCGTCAAAGGCATAGGTGCAAAGGTTTTTTGCCACCCCAAAACCACCGGGAAGGATAAGGGCATCATAATTGTCAGCTCTGTATTCTGTAAGAGCCCTGATCTTTCCCCTGGCTATACGGGCAGCTTCTGTCAGCACATTTCGTGATTCCTTCATCTCTTCACCGGTGAGGTGATTGATGACATGGTGTTGGGCGACGTTCGGTGCGAAGATATCATAGGTTCCGCCATTCTTGTCAATCGCAAGGAGAGTCATAACTGCCTCATGTATCTCGGTGCCGTCAAATACACCGCATCCGGCAAGTATCACAGCAGTTCTCATATTGATTTGTATTATTATTGATTTTAAAGGTAGGAAAATAGTTATTTGGAAATGAACCGTTGCAGGGACAAACACTTTGACGGTATAAAAAAAATGAAAATCAAAAGGGTCATCATGGGGATAATTTTCCCGGACACCTTTATTTTATTAGGTCTGAAAGGAAAAAAAAGGTAAAATCATTTTCTCAGAATAAAAATTAAGTATCTTTATCACCTTGCTCGTATGGCTGCACCTAGGCATCTGTTGAATGTGAAGCCAGATGAGCAGTTGTTAACCTAAACCTATTGTTAAACTTAAACTCTGATCTATGAACAGATTAAAACTGTTGCTGTCACTGTTTGTGTTTGTGGGCACTACAGCCCTTATGGCGCAGACGGTGATGATTAATGGTACTGTTACGTCGGCGGAGGATGGACTTCCCATCCCCAGTGTTGCCGTGACAGTCAAGGGGACCACCCTCGGCACTCTGACTGATGCCAACGGTCGTTATTCAATCAGCGCTCCTGCCAGTGCATCGCAGCTGACCTTCACCTTTGTGGGGATGAAGACAGTTACCGAGAACATCAGCGGAAGGACCACAATCGACGTAGCCATGCAGACAGACATGCTCGGCCTTGATGAGGTAGTTGTGACTGCACTGGGTATCACCAGGGAGAAGAAAGCTCTCGGTTATGCTGTGCAGGAAGTCTCGGGGTCTGAACTTGCCAACACTGAGGAGACGAACATCGTCAATGCTCTCCAGGGAAAAGCTGCAGGTGTGCAGATTACCAGGGCATCAGGCGCTGTCGGATCTTCAGCACAGATACTTATCAGGGGTATCAAGTCATTTGGTGACAACCAGCCTCTGTGGGTCGTTGACGGTACTCCCATCTCGAACGCATCCAGTGGTGCTTCACAGTGGTCAGGTGTTGACTTCGGTAACAACGCATCCGATATTGACCCTGAGATCATTGAGTCGATCTCCATTCTTAAGGGAGCAAACGCTGCCGCACTTTACGGCAGCCGCGCCCGTAACGGCGTTGTCCTTGTTACCACCAAGAGAGGCAAGGCAGGCAAGATAAAGGTAAGCCTTTCAAACAGCACATCGTTTGACAACATTGCATGGCTGCCAGCATACCAGAACGAGTATGGCCAGGGGATGAACGGAAGCGAATACCGCCACAAAATCCGTGCAGCTACTGTAGGATCAGTTTATTATGGTATGACATACCAGGATTATGCACATGCTTACTCATTCCGTTATGTTAACGGTATGGGCGGCGGCCGTTCTGACGGTGTTGACGAATCATGGGGTCCCAGGCTTGATGCAGGGCTGAAACTGAACCAGTTCTTTGCCCCCGCAGATCCGTCACTGACACTTGCCCAGAACCTGGCGAATGCTGCTCCATGGGTGTCTCATCCCGACAACGTCAAGGATTTCTTCGAGACAGGTATTACATCAACATCCAGTGTTTCGATGGAAGGCGGTACTGAAAATATGACCGCCCGCATGACATACACCAACGTACTCGAAAAAGGTACGATCCCCAACACAGACCAGAAGAGAAACCAGATCAACCTCAGCACGGTTATGAACCTCAGCCCTAAATTTAAGGTTGACGTTGCCCTTAACTATGCCAAAACCAACAATGACAACCTTCCCGGACAGGGTTATGATGTTCAGAACATCATGCAGTCGATCGGAGGTTGGTTCGGCCGCCAGGTTGACATGAAGCTCCTGAAGGAGAACTGGGACACCTTCTTTGACAACGGAATGCCGTACAACTGGAACAGCAACTACCATAACAACCCCTACTGGACGGTTTACAACAACACTACAAGCCGTAACAGGGAGAGGGTGTTCGGTAACGCCACAGGAACCTATCAGCTTACAGACTGGCTTAATGTTGTGGCACGCTATGGTATGGACTATTACACAGAGTTCCGCAAATCAGTGACATTTGAAGGTTCAAACAACGCACCCTTTGGAACCGGCGGAGCTTTCTGGCAGAATAACCGTGAAAACCGTGAAACCAACGCTGACGTCTTCCTTAACTTCCAGAAGGATTTTGGAGCCGTATTACAGGTTTCAGGAAACATAGGTGCTTCATACAGGAATGTACGATATAATTATATGTATCTTGATGCTGCCGAACTTACTGTTCCGAACTTCTTTGACATCTCTAACGTCAACGGAAGCCCCGGTACTGACATGTACAGGTCAGAATATGAACAGAACAGTGTATTCGGTGCATTGAACCTGGGTTATGCCAACCAGTTGTACCTTGACTTTACGATAAGGAACGACTGGAGTTCGTCACTTCCGAAGGAGGAGTGGAGCTATCCCTATCCGTCAGTATCACTCGGCTGGATCTTCACCGAGACTTTTGGTCTGACTGACTCGGCGTTCTCATTTGGTAAACTGCGTGGCAGCTGGGCAAAAGTGGGTAGCGATACCAGCCCATACGGACTGACTGCAGCCTATGGAGCAGTGACACCTTCTTATGACGGCAACACCCAGTTTGCATATCCCAACCAGCTTCCGCCCATAGGACTCAAGCCTGAATTCACAACTTCACTGGAATTCGGTCTTGAGGTCAAGTTCTTTGACAACAGACTGGGACTTGATGTTGCTTACTTCAACAACCTTACGAATAACCAGATCATCACTGCTGACATATCAGGTTCTTCAGGTTTCACTTCAATGAAGATCAACGCTGGTGAAATCGAGTCAAAAGGAGTTGAGATCCAGGCTTATGGTGAGATCATCCGCACGAAGGACTTTTCATGGATGACAACCATCAACTGGTCAAAGCAGAATACCGTTGTCAATTCACTTGCTGAAGGTGTAACAAGCCTTGTGCTTAACAGCTCATGGTCACCCACCACTGTTGAGGCCAGGCCGGGTGAACCGTTCGGCCAGATCTACGGTATTGCTTACCAGAGGGATGAAGACGGCAACAAACTCCTTGACGGAGGCTATGAAATACCGACAGATGCTCCGGTGGTATGCGGTAATACGCTTCCTGACTGGCTTGGAAGCATCAACAACAGTTTCCGCTACAAGCAGTTCACGGGCAACTTCTCCATTGATGCAAAGTGGGGTGGTGACATCTACTCAGTCACAAAATGGTTTGGTGACTATTCAGGCATAACCCAGACAACCGTTGCAAACGGAATCAGGGAGAATGGAATGGTTGTGGAAGGTATTGACGTAAATACAAACCAGCCCAACACAGTTGTTGTTGACCCGCAGGCCTACTTCGGTAATTACTGGGGTTATACTGAACCTGCCGTTATCGACGGTACGTATGTCAAGCTTCGTGAGATCAATCTTGGCTATGATGTCAGGTTTAAGAACATGATGATCAGCAATCTCAATGTCGGACTTTACGCAAGAAACGTTGCGGTCCTCTATCTGCATCCCAGCAATGACATCAGGATTGATCCTGAAACTGGCTACGGAACAGGTACGGACGCTCTCGGTCTCGAGCAGTATCAGCTGCCACCGGTTCGCAGTATGGGTTTCAAGTTGAGAGTTGACTTTTAATTAAACCCCAAAAAGATTTGAACATGAAAAAGATAAAATTAATTGGAGTTATCTTCATCTCTCTCCTGATACTTGGAAGTTGTACCAAGGGCTGGGAAGAAATGAATATTGACCCGAACAGCCCGACTGATGTCCCGGCTGCGAATATCCTTACATATGTCGAGAGGGCAATGACCAACACCCTGTTCGACGTATGGTGGACTGGAAACAACACCTCGTCATACGCCAACCACATCGCAAAGATCCAGTATATTGACGAGAACAGGTATGCCGAGCGTGACGGTATTATTGCAAGGTGGAATACTTTGCTTACCTACATAGTGGAGCTTGACAAGATCATTGCCAAGGCCCAGGCGGATGATAATCCTGCCATGGAAGGTGTTGCAATGGTTATCAAGGCCCAGATCTTCCATATCATGACTGACACCTATAAGGCTATTCCCTATTCAGAGGCAGCCAAGGGTGAGGAAGGAATACTTCAGCCGAACTATGACACACAGCCGGTGGTATATGCCGGTCTTCTTGCAGACCTTAAGGCAGCCAATGCCAAGCTGATGGAAGGCGGAGCCATAAGCGGTGATGTACTCAATGGCGGAAGTGCGATGCTATGGAGAAAGTATGCCAACTCGCTTCGTCTCAGGATAGCCATTCGAATGTCAAATGTGGATGCTGCAGGTGCACGGACAGTCTTCAATGAGATTCTCGGCGATGCCACAACCTACCCGATCCTTTCATCAAATGCCGATCTTATTGGTTTTGACTGGGTAGGAGTGAACCCGTACTATGAGCCTTACTACAATGATAAGATATCCCCAAGGGATGACCACGGGATGTGCAAGACCTTCATTGACGCACTCCTTGCAACCAATGACCCAAGAATCGGTGAATTTGCTCATCCTGCAGAATCTGACGGTGTTTACAGGGGTCTTAATGCGGGTATCACCGAGGGTGAGGAAGGCTTCGAGCTTGGAACAATAAGCAGGATAGGCCCGAGATACCGTGATATGCCCAACGGCATTACCTATTACATGCGTTATGCCGAGGTTGAGTTCATCAAGGCTGAAGCATATGCACGGGCTGACCTGCTTAATAATGCAGGACTTGCCCAGGCAGCGTATGAAGCAGGTGTTACTGCATCATGCACCGAGCACGGAGTTTCAGCAGGAAATATTACCACTTACCTCGCAAACGGCAACGTAGCATGGGGAGGTACCGGATCATGGGGCTATACCAATGTGCAGAAGATCGCTTACCAGAAGTGGGTTTCGCTGTTCAAGCAGGGTCATGAGGCATGGGCTGAGACACGCAGGACCGACATTCCGAGGCTCAGCGCAGCTCCCGGTTCAGTATTCACAGGCCACAACCGTCCGCCCTTCCGCTGGCCCTACCCGATATCAGAGTACACCCTCAATGAGGCTGTTGTCAAATCATTTGACACCAACATATCAGACAGGTTCTGGGGTGAAAAGATGTGGTGGGATACACGCACTGGCGTAAACTAGAAGTTTTTTGCCCTATTGAAAAGGGGAGCCCGTTGCGGGCTCCCTTTTTTTAATTCATTTCATTAACTTTGATAGTCGTTTCGGGATAGAAACTATTTAAAACGCAGGAACCATGAGCACAATACTTCGTACCGCACTGTCAGTCACATTTGCTTTTTCCTTTATCATCCTTAATGGCCAGTCGGAATGCAGGGTTCTGATGCCTGGAATCTCAGGGAGCTACATCGGCGAATGCCGGAAAGGACTTGCAGAAGGCAAAGGCGAAGCTGTAGGTACTGACAGCTACAGGGGCGATTTCAGAAAGGGGCTGCCTGATGGAGAGGGTACATATGTATGGTCAACAGGAGCCGTTTATACAGGTCAATGGAAAAAGGGAATGAGAGACGGACAGGGAACATTCACTTTCAGGTTCAATGAGAGGGATTCAGTGCAGACTGGCTTCTGGAAGGAGAATGAATTTATAGGAACCGAAAAAATTGCCCCGTATATAATTTCCTACAGGCAAGGAGTTGCCAGGACCTCCTTCTTTAAACAGGGTTCTGATGATAATTATGTCTCATTCAAATTTTCAAGGTCAGGAGGAACATCCTACAACATTGAGGGGCTGGTAATGCAGGGCAGCTCCGGCAGTGAAAGCGTCACAACTGCATTTACCGGTTTCCTTAACACCTCCTTCCCGTTTGAAGGGAAAGTGCAGTTCCGCGCTCCAAACCTCCTCAATACCGTGATAAATAATTATGAGCTGAGGTTTGTAATTAATCAGCCCGGGGATTGGGTGGTAACGATTTACTATTGATTCATAGTCCTTTACCCTTTATTATTGTTCCCAGGGTATAGAAGATTATTTTCAGGTCCAGAAAGAGGGAGACATTCTCAAGGTAGAGGATATCATAAGACAGTCTTTCGAGCATCGTATCAATATCTGAAGCATAGCCCAGCTTGACCTGTCCCCAGCAGGTAATGCCCGGCTTCACAGCCAGTACCCTGTTGAACCAGGGGGCCCTCTCCCTGATCTGTTCTATAAAATGCTTCCTTTCGGGCCTTGGCCCCACCAGCGACATCTCTCCCCGAAGCACATTGATAAAGTTGGGGATCTCGTCAAAACGATGCTTTCTCATGAACCTTCCAAGCGGGGTAATCCGTGCATCGCCCTTTACTGCCAGTTGAGGCCCCCCTGCCTCAGCCCCTTCCTCCATTGACCTGAACTTGTAAATCATGAATGGCCTGCCGTAACGCCCTATGCGCTCCTGCCTGTAAACTACAGGTCCTTTCCCTTCGAGCCTGATAAGGATGGCCATTACCACCATCAGGGGTGACATTACGATCAGGGTGGCAATTGCCAGGAAATAGTCGAGGAACACTTTCATCATGTACTGCCAGTGGGGCATTCCGGGATATGACACCCTGAGCAGGGGAGTGGCATAAATAGGACCTGCCTCAACATGACCCGAGATCACTCCACGCATTGACGGTACGGCCTTCAGAAGCACATCACGGAAGCAGATTGTGTCAATAATACTCTCCGTCAGCCCGTATTCATCCTCTTCAAGGGCGAGGATCACCTCGTCTGTCTCATTTTCCTCAATGATACCTGCCAGGTCATTGACTGTCCCAAGCCATTGTAAATCGTTGTTTAACATGCCTTCTGTCTTTGTGCCGGTACTTAAATAGCCGGTTATCAGATTTCCTGCAGGAATCTTCTCATTCATGATCTCGGTCACCAGCCTGGCTGCTTTTTCACGGTTTCCGATGACAATCGTCCGGAATCCTGCTTCACGCCTGTGAATCTTCCCGGAGACATGGGAGGTGATTATAAGCCTCGGAATATATGTAAGCAGGAACATCAGCAGCAACAGAACTGTAAATGACCTGTAGTAGGTAGAATAACCTCCCACGGAATCATCAAGAACCAGTACGAAAAAGAGAACGACTACTGCTCCCAGGGTTATCGCCAGTGATTTTCCGAATTCGAGAAGCCGTGACCGGCGGAGAGGATCTGCATAAAACCCTCCCATAGCAAAGACAAAAAGAAAAAAGAGCGGTATAAGGATTATGCCGAGATAGAACTTGTTTCCCAGCTCCATTTGAAAAAACTCTCCGTATAACTGTGTTTCAATGAAGTATTTGCGGAAAAGGTAAAACAGTCCCCATGCAACCGATGAGCCGGCGAAGTCGGCTAAAATGTATAAGAGGGTAATTTTCCGGGCGAATTTTTTCATTACTCTTCACGGGAGATATGCAAAGATATCTGTTATTTTTAGACCAAATTCATGCAGCAATGATTGAAGAATCCTTTGAGGCGAAGGGGTTGAGAAAGAGGCTTATCGGGGAGCTCCGAAGCAAGGGGATCACTGACGAAAAGGTTCTGGAGGCAATGGGAAAGGTGCCTCGTCACCTTTTCATGGATGATGCATTCCTCAGACATGCCTACCAGGACAAGGCTTTCCCGATAGCTGCAGGGCAGACCATTTCGCAGCCCTATACCGTTGCGGTGCAGACTATGCTTCTCAATGTGGGAAAGAGAGACAAGGTGCTGGAGATAGGCACCGGTTCAGGCTACCAGGCAGCTGTACTGGCCGAAATGGGGGTTAAGGTCTACACTATTGAGCGGCAGAGGGAGCTTTACCAGAAGTCGCAGATCATGCTGACCAGCATGGGTTACAGGATTCACTTTTTTCTTGGAGACGGTTACGAGGGGCAGCCTCAGTACGGTCCGTATGACGGCATTGTTATCACTGCCGCCACAGCCGGGGTACCGGAAAAGCTGCTGAGACAGCTCCGTATCGGCGGAAGGCTGGTGGTGCCGAAGGGGGAGCGTGACTCACAGGTGATGACACTTTATTTGCGCAAGAGTGAAGATGACTATGAGATCACAACCCATGGCTATTTTGTCTTTGTACCTATGCTGCCGGGTATAGCCAACGGAAACGAAAAACCATGAGAAATGCTTTTCTCCTCCTTCTTTCAGGAGAAGTGCGGAGGAATGAAAACTAAAATTGATGCTTTTCCCCTCCTTTCTTCAGGGAATAGCCTACGGTAATAAAAAAGAATGAGAGCTGCGTTTCCGGCCTTTCTCCCGGAAACGGCCAGCGGAAACAAGAAAATATGAAATTATGAAGATATTCAGGGCGGTTTTTTCACCCATTGAGGTAAACACCTATATTATAACCGGCAACGATGAAGAGTGTATCATCATTGACTGCGGCTGCTATGGCGCCGATGAAGAGAGGAGGCTGGAGGAGATGCTTGAAACCGGGCGGCTGAAACCGGTGATGCTTATTGATACTCACTGTCACCTTGATCATGTCTTCGGGAACAAATTCATGCTTTCCAGGTATGGATTAAGGCCCTGGTTTCATGAAGGCGACAGGCAGAACTACCTGAATGCTCCGAAGCATGCCCTGATGTTCGGGCTCACCATGGAGGCACCGCCGGAGCAGGAGGGATACCTCACAGAAGGAGAGACGATAACGGCCGCAGGAGTCTCTCTGAAGGTCATCAGTGTGCCCGGACACTCTCCCGGGGGAATAGCTCTCTACTCTGAAAGTGACGGCATGGTTTTCACGGGTGATGCCCTCTTTGCCGGCAGCATTGGCAGGTCTGACCTGCCGGGCGGTGATCATGAAATGCTGATGGAGAGGATCAGGGAAAACCTCTTTAAGCTGCCTCCTGATACTGTTGTTTACCCCGGACATGGTCCGGCTACAACCATCGGGGAAGAGATGAAGAGCAATCCCTTTTTCTCATGAAACATGATGAATATGGTTTTTTTTGTTTTCCCCTTTATGCTATTTTCGCTTTGTCTTCATGACCGAATAACCAACTGAAAATAATATGACATCCGATCATTTTGTAAACCGTCACATCGGGCCGCGTGAGAGCGATACCGCTGAGATGTGCAGGGCCATTGGCGTTGATTCGCCTGAACAGCTGATTGACCAGACAGTGCCTGCATCAATCAGGCTTGAGAAGCCGCTGAACCTGCCGTCTGCCATGACCGAGTTTGAATACCTGGCCCACATCAGGGAACTGGGAAAGCGCAACAAGCAGTTCCGGTCGTTCATCGGCCAGGGTTACTACGGTGTGGCTGTCCCGCCGGTAATAGTTCGCAATGTCCTTGAAAACCCGGCATGGTACACGTCTTATACTCCTTACCAGGCAGAGATCTCGCAGGGGAGGCTTGAGGCGCTGCTGAATTTCCAGACGATGGTGGCGGGTCTGACAGCTATGGATATTGCCAATGCCTCGTTGCTTGATGAGTCTACGGCTGCCGCTGAGGCTATGATCATGATGTACAATGCCCGTTCGAGGGATAAGGTAAAGGGAGGGGCAAATCTGTTCCTTGTTGACAATTCGGTATTCAGACAGACCCGTGATGTGCTCATCACCCGTGCTGCACCTCTTGATATTGACATACAGTTTATTGATTATAAGCAGGTTGAGCCTGATGCCAGGCTGTTTGGCATGATTGTTCAGTACCCGGCTGCCTGTGGTGAGATACGTGACTATCGTGAGCTTGTGGAAAAGGTTCATGGCGCCGGCGCCCTGGTGGGTGTGGGAGCTGACCTGATGAGTCTCACCCTGCTGACCCCTCCGGGAGAGTGGGGCGCTGACATTGTCTTCGGATCCAACCAGCGTTTCGGACTGCCCATGAGTTACGGTGGTCCGCACGCCGGTTTTTTTGCCACAAGGGATGATATGAAGCGTAATATGCCGGGTCGCCTGATAGGTGTCTCCATTGACGCACAGGGCAACCAGGCGCTACGTATGGCGCTCCAGACACGCGAACAGCATATCAAGCGTGAGCGTGCAACTTCAAACATCTGCACAGCACAGGCACTGCTGGCAACCATGTCAGGGATGTATGCGCAGTATCACGGACCGGAAGGACTGAAGAGGATAGCCCGCCATATATTCTCCTCTGCATGTACACTGGCGGGAGCACTTAAGAAACTGGGTTATACCATAAAACACGAACAGTTCTTTGATACTGTCAGGGTACAGGCAGTTTCGGGTGTCACTGCAGAGATGATCGAAAAGATCGCCCTGCGCAAGGGGATTAACCTGTGGTACCCATGTGCAAACTGCGCAGTGATAAGCACAGACGAGATTACCACCCTGAAGGAGATAAACGAGATTGTCTCCGTATTTGCCGAGGCTGCAGGAAAGCAGTCAGAGGAGGTCACATCGCTGTGCGAGTGCTTCTGCATCGATGAGAAATATCACCGCAAGTCGGAATTCCTGAAAGAGCGCACTTTCAACACTTACCACAGCGAGACTGACATGATGCGTTACATCAAGATGCTCGAGCGGAAGGACTTCTCGCTGGCAAACGGCATGATACCTCTGGGGTCATGTACCATGAAACTTAATCCTGCTGCAGCGATGTTTGCCATGAGCTGGCCAGAATTCGGGGGCATTCACCCCTTCGTTCCGGCTGCCCAGGCGGAGGGTTACCTTAAGGTTATGGAAGAGCTGGGTGAGGCGCTGAAGGAGATAACAGGATTTGAAGCGGTATCATTCCAGCCCAACTCCGGTGCGGCAGGTGAATATGCCGGTCTGATGGTGATCAGGCAGTACCATATCAGCCGCAACGAGGGACACAGGGATGTGGCACTGATACCATCATCAGCGCATGGCACCAACCCTGCAAGCGCAGCGATGGCCGGCATGAAAGTGGTTGTTGTGGAGTGTGACGAAAAGGGAAACATCAGTGTTGAGGACCTTAAAAAGAAAGCTGTTGAGCATCGGGATAACCTCAGCTCCGCGATGATTACCTACCCGTCCACACATGGTGTTTTTGAGGAGGCTATCAGGGAGATGATAAAGATTGTTCATGAGAACGGTGGTCTTGTCTATATGGACGGTGCCAACATGAACGCCCAGGTCGGACTGACCAGTCCGGGTCACATCGGTGCTGACGTCTGCCATCTCAACCTGCACAAGACTTTTTCCATACCTCATGGCGGCGGCGGCCCTGGTATGGGTCCCATCCTCTGCAACTCGAAGCTTGCTGAGTTTCTTCCCTCACACCCGGTGGTGAAGACAGGGGGCAGCCATGGCATCACGGCAGTGGCAGCAGCGCCTTTCGGCAGCGCCCACGTGCTGACCATCAGCCATGCATATGTCATGATGCTGGGCGCTGAAGGGCTGACAAAATCTACTGTTTATGCCATACTCAACGCCAACTATATCTCCTCAAAGCTTGAGGGAAAGTATAAGGTGCTCTATACCGGCACCAACGGCCGCTGCGCCCATGAAATGATACTTGACTGCAGAGGCTTCAGGGATGCCGGCATCGATGAGTCAGATATTGCCAAGAGACTGATGGACTACGGTTTTCATGCCCCGACACTCTCATTCCCCGTGCATGGTACGCTTATGGTTGAGCCTACCGAGTCGGAGCCAAAGGCCGAGCTTGACAGGTTTATAGATGCCATGAAGAGCATCTGGAACGAGATAGAGGAGGTGAGGACAGGCAAGGCTGACAGGGAGGATAACGTCCTTAAGAATGCCCCCCATACTGCCACAGCAGTTATCTCTGACAACTGGAAACATGCCTATCCGCGTGAAAAGGCCGCATACCCGCTTGCGTGGATAGCCGAGAATAAATTCTGGCCTACGGTCGGACGGGTTGATAATGGTTACGGAGACCGCAACCTGGTGTGCACCTGCGCACCAATAGACTCCTACAGATTCGAAACCTTTGAGAGTGAATTCAGGCAGTAGAGGGAATCAGAAGAGGTCTTCAATAACCATAGAATACAGGTCGGTCTGCGAGATGCC
>CAYYEH010000076.1:0-12094 GCA_964470815.1 uncultured Rikenella sp.
TGAAACTGTCCCGGAGCCTGTTGCGGCAACTGACATAACCCCTGAATCTGTGACAGAAACTCAAGGACAACCTGTTGCTGAGCCTGAGTCTCTGCTACCGGGGGAAGGATCTCCTGAGACCCCGCGTCAGCGGACCAGGGAGGAACTGATAGCAGAGATTGAAGCCCGCCTCAGGGAACTTGAACATATCAGCGCCACGATGATTGAACCCCGGGACGAGCCGGAGGCTTATACGGAGGCTGCTCCCGGGCCTGACCTGCAGCCGGAGCCGGAGGTTGTGATTGATTGGCAGCCGGAGCCGGAGGTTGAATCAGAGGATGAATCTGAACCCGGGGACGAGGAGCTTCTGGAGCTGATAACTGAAGAACCCTCAATAGAGGAGAAGTCATCAGAAGGGTTTTCCCAGACTGATCTTATAGACAGGTTTATCCGGACCAGTCCTACAATTGAAAGGATGGTCCCCGGTGGGACTCAGCCGGTAAAGGATCTCTCTGAGGCAAGCACCGAGGAGCACGGAAAGTTCATAACAGAAACACTGGCAAAGATTTATGTCAACCAGGGCTATTATTCAAAGGCAATTAATATTTATGAAAAGCTCTCGTTGCAATATCCGGAAAAAAGTGCTTACTTTGCAAGCCGTATTGAAAAGATCAACGAGTTAATAAAATAGTACAAAAATGGGAATCTATATTTTCATCTCAATCCTGGTAATCATTGCTTGTTTGCTGGTCATTATGGTTGTGCTGGTACAGAACTCCAAGGGAGGCGGACTTGCATCAAACTTTACCTCAGCCGGACAGTCGATGGGTGTCCGAAAGACAGCGGACTTTCTTGAGAAGTCTACCTGGACCCTTGGAGCTGCCATTCTTATACTGTCTCTGGCAGCCACTGCAGCCATCCCGAGAGGACAGGGAGGCAAGGAATCGGTCATCAAGTCGTCAATAGAGAGGGCACAGGATCCCAACGCAATACCAGTGCTTCCCACCCAGACACCAGTTGAAAAACAGCCGGAAGGCGGAAACGAATAAAAGTGACATCACAACGAACCGGGAGTGTCAGTTTGTCATGAACTGACACTCTTTTTTTGTCATTTGTCATTTGGCACAGAATATGAAATCGAGATGCAGGAAAATATTGTTTAACTATAAAACTACTAGCAATGGCAGAATTAAAAGGAAAAGTGCTGGCAGGCAAAGTTCTCGTTAAGCCTCATGAGGCTGAAGAAAAGACCGCCAGCGGCATCATTATTCCGGACTCAGCAAAGGAAAAACCGCGTGCAGGCACCGTAATACTTGTAGGTGCACCGAAGAAGGATGAAGAAATGGAGCTTAAAAAGGGAGATGTCGTTCTCTATGGCAAATACTCCGGCCAGGAGATCAATATCGATGGTACAGACTATCTCCTTCTTTCACAATCTGATGTTCTCTATATTTCGTAAACCTTAAAAAAGAATAACAATGTCAAAGGAAATAAAATTCAATATTGAAGCACGCGCCCTCCTGAAAGAAGGTGTTGATCAGCTTGCAGACACAGTAAAGGTAACCCTGGGTCCCAAGGGCCGCAATGTTGTGCTTGAGAAGAAATTCGGGGCTCCCCAGATAACCAAGGATGGTGTTACGGTAGCCAAGGAAATCGAACTTTCAGATCCTTATAAAAACATGGGTGCACAGATGGTCAAGGAAGTTGCCTCCAAGACCGCAGACAACGCCGGTGACGGAACCACGACAGCTACCGTTCTGGCGCAGAGCATTATCAGCGTCGGACTCAAGAACGTTACTGCAGGTGCCAACCCGATGGACCTCAAGAGAGGTATCGACAAGGCTGTAGCTAAAGTTGTTGAGAGCCTGAAGAGCCAGTCACAGACTGTTGGCGACGATCTAAAGAAGATCGAGCAGGTTGCAAGGATCTCTGCAAACAATGATGAGGAGATTGGCAAGCTCATCGCCACTGCAATGGATAAGGTTAAGAAAGAAGGTGTTATCACCGTTGAGGAGGCAAAAGGTACCGAAACCAAAGTTGAGGTTGTTGAAGGTATGCAGTTTGACCGCGGATACATCTCTGCTTATTTTGTCACCAATCCTGACAAAATGGAAGTCGATATGGAAAATCCCTATATCCTTATTCATGACAAGAAGATTTCATCAATGAAGGATCTTCTCCCGATACTGGAAGAGACAGCCCGCAGCGGCCGAGGTCTGATGATCATTGCCGAGGATGTTGAGGGCGAAGCTCTTGCAACCCTCGTGGTGAACCGCCTCAGGGGCTCACTGAAGGTTTGTGCAGTCAAGGCTCCGGGCTTTGGTGACAGGAGGAAGGAGATGCTTGAGGATATAGCCATTCTGACCGGCGGTACAGTTATCTCCGAGGAGAGGGGTATGAAATTGGAGAATGCCACAATGGCTGATCTTGGCCTGGCTGACAAAGTGACCGTTAACAAGGAGAACACAACCATTGTCAACGGCGCAGGCGACAAGGATATGATCCAGGCACGTATCAACCAGATCAAGCAGCAGATATCAACCACCACCTCTGACTATGATAAGGAGAAGCTTCAGGAGAGACTTGCCAAGCTGGCAGGCGGTGTCGCAGTACTGTATATCGGAGCCGCATCAGAGGTTGAGATGAAAGAGAAGAAAGACCGTGTTGACGATGCTCTTCATGCAACCCGTGCTGCCATTGAAGAGGGTATCATCCCCGGCGGTGGCGTCGGTTACATCCGCGCTATTCCCGCACTCGAGGCACTCAAGGGTGAAAACGAAGACCAGAATACCGGCATCGAGATAGTGAAGAGGGCTATCGAGGAGCCTCTGCGCCAGATAGTTGTCAATGCAGGCAAGGAAGGTGCGGTGATTGTCCAGAAAGTACGCGAAGGCAAGGAGGACTATGGCTACAATGCCCAGACTGACAAGTTTGAGCATCTCTACAAGGCCGGTGTCATTGATCCTTCAAAGGTTGCAAGAATTGCTCTCGAGAATGCAGCATCAATAGCCGGTATGTTCCTTACAACCGAGGCAGTTGTTGTTGAGGAGAAGGAGGATAATCCAATGCCTAACCCTGCAATGGGCGGCGGAGGTATGCCCGGAATGATGTAAAAAGAAATAGCTTATTGATTTAAATTGCAAGGCTGCCCCGGAACTCCGGGGCAGTTTTTTTTAAATCTGCTGCCTGTTGCCCACTGCCTATTGCCTCTTTTCTCCCATCTTTGCATTTATGAATGATCCCCGGCAGGTTTACGAGCTTGAGCATGAGAAGACAGGGAAGCTGATGTGGAAATACTTCCTGCCTGCATTTGCCAGCATGATGGCCAATGCACTTTATAATGTGGTTGACCGAATCTACATCGGTCAGGGGGTGGATGCCCTGGCACTGTCAGGACTGACAGTTGTCTTTCCGTTGATGATCATCATAATGGCCTTCGGTATGCTGGTGGGAATGGGTTCGGCAGTACGCATCTCACTGAGCCTCGGCGAGAAGGATTTTGACAGAGCCAACCGCATTCTGGGCAATGCGTTCTTCCTCTCACTTTTACTGGGGGTGGTGCTGATGGGGGCAGGATTCCTGGTGCGAGACAGTGTCCTGCAAATATTCGGAGCAGGTCCTGAAACCATTGAATACGCTTCTGATTACTTTACGATAATCCTCCTGGGTACGCCTATGGCCATGATGGGTTTTGCCCTGAATAATGTCATCAGGGCTGAAGGTAATCCGCGAATTGCCATGTATTCAATGTTCATCAGTGCCGGGTTGAATATAATCCTTGACCCGATCTTCATCTTCGGGTTTGGAATGGGTGTAAAGGGAGCTGCCATTGCGACAGTTATATCACACACTTTCCTTGCAGCATGGGTGCTTCTTCATTTTCGCAGCAACAGAAGTGTTACAAGACTGACTTTCAAAAATTTCCGCCCTAATCTGTACATAATCAGATATATTGTCTCAATAGGCTTTGCACCCTTTGCCATGAACATAGCCGCAAGCATTGTAACTGCTGTGATGAACACGAAGTTCATAAAATACGGTGGTGACATAGCGGTCGGGGCACTCGGGATTGTAAACAGCGCAACAATGATGCTGGTGATTTCAATCATCTCCCTCAATATGGCTGTGCAGCCAATAATTGGCTTCAACTACGGTGCAGGGTTGTTTTGCAGGGTTAAGGAGACAATCCTGAAGGCAATTCGGTATGCCACGCTGATAGCCATCGGAGGCTGGCTGCTTTGCATGCTGTTGCCCGGAACGATTATCAGTATATTCAATTCTGACAATATGGAACTGCGTGAGGCAGGCATCCTTGGTCTTCGTATCTACTGTGCCATGCTGCCGGTAATAGGCTTCCAGATTATTGCCTCCAACTATTTTCAGGCGATAGGCAAGGCGAGACTGGCAGCCTTCCTGTCGCTGCTCCGCCAGATAATTGTGCTGCTGCCTCTGATAATGATCCTGCCTCACTTCTGGGGTGTGGCTGGAGTCTGGATTGCCAACCCGGTATCTGATTTCATTGCTGCAGTGATCTCATTCATCTATTTCCGCCGTGAGATAGGGAAGTTAAACTGTGACATGCCGGTTGAAGGGAGAAAAGAACTGGAAATGCCAGTAGCCGGGGAGAACTACTGACCTGTCTCTGCTTTCTTCTTCTTCAATACAGTCAGGAAAAGCGCAAATGCTGCTGCCGCTGCTGTTAACCCGATCAACACGGAGCTCTTCAGCGACATTGCCAGTCCGCCCCCGGAATGCGGAGCTGCAAGGAGATAGGTGATGCAGACGGCCGTGATGAACAACGCCGGCAGTGACATCATCAGATGGCTTTTACCCCTGAGTCCGAGGTACATTGCTATGGTCCAGCAGGTAATGGCTGCCAGGACCTGGTTTGATATGCCAACGAATTTCCATATCCTCGCAAATTCATCTTTCATGATGAATGTAAGGATGAATGCCAGAGTGAATACCGGGACAACTATCAGAAGGCGTGAAGAGATCTTCTTCTGTGGCAGTCGCAGCATGTCAGCTATAGTGAGCCGGGCGCTCCTGAAGGCAGTATCGCCTGATGTTACCGGGCAGGCTACCACCCCGATCACAGCAATGACCGCCCCGGCCTTACCAAGCCATGACCGGCAGATCTCATTGACAAGCCAGGCAGGGTCAGGTTTAACGGAGGGGTTGTCAGCCAGCGGATGGGTGAATGCGTAGTTCAGTCCATGAACATCGCCCATGTAGTTCATGGCGGCAGTGGCCCAAATCATTGCCACAATTCCTTCGGCGATCATGGCACCGTAGAAGATATGCCTTCCCTGTCTTTCGGATTTCAGGCATCTGGCCATCAGGGGTGATTGTGTGGCATGGAATCCGGAGATGGCACCACAGGAGACCACTATGAAGAGGAAGGGGAAGATGGCATTGGTGTCAGCATCATGCTGAAAGTTGATGAGACTGGCAGGAGTAAGTTCCATCAGGGTGAGGTTTCCTCCGGCCCAGTGAAAGACCAGCCCTCCCAGAACCCCGAAAGCCATGAAGATGAGGGCTGCACCAAAGAAAGGGTACAGCAAACCGATTATCTTGTCTATCGGCAGAAGGGTGGCAAGGATATAATAAAAGAATATCAGCCCCAGCCAGAATGTCAGGCTGAATCCTGACATAGTGTAGAGCAGCTTTGCCGGGCCGCTGACGAATGCCACACCCACGAAGACAAGGAGAAACAGGGTGAAGGCTCTCAGGAACATCCGCATCGGCCTGCCCAGGTAGTTTCCCACAAGTTCCGGCAGGCTGGCCCCGCCGTGGCGGACGGAAAGCATTCCCCCGAAATAATCATGGGTTGCTCCCATAAAAATGCATCCCAGGACTATCCAGATATAGACCACCGGGCCGTACATAGCTCCAAGGACAGCTCCGAAGATGGGTCCCAGACCGGCAATATTCAGAAACTGTATCATGAAGACCCTCCACACCTTCATGGGGATGTAGTCAATACCGTCATTTTTTGTGTAAGCCGGAGTGGGCCGCGCAGGGTCGCTCCCGAAAAATCTTTCGGCCACCCTTCCGTAGACAAGGTATCCCAGGATAAGCAGAGTGACCGACACTGCCAGGGTAATCATCCTTTCCTGTTTAAGTAATTTGCTAAATTAATGAAATTGCCGTACAGTATGTTACGTGCCGGTGCCAATAAATGAAAGGCCAAATTATATATATTTGCACCTGAATTGAACCGGTCCTCCCTGATGGATAACATACGCAACTTCTGCATAATAGCACATATAGACCATGGCAAGAGCACTCTTGCTGACAGGCTTCTTGAGATGACAAGGACCGTAGATGCGCGTGAATTCCAGGACCAGGTTCTTGATGACATGGACCTGGAGAGGGAGCGCGGGATAACCATCAAGAGCCATGCAATACAGATGGTTTACAATCACGGGGGGAGAAACTATTTCCTTAACCTGATTGACACTCCGGGTCATGTTGATTTTTCGTATGAGGTGTCACGCTCCATCGCCGCATGTGAAGGGGCCCTGCTGGTGGTTGATGCCACTCAGGGGATTCAGGCACAGACCATCTCGAACCTGTATATGGCTATAGAGCACGGCCTCGAAATTATCCCGGTACTTAACAAGATGGATTCGGCGAGCGCCATGCCCGAGGAGGTGAAAGACCAGATTGTAGATCTCATAGGGTGCAGGAGGGAAGAAATTGTTGAAGCCAGTGGCCGCACAGGGATGGGGGTGGAAGAGATAATAGAGGCTATCATCAGCAGGATTCCTCCACCGAAAGGTGATCCGGATGCGCCGCTTCAGGCTCTCATCTTCGACTCTGTCTTTAACTCCTTCAGGGGAATTATTGCCTATTTCAAGATAGCCAACGGCACAATCAGGACGCATGACATGGTCAAGTTCGTAAATACCGGCCATGAGTATGACGCCGATGAGATAGGGGTTCTCAAGCTTAAGAGGGAACCACGTGATGTGCTCAGTGCCGGTGACGTGGGTTATATCATATCTGGTATTAAAATCTCCTCGGAAGTCAAGGTTGGTGATACCATCACCCATGTAGCACGGCCCTGTGATAAGGCAATTTCAGGATTCGCCGATGTGAAGCCGATGGTGTTTGCAGGTATATACCCGGTCGATGCCGATGATTACGAGGATCTGAGGGCTTCAATTGAGAAGTTGCAGCTGAATGATGCCTCTCTCACTTTTGTTCCTGAATCATCCGCAGCGCTGGGCTTCGGATTCCGGTGCGGCTTCCTCGGACTGCTCCATATGGAGATAATACAGGAGAGGCTTGACAGGGAGTTCGACATGGATGTCATTACCACAGTCCCCAACGTCTCCTTCAGGGTACTTACAACAAAGGGAGAAATCGTTGATGTCCACAATCCGTCCGGCCTGCCACCCGTGACGGTAATTGATGAGATAGAAGAACCATACATCTATGCCCAGGTGATATCCAAGTCGGAGTACCTTGGATCCATACTCAAGCTTTGCATTGACAAACGCGGAATACTCAGGAACCAGGTATACCTTACCAGTGACAGGGTGGAGGTGACCTTTGACATGCCGCTTTCAGAGATAGTGTTTGACTTTTATGACAAACTCAAGAGCATTTCAAAGGGCTATGCCTCCTTCGACTACCACATCACCGGCTATAAGAAGGCAGACCTGGTCAGGCTTGATATCCTTCTTAACGGGGAGATGGTTGATGCCCTCTCGACACTTATCCACAGAGGTCATGCCTACGACTTCGGCAGAAGAATGTGTGAGAAGCTTCGTGAGCTGATACCAAGACAACAGTTTGACATTGCTATCCAGGCAGCCATCGGGGCAAAGATAATTGCCCGCGAAACAGTCAAGGCAGTGCGTAAAGATGTTACGGCCAAATGTTACGGCGGTGACATCACCAGGAAGAGGAAACTGCTTGAAAAACAGAAAAAAGGAAAGAAGAGAATGCGTCAGATAGGCAACGTGGAGGTACCTCAGCAGGCATTCCTGGCAGTTCTTAAGCTCGACTGAAACAAAAAAAACTTCCAGGGTATTGCAAATAAAGAAATTATACTATCTTAGCACCTCGTTGGGCTTTGACGGGAAGATAACCAAACTAGTCGAAAGACCCTGAAACTAACCTAGACTCATACCCCGCGCGAATAATTTCGTGCGGGGTATTTATTTCAGGTTGTGCAGTGTGCGCATTTTGAACCGGAAGGCTTGCCCGGGCAGGCAGCGCCATTATCTGGGATATTGACTGATTCAGCAGAGCAGCTTGTATCCCTTACCATGTATATTAAGGATCTCCACGCCCTCATCCTTGCTCAGGTATTTTCGAAGTTTGGTGATGTAAACATCCATGCTTCTGGCATTGAAATAATTGTCATCTATCCAGATCGATTTAAGAGCAAAGTTACGTTCAAGCACCTCATTCCGGTGCCGGCACAGAAGCTCAAGAAGCTCTGACTCCTTGGTGGTGAGCTTTCTTGATTGGTCATTGTATGTCAGAAGCTGTTTTGTGGCATCAAATTTGAATTTGCCAATGGTGTAGGATTCAACCGGAGCATCGGCAGTCCGCCTCGAGGAACGCCTCAGGATGGCCTCGATACGGTAAATAAGCTCTTCCATCGAAAATGGTTTTGTCAGGTAGTCATCGGCACCCGACTTGAACCCCTCAATTATGTCTTCCTTCAGATTTTTCGCCGTCAGGAAGATAATGGGAATGTGAGGGTCAATCTCCCTGATATTCCTTGCCAGTGAAAAACCGTCCAGCTCAGGCATCATAACGTCAAGAAGACAGAGATGAAACTTCTCCTTCCGGAAGAGTTCCTTAGCCTTTGCTCCGTCAGTGACCAGGGTGGTTTGATACTCCCTGGCAGCCAGATAGTTCTTCAGAAGCTGCCCGAGATTCGGATCGTCCTCTGCAAGCAGGATGCTAACCTTTTTCATTCGCTTATTGATTTAACAATTAATGACCGAATGGAACCTGCATCAAATATAATTATCGGATTCCTTTCTGCTCTTTTGCCCATGAAAGTTTCATTTTGGTTGTTCTTTCGGCAGGTGAATAATTATCCTGGTTCCTTTTCCGGTCTGGCTCTCAACCTTGATGGTGCCATAATGTTCCTCAACGATCTTTTTTACATAGCTGAGACCAAGGCCGAATCCTTTAATGTTGTGTGTGTTCCCTGACGGGACGCGGTAAAACTTCTCGAAAATCTGTTTAAGGTGCTCCCGGGGGATGCCGATACCATTGTCAGACACCGTTATGACAATACCCCTGTGCCAGGCTGCCGTGGATACTGTTATTTCAGGTGTTGTCACGGTATATTTGAGGGCATTGTCTATGAGGTTCAGCAGGACATTGAAAAAGTTTGTCTCATCAAGGGTAACAACCGGATCATAGGCATCAAGGAATGTGGAGATAGTTCCGCCCCGTCCGTTTACCTGTAGCTTAAATGCATCGACGGCTCTCAGGATGATGGCATGGAGGTCGGCTGGCTGTTTGTTTAGTTCAAGTTTTCCCTTCTCGAAGATGGCTGTCTGGAGTACTCTCTCCACCAGTACTTTCAGCCTGTTGCTCTCCTCGCTTATGACAGTTGCAAGGCCGGTTGCATTACGGGCGCTATCCGGGATGGTGCTGTCAGCAAGCATCTGCGAAGCCAGTGAGATTGTTGCAATAGGAGTCTTGAGCTCATGTGTCATGTTGTTGATGAAGTCGCTCCTGATCTCTGACAACCTCTTCTGGCGGAAGATGACAATGAAGGTTCCTGTTGAAAGGAGGATAAGCAGCAGCACTATCAGCATCGATGATATGGCCATGAAGGCTATCTGGCTGAACTTATACTCTTCTTCCTTCGGAAAGTAGATAGTAAGGATATTATTCCCCGGCACCGGATCATTGGGAAAGAGCTGGCGCAGGTACTTGTTTGCCACCCCGCTGTCTGAATAATCGGGAGAGCGGTAGATAATGTCTCCGTATGCACCCCTTACGGCACACTCATAGTCAAGGTGAATGCCTACAGCATCAAGTGATCTCCTGATGTGGTTATTCAACTCCTCCGGGGTGAAGCGGTCACGAAGGGGAGGTGTTTCGTGAAGTATCCGGCTGACTATGTTTTCAATGGAAACGATCTTGCTGGTCATCCGGGTTGTGGCTCCTGCGGAGAGAATCTGTTCATCGGGCTCGCTGTTCTCAAAGAATTGCTCCACTGCAAGGCTGTCGGAATTAAGAAGGTATGTATAGCCGGCCCTGCTGATTATCACTGACCTGACGTCGGGGTCAAAACCATACCTCTCAAGCAGCTTGGCTTCAGCAGCCTGCTGGCCTGTCAGGGCTTCGGTCTCTTCATAACCGGCGGCCGGAGGTGCAGGACTGATCTCACTCATGATCCGGTTGTAAGCCTCAGCCTTCTCAAGTTCAGACACCACCTCTTTCAGGGCTTCGTTAACCCCGAACCTGAACTGCTGGTCCTCTGCACTTACAACATTGTTGATCCACCTGAACTGGATGATCACCAGGGCTGAAATGGCCAGGAAAAAAAAGACTGCAAGAAGTACGATGTAAGAGCGCTTCATGATGTAACAAAAATAGTCTCTTAAAACCTTAATACATAGCCCCGCCTCAACCTATTTTCCATACGTTTATCATGCCACAAAGAAAATAAATACTAAAAAAATGTTAAAAATCAACATATTAACATATCCTTAAGAAAGATATCCCGATTTTTTCTGATATTTGCATCAGTTATGGCACGATAATTGATATAATATAAATGGAGTTTTTTTCATAGGTTAGGTTAGTTTTAGGGTTAACACTGAAGAGGAGGCGAGAAATTGTCTCCTCTTTCTCTTGTGTGCCCGGCATACCAGGTTTTTCAACAGGTTCTCCACCTGGCCGGTTAAAGTGCAATCAATAACAGGTTTCTGTCACTTATCTCACTGCTGTCAAAAATGAATACTGCTGTTATTTCCGGCATTGATCGCAGCGTTGCAGCCAGTTCATCTGCTTCCTTTCTGGCATGATTCCCTCCGGGGAGTAAAAGAAAGTCAATATTTTTCAGTTTTCGAAGAAGCAGGTTTCCGTTGCTTCGGTTAGATATAAGTGTGAAAGCCTGGTCCCGGGGGATGAATTTTGAGAAGGCATGAGTTCCTGACGGGGTATTAACAATGATCTCCTCTTCTGATTTTCTGAGAGTAGTTCCGAGATGCCGGTTGATCATCACCGAAAGTCTGTAGTCAGATTCAGAGGAGACTACACCGAGGAAGTGGAAGGGTTTTGGTTCTCCGCGTTCAATGGTATGCCTTGTGATCTTCTTTTCCCTTGTCATGATTTTAAAAGCCCAAGCTTTTTAAGTGCAGCAAGTGATGCTTCCTGTTCTGCCTCTTTCTTTGTGGCGCCGTTTCCCAGGGTTATTTCCTCAGAGTTGATTTCCAGTGTCACAGTAAAGAGCGGCTGCATACCTGTGCCGGATGCTTTCTCACGTGAGGTGAAGTTAAGCTTTTGTTTATTCTTCTGGCAATATTCAAGTATCATGCTTTTGTAGTCCTTTTCTGAAGCCAGGACCGCACTGAGGTTGAGATGTTTTTTCAGCCCCCGTTCAATGAAGAACCTGCTTGTCCGGTCAAACCCGGTATCGATGAAGAGGGCACCCACCAGTGCTTCAACGGCATTGCCGTAGAGGTTTCGCGGGGAATCGGTAACTGCAAGGTTTGAAACGATCAGCCTGTCAAGTCCCATTGAGACCCCAAGGTTGTTGAGGGTCTCTCGGTTGACAATCCGTGCCCTGGTCTTCGTAAGGAATCCTTCAGGGGCTTCAGGGTATAGCCTGAAGAGATAGTCGGAAAGGATGCTGTCGATAATTGCGTCACCAAGGTATTCAAGTCTTTCATTATTGACCCTGACGCCGTCGGGAAGGGTATAGGTTGCAGAACGGTGTATGAAGGCCATTTCATACAGTCTGAGGTTAAGAGGTCTGAACCCGAGAAGATTCTTGAGTTCCGAGCGGAATTTTCTCCGTTCGTGAATTAGTGTGTTGTTCTTCTTCCTGTTAAGCAGGAACACTATTCTTCGAATTTCCTGAGAAGAATTGATGCATTGTGTCCCCCGAATCCGAAGTTAT
>CAYYEH010000077.1:0-12015 GCA_964470815.1 uncultured Rikenella sp.
TATTCTGGATCTCCAACGTCATTGAACTGTTTGAACGGTGGGGATGGTATGCATTCTATAACGGTTTCATTGCGCTCTACCTTACCTCCCCCAGGGAGGCCGGGGCCCTCGGATTCTCAAACGTTGAAAAGGGAACCATCATGGGAACCGCATCAATGATACTATATTTTCTCCCGGTCATAACGGGAGCAGTGGCCGACAGGGTGGGTTACAAAAAGGTACTCCTGGTATCATTCGTTACATATATCCTGTCATTTTTCATGCTGGGCAGGTTCGAGTCCTTCGGCGCAATCTTCGCTGCATTCATTCTCCTTGCCGTTGCAGGCGCCCTCTTTAAGCCCCTGATCTCAGGCACTGTCGCACGTGTGACTGACAGGGAAACAGCATCCCTCGGATTCGGTATTTTTTATATGGTGGTGAATATCGGCGGGTTCATCGGCCCGTTCGTCGCCAGCCTGCTCTACAGGAATAACTGGGATGCAGTTTTCTACATGTCCATTGGCGCCATGGCCCTTAACCTTGTCATTACTCTTTTCTTCTACCGCGAACCAGCCGTCACCGGGAGCGGAAACAGCTTCATAAAAAATATAGGAATAGCATTCAAAAACATAGGGGTTACGCTGACCGACTGGCGCTTCCTGATTTTCCTGCTTATTATCGGAGTATTCTGGACCGCCTATAACCAGCTTTACTATTCCTTCCCGGTATTCCTTGAATCATGGGTCAGCCTCGACGGGATGTCAGCCACGCTGGGGCTTAAACCAGGCTCCATCACAACAGTCACCATCTCAAGCCTCGCATCATTCTTTATCATACTGTTCCAGCTGGTGGTGTCTTCCGTAACCGCCAGGGTAAGGCCCCTTAACAGCATCATGACAGGTATATTTATCCTCGCTTTCGGCCTGGGGATGATGTTCGCCAACCTCAACCCCTGGATCATCGTTCTGGGTGTGCTTATCTTCGGTATCGGAGAGATGGCCTCATCACCCAAGGTGCAGGAATATCTGGGCGGCATTGCTCCCCCTGACAGAAAGGCTCTCTATATGGGGACTGCCTTTCTGCCGATAGCTCTCGGTCACCTCGGGGCGGGATGGGTTTCGGGCAGACCCTTCGAAGTGATGGCTGACAAGCTCTTCCTGCTGAAAAAAGCCGTTGCGGAAAAAGGATTCGATATACCTGAAATCTCTGACACCTTCACACAGACCGATTATTTCAACAGGGCAAAGGAGCTCTTCGGAATGGACTCCGGACAACTGACACAATATCTGTGGGATACCTATAATCCCTCTAAGGTATGGGTGCTCTTTACGGCCATTGCAATCGCTGCCAGCCTGCTGCTTTTCCTCTATGACCGTCTGATACTTAAAGGCAGGGACGCTGCAGGCAACAATGGGAGGCAATAATAGGAGGCAATATTCAGCGGAGGGGCGGGTGTGAATAAAATGCCCGGGGAGCATTTTTTGCGAGCAGCCAGATTGAAGTGGAGGAAAGTATCAGCATGAAACAGACAGAAGTAAAAATCAATAATTTAAAATAAATGAAGACAAGAATCATCCTTCTCTCTATCATTCTTCTGGGGGCACTCCCGCTGCAGGCCCAGAGACGGATACTGAACGTACCGGGACTGCCGGGTTATGTTACTCTGAAATGCGATTTCCATACGCACACGGTTTTCTCAGACGGCAATGTATGGCCTACGATGAGGGTCGGTGAGGCATGGCGCGACGGTCTTGACGCCATTTCCATCACTGACCACATTGAATACCAGCCGCATAAACAATACATCCCGACTGATCACAGTGCAGCATGGAAGATAGCCGAACCAACCGCAGCCAATTACAATATGATCCTGGTAAAGGGTAGTGAAATAACCCGCAAGATGCCTCCGGGCCATTTCAATGCACTTTTTATTACTGAACCGGATTCACTGGTTAAGGAAGACTTCATGAAAGCCATTGAAGCAGCCGTTGCCCAGGGTGCCTTTATCGAGTGGAATCACCCCGGATGGAAGAGCCAGCAGCCTGACGGCATTCCCCGGATGTACCCTGTACATGAGGAGCTTATTGCAAAAGGATGGCTGCACGGAATTGAGTACTACAATGACGTTGAATATTACCCGCTGGTGATGGACATGTGCCGTGACAACAACCTTGCAATAATGGGCAACAGTGACATACACGGCGTCATAAGCGAGGAGTTTCCCTCATCTGAATATTCTCACCGCCCGATGACCCTGGTCTTTGCCAGAGAGCGTACCCATGACTCATTGAAGGAGGCAATGTTTGCACGTCGCACGGCAGTATGGTATGGCGACAATATTGCCGCATTTGCAGATATCGCGGCACCACTGTTCAATTCTGCCGTCACCGCAGGCGCTCCCTTTAAGGATGACGGAAAGAATATCTGGTTCGAGCTCTCCAACACATCGGACATCCCCATGACACTCTCAGGAGGCCCGGAAGGCGCCCCGGCAACACTATATGTCCCGGCACAGGGTATGATTGTGGTCAGGGCCGACAGGAAATACCTCTCTCAGCCTCTCACATACAGTGTTGACAACATCATCACAGGAAGCAACTCCGTTCTTAAAGCGGAGATAACCCCGGCTGAAAAGCAGGGAACCAAATGATTACCTGAACGAAACGGCGCCGGTCTGCCTGATCCGGTGCCGCTCTGTTTAACAGTCTTACCGTTTGTGGTGTCAATCCTGCATTAGGGGCACCATCCTGAATGAATACCGGTATTCCTTCTCAAGCATGCAGTACTCCGGATGAGTCCGTGCACCCCAGGAGTCATCACCTCCCACTCCCATCTGGCCGTAATCGATGTTAACCCTCACAAGGTCACGAGGTATCACATCGCTGATATGCCTGTTGACCAGTTTGGCATCAGGCCTGTAACCGGCCAGGCTCCCGGGTGACTCAAAATCATCATGAAGATAGTTCATCGCGGCAAATGAAAAGAGAGGCTTACCTTCAAACCGCAGTCCATCCCCGTTTCCGTCGGTAATATTCAGCCACCTTGTGTCAGACCTGTAACCGTTCTCCTGAGGCCTCACGTATGGCACGTACTGGTCTGCCACCGAGCTCTCGTAGACCCCCACGAAGGCGGAGGTTTTACGGTCTATGTAGTTCTCATGGGGTCCCCTGCCGAACCAGACAAGGTCGGTATACCTTCCCGGAAGTATCATCTGCATCCCTACCCGCGGTATCTCTTCCAGGTTCAGGTCTGTTTTCGTAAAGTGGAAGGTGACATCCACCACCCCGTCCGAATTCACGTTATACTCTGTCACCAGGTTTGCTATTATCAATCCGGTGGCCCCCGGTATTTCGAACGTGAATTTTACCCCTGCTCTGCCCAGCCCCGGCTGGCTTATATGGGCCGATTTCATAACGGCCTTTGCACCTGCGTCCCTCCACGGCGCATTTCTCTTCTCCATTCCGTTACCATAGTCATTGTCGGTGGGCGCCCTCCAGAAATCAGGCCTCAGACCTGAAAGGATCATTTCCTGTCCTCCCGCGCGGTATGATTTCATTACCCCTGCTGACATATCAAACACTACCTCGAAATTCTCACCCGCAAAGGTGAGGTCTGAGCCTTCGGTCCGGGTGTCAAGCAGCCCCAGGCTTTCCTCATCAGGGGGTTGTGCACCGGCCATGAAGGGCAACAGCATCTGTTCCGAGGCATACATGTGGTCCTGGGGAATTATCCCCCATTCATCCGCCCTTGAAACGTACATATTAAGATGATATTCAGTTCCGGGTGCGGCGACAATCTCCCCGTATGGTATTTCAACCGTGACTGAGTCACCTGGCTCAAGGCTAAGCTGATTCAGGTGGCCGGAGCTGAACAGTACTCCGTCGGCCAGCACTTCCCAGTTGATCGTGAAGAACGAGAGGTTTGTGAAATCATACTTGTTCATAATTGTCACCAGTCCCCTTCTGAGGTCTGCCGGTCTGAACCCTACATACTGGTAAACCTTTTTTACCTCACTCAGTGCCGGATGAGGAGTGCGGTCAGGCCCGACAAGCCCGTTGCAGCAGAAGTTACCGTCACTGGGTGACCCCACAGGGCCGTAATCACCTCCATATGCATAGTAATCCTCACCCTCCTCATCGGTTTCAAGCATCCCCTGGTCAACCCAGTCCCAGATGAATCCACCCTGCAGGATGCCGTATTTCTCAATTACGTCCCAGTAATCCTGCAGGTTGCCGGTACTGTTACCCATTGAATGGGCATACTCACACATAATGTAAGGGCGGTCAAAACCGGGCTTTCCTTCATTGAGTGCATATGCCTCCACCTCCTCAGGAGAAGGGTACATCGGGCACCAGATGTCAGTATGTCTTTCTGTGGTTCGGGTCCATTTCTCTGCTCTTTCGTATTGTACGGGCCTGCTGCCGTCCCTACCCCTGATCCATTTATAGGTCTCCACAAAATTCTGTCCGTCGCCTGCCTCGTTACCAAGTGACCATATTATGACTGAAGGGTGATTCTTGTCTCGCTCCACCATCCTGACCGTACGGAACATGTGCTGCCCGAGCCACTCCGGCTTATGTGCCAGTGTGACGTCGGGGTGATAGCCTATCCCGTGCGACTCGATATTGGCTTCATCGATAAGGTAGATGCCGTACTCGTCGCACAGTTCGTAGAACCGTTCCGGCTGTGGGTAATGGGAGGTTCGCACAGCATTGATGTTATTCATTTTCATCAGTCTTATATCCCTGAGCATCAGCGCTTCGTCAATCGTATGCCCGTGCACGGGATCATGCTCATGTATATTGGTGCCTTTGAGATGTACGGCCTTCCCGTTCACCAGGAACCGGCCATCCTTCACTTCCGAGGTACGGAAACCGATCCTGGATGAAATGCTCTCCAGCACCCTGCCCCTGCCATCTGCCAGCGTAAGCACCAACGTATAGAGAGAAGGTGATTCAGCAGACCATGGCCTTACACCCGGTACCCCTGCAGGTAACTCCACAACCGCAATGCTGTCAAAGGCCTCCACCTCCCGGGTCTCTCCAAAGATCTTGGTTTCACCGTCATAAAGACCCGCCTCAAGCCTCACCCCCGCCGGCCGCCGTTCATGACCTGCAAGCTCAACGGACAGATTCAACTGACCGTCAGTGTAATCATTCACCAGAGTCGCTCCTGCAAAATAATCCCGTATAAAGGTCCCTGGCCTGGCATGCAGCCATACGGAACGCTGTATGCCGCTGAGCCTCCAGAAGTCCTGGCATTCGAGATAACTTCCGTCAGAATACCGGTATACTTCTACGGCAATATTGTTCTTACCCTTCCTGAGGAAAGGGGTGATATTGAATTCTGCAGTAGTTTTGCTGTCCTCGCTGTAACCAACTTTCTCCCCATTGATCCATACATAAAAAGCTGAACTGACTCCGTCAAAGACGAGGAAGACCTCCTTATCCTTCCACTCACCGGGCAGGGTGAATGAGCGTTTGTAGGAACCCACAGGATTATCTGCATGATCAATGAAAGGCGGATTAACGGGGAAAGTGTAGCCTGAGTTGACATAGTAGGCTATCCCATAACCCTCCCTCTCCCATGTTGAAGGCACCTCAATCTCATTCCAGGAACGGGTGTCAAAGTCATCCTTAAAAAACCAGTACGGACGGTCAGCCGGAGCAGGTGAGTAATTGAACTTCCACCTCCCGTCAAGGGACAGAACATTTACCGACTCGCGCCACTCAGCCTTAAGCGCCGAAGCATTGTCAGGATGGCTGACCATTGTGGCATGAGGCCTGACGGTATTGATGTGGTTTATCTCAAGGTCTTCCCACTCCGGGAGCTCCCTGTCATTCCATTCCACATTGCTGTAATCATGATATTGATGGCACGAGCCCAGAATGGCAGCTGCCATGGCCAGGAGAATGAATGACTTACGCATGACTGATTTCTTTAGGTCCTTATCAAAAATAAGAAAAAAACAGAATCAGAACTTTATATCCCCGGGTCTGTTTATGTTTGTCATAGCCCTGTGTGTCTCTGCTGTAAGAGGGAGATCGAAAAACCTGGTCTTGGCAACAGGGTAAAAATCGATAATGGCAGGACTGTTACCCTCTTCCAGGTAAATGGCCAGCGCCGGATGAATCGATTTACGATAAATTGAATGAAGAGGCTCGGACAGTCCTTCATACCTGGCTGCAAGGATATCCGACGGGTTCTCAAGGTAGTTTACGGCCTGCAACCTGATTAGCTCTGCCGAGAGCCAGGGCATATCACCCCCGAAGACGAACAATGCTTCAGAGCGGGATACCCTTAAAGCTGCCTCAATTCCGGCAAGAGGACCAAGACCTCTGTAGTTGTCGTTTACCGTGATTACGTTTCCCTGCAGCGGATCACCGGGAGGCCATCCTGCAACAATGATTTCAGCAAAAAGAGGTTCAAGGATAGCCAGGGTACGCTTTATTACAGGTACGCCTTCAACCTCTATCAGCGCCTTGTTGATCCCTCCCATCCTTGAAGCCCTGCCGCCCGTCAGGATGGCTGCCGATATGTCAGGAAAAGCTTTGATCAGAATAGCCCGCTAATCTGTCCCCTGTCATCAATGTCAATTTTTTCCGCAGACGGAACTGAAGGCAGCCCCGGCATACGCATAATTGATCCTGCAATAGGTACAATGAATCCCGCTCCGGAGGAGAGTTCCACCTTGCGGATACGGACGGTAAAGTCCCTGGGTCTGTTCCGTTTGGCCTGGTCATCAGAGAGCGACTTCTGAGTCTTTGCAATACAGACTGCCAGGTTCCCCAGTCCCAGCTCGGTAATCTTTTTCAGCTGATCCTTTGCCTCCAGTGTGTATTCCACATTCCTGGCGCCGTACATGAGCGATGTTATTGTCTCAATTTTCTTTTCCAGCGGCCATGAGAGGTCATAGAGAGGTGTAAAGCAGTCAGTGCATGCCTCTGTGGCCTCAATTACTGCAGCGGCCAGCTCAACTGCACCCTTGCCTCCGTCAGCCCAGGCAGTGTTGACGGCTACCTTTACATTATGCTCCTCACAGTATTTTTTAAGAAGCTCAATCTCGGCATCCGTATCTGAACTGAAGCGGTTAACGGCTACCACCGGCCTGAAACCGTAGTAATGCATGTTCTCAATATGCTTGTCGAGGTTGTCAAATCCCCTGCCTAGCGCCTCCAGGTTTTCATTTGCCAGCTCTGAGAGCCTGACGCCGCCATGATACTTCAACGCCCTGATGGTGGCTACAATGACTACCGCATTGGTCTTGAGCTTGCCGGCCTGCGATTTGATATTGAAGAACTTTTCCGCACCGAGGTCACTGGCAAAACCGGCTTCTGTCACCACATAATCGCTCAGCGACAGTCCCATCTTCGTCGCGAGAATAGAATTGGTACCCTGTGCAATGTTTGCAAACGGACCGCCATGAATTATCGCCGGAGTGCCCTCAAGAGTCTGCACGAGATTGGGTTTCAGAGCATCCTTGAGCAGTGCCGCCATGGCTCCCTGTGCACGCAGGTCACGGGCATATACCGGCTTACCTGAATAGGTATAACCAATGAAAATGTTACCGAGACGCTCCTTCAGGTCACTGATACCTGTTGCCAGGCAGAGAATGGCCATCACCTCCGAAGCAGCTGTTATATCAAAGCCCGTCTCCCTGGGAACCCCCTGTGCAGTTCCGCCAAGACCAATAACTATGTCACGCAGCGCACGGTCATTCATGTCCATAACCCTCTTCCAGGATATGGTACGCGGATCAAGACCCAGATTGCCATCAGTTGCCTGGATATTGTTGTCAATCATCGCTGAAAGCAGGTTATGAGCCTTTTCCACTGCAGAAAGGTCCCCCGTAAAATGCAGGTTTATGTCTTCCATGGGGATTACCTGTGAGTAACCTCCGCCGGCGGCTCCCCCCTTGATGCCAAAAACAGGACCGAGCGATGGTTCCCTCAACACCACCGTGGCCTTCTTGCCAAGCTGATTCAATCCCTGTGTAAGACCAATCGATGTGGTGGTTTTACCCTCACCGGCCGGCGTGGGTGTAATGGCCGTAACCAGGATCAGCTTTGCCCTGGCAGCCTTCTTTTCGTCTATCAGTGAAAGAGGAAGCTTGGCCTTGTATTTTCCGTAGAGTTCCAGGTCATCCTCCTTCAGACCCAGCTTCCGGGCAACTTCCGTTATCGGCCTTATGGCGGTACTCTGGGCAATCTCGATGTCTGTCTTCATAGGGGGAAATAATTGTTTTGGATAAATATAGGTTTTAATCTTTTTTCTGAAGAACAATTATATGTTGTGAAAGTTTAGTTCAACAAAGAATCATTTAAAAAATATCATCGAAATCCTTCGTCAGCTCCATCCTGATCCTCCATCCCTGAGGATATCCATTATTTACCCTGGTACCCAGATTATTCACGAAGCCGAGCGGAACCCCGCGATAGGTCAGCAATACCCTCCCTGCTGGCATTGTTGACCCGTCAAGCGGCTCCAGCCTCAGATAGGCCAGTGCCTCATTACGCGATAACGGATGAACAGGCCATGCAGCTTCCCTCAGCCTGACAGACATGGCCAGGTCATGAGCCGGTACGAAGTCATTCTTCTTGACCTCACCGATCATTGTACCCGACTTGATGACCGGGAGCCTCTCAACAATGAAACTGTACAGGGAGGCCTCAGCTGCCAGGGCAGTTATCCTTCCGTCCTGCATCACCACCCTGCCTGTTTCAAATTCAACAAGAGAACATGCAAGCGCAAATGCCTCCGGCGAAGGCTTCAGAACAACCTTCCTTGACTTTCCCGGCCCCTGCTCCCGCCCTGATCCCACCGGCTTTCGAAGTGCTGCAATGAAAAAGCCTTCCCCCCTTACCCTGCCGGGATGAAACCCATATCCTTCGATCGCGCTGAAACGTATGGGAATAATGTTGCTTCCCACCGGAAGAACAAGTGGGAGAGACACGGCTCCCGTGACACTGCTGAGCCACGCTGCGTTCTCCTCATTCTCCGCCGGATTGAACGTACATGTGGAATAAATCAGTATGCCTCCGGGCTTAAGCGAAGGCCACGCCTCCATCACTATCCTGCGCTGCCGCTCACTGCAGAGCCTGGTATTCTGTACCGACCACTCCCTGACAGCAGCAGGTGTCCTGAACATCCCTTCCCCGGAACAGGGAGCATCTGCCACAATAACATCGAAGAAACTCGGTAACAACGCAAACCGAGAGGGATCTGCATTCGTCACAACAACATTGCCTGTACCCCACTTTGTTATGTTTTCAGCCAGGACCGCTGCACGGGCCCTGATGGCCTCGTTGGCCACCAGCAATCCGTTATCACCGATCAGACCGGCAAGATGTGTGCTCTTGCCTCCCGGTGCACCACAAAGATCAAGAACCCGCAACCCGCTCACTCCGGCCGTCAGTTGCCTGAATACTTCGCCTGCAAACATGCTCGATGACTCCTGCGGATAATACACCCCGGCATGAAACAACGGGTCGGCAGTAAACAAAGGCCTGCCCGGCAGGTAATACCCGTCAGGCTCCCACTCTACCTGCTCATATTTGCTGACAGGGTGCGGCCACTTGCCACGATTGACACGAACCGAGGTCACCGCCGGTCCGGACAGCGCCTCCGTAAGACTCACAATATCAATGTATGACTGAGTTTTAATACGCTCTATAAACCCTGATGGCACCATCATTATTCAATATCCGGACAAAGATAACCATTGTAACCAATCCGGCTTACCAGACAGATGGTTATCACTTATGCCAGGGCATTTAAAGAATACCGCCCCGGTGGCCCGGAGCGGTATTTAAAATAACCCCTAAAACCTAAACTGTCTTATAGCGTGGAATTTGTCGTTGACAAACCCCCTGAAGACTGAAGTGTAATAGATACACTAATTAGGTAATGGCAAAACTAAAGCCCTGAAAATGGGCTTATGATGATATATCTCATAAATTTGACTATTTAACATTTTTTAGGAAGACTATGAAATCAGTTCTCTCCCTGAGTCTTTCAACAGTCCCAATGACCATTTAACTATCACTGCCGAACTGATGAGGGCAGCCACGGCATCAACATAAGGCAATCCCCAGATCATTGCAGTTAAAAGCCCTGCAATTGCAGCCAGGCTCGTCACTGCATCAGCAAGGACGTGCAGATATGCTGCCCTTATATTATTATCCTTCTCTTCATGGTCATGATGCAGGAGAAAAGCGCTGAGGATATTCACCCCCAATCCTATAAAAGCAATCATGATGGCTTCCCGGTATTCAATGACACGGGGGTTTATGAATCTTCCTATGGCGCCGGCGACGATCATCCCGGCGAAAATGAGCAGTATAAGTCCGCTGGTATATCCTGAGAGGGTAAGCACCTTCTCCTTGCTGCCGGTAAATGAGGGGTTGGCCGAGAGTTTCTGTACAAGAACGTATGCAGTCCAGCTGAGGCCAATTGCCAGCACATGCGATCCCATATGGATACCGTCCGCCAGCAGGGCCATGGAGCCTGTCAGCCATCCGGCGATGATCTCTATTACCATTGTCACCGCGGTAAGAATGACCACCCAGCCGGTGCGTCTCTTGTTTTTTTCTATTGCAGTCACATGCAATAAACGGAACTACTTTCCGATTGTTTAACCGCTCAATTAATTTTGTTCTTCAATATTAAGCGTCTGTAAACTCTTTTATGTTCTCGCGACGGGAACCCGAAAAGGCCCGGGAAGACGGAAGAATTCATTTCACCAGCTGACGATTTGCAGATATTCTGGGCAATTGAATCCTAATCCCTTACAGAAA
Organism: uncultured Rikenella sp.; assembly: GCA_964470815.1. Lineage (GTDB taxonomy): Bacteria > Bacteroidota > Bacteroidia > Bacteroidales > VadinHA17 > SR-FBR-E99. The sequence continues at coordinate 10,776 of CAYYEH010000077.1, forward strand.
CTGTTTTCCCTGTCAGACGCAATCGTGCCGTCACCGGCTGAGTACCCTGATTTCCGGTCCCTTCTCCGGTGCCCGGCTGTCTTCCTCCCACGCAGATTGTGAACCAGCCCGGTTCAATCACCCTGGATTCCCTGTTGTTTATGATTGAGAACTGCTCAGGCTTCAGGGTAAACTCCACCCTCCTGCTCTCCCCGGGGTCAAGCGTGATGCGGGTAAATCCCTCGAGCTGGCGCAACGGCCTCGGGGTTGACGCTTTCTCGTCAGTAAGGTAAAGCTGAACAACCTCATCGCCGGCCATCTTCCCTGTGTTTGTTACGGTGACTTTCACGCTGACTTCTCCGCCTGCAGCTACTCTGGACGGTACTTCAAGGGCGGAATAGGTAAAAGTCGTATAGCTGAGTCCGTATCCGAACGGGTAAAGAGGAGTTCCAGAGAAGTACCTGTAGGTACGGTTGGCCATATCATACTCTTCAAACGGAGGCAGCTGATCAACCGAGCTGTAATATGTAACCGGCAGTCGGCCGGCAGGATTGTAGTCGCCGAAGAGGACGTCGGCAATGGCATTGCCCCCTTCCACTCCCGGATAACCGGCCAGCAGAACGGCGGCGGCCTTCTCCTGTGCCTGTGAAGACGAAACAGGTCCGCCGTTCATCAATACGACGATGACTGGCTTTCCGGTGGCAATCAGTGCAGCAAGAAGTTCCTCCTGGTTTGCAGGGAGATTCAGGCTGGTACGGTCACCGCCCGAAAAACCTTCTATATGTATTCCCATCTCCTCACCCTCAAGTCTCTGGGAAAGACCCAGTACCGCAATTATTACATCAGCCCCCGACGCAACCCTGACAGCCTCTTCTTTAAGGCCTGTCCTCGGAAGCGCCCATAACAACTTCATGTCAGCATCCCCGCTGTGATTCCTGTACAGTATTTCTATCTTCTTCCTTTCTCCTGCAACCAGGTCAAGCGGCACCTCCTTGTGGAAAGCATGGTGCTCACCACGGTAACGCATAACAGTGTCACCGTCAACAATGATCTTATACTCCGATGAACCCCAGGCCCCAAGAGAGTACCTGCCCGTAACCGGGGGCACCAGCCAGGTGGTCCACCGGATGCCAAAATCGTTTACCGGCATCAGGTGATGAGGTGAGTCGTTCTCCCAGTAAAAGTCAATCATGTCGTCAGTTCTTGTAAAGAGAGGCTCGCCATTCATTTCCCTGTTGCTGAAATACTCGCCCTTTACACC
>CAYYEH010000078.1:0-11736 GCA_964470815.1 uncultured Rikenella sp.
GCCCAGGCGAACCTGTGGACTGAGTACATTACCAATGAGCAGCATGTTGAGTATATGGCCTTCCCGCGTCTTGCGGCCCTGGCCGAAGCACTCTGGACACCCCGCGAAAATCTTGACTTCGGAGGATTTTCCCGACGTATGGCAGCCCAGTATGCCCGTTATGATGCTGCAGGCCTGAACTACAGGGTGCCATACCCCCAGGGGTACGAGGCTCTGAACCCTGTAACGGAAAACAGTGTTTCCGTTGAGCTCACAAACGGTATACCCGGATCAGTAATTTACTACACCACTGACGGGAGTGAACCGGATCTCAGGTCTGACCGTTATTCCGGACCTCTGACCCTTAAGCCGGAGAAGGAGATTATACTAAAGTCAGTTACTGTTATGCCAGGGGGCAGGAAGAGTGCTGTCATGTCCGGTATTTTCAGGAAGACAGAAATCCGGGAGGCTACCGGTTTGGAAAGTCTGAATCCCGGCCTTCGATTCAGCATGTACCGGGGCGAATTCAGTTCGGTGGCAGATATTACGGGTGAAGCTGACTCAGTCGGGATTGTCAACACAATACGAATACCTGTCGGAGCCCCGTCGGCGAACTTTGGCCTGTCGCTTGACGGTTACATTATGGTCCCTGCTGACGGCATCTATACATTATATGCTGGCACTGACGATGGCGTCAGGATCTGGATAGATGATGAACTGACACTGGACGGAGATGTTCTGCACCACGGTATCACCAATGAGGGCAGGATTGCACTCAGGGCAGGGTATCATGCGATAAAGGTTCTCTATTTCCAGAGATTATACCGCCAGAGCCTGAGTGTAAGCTGGGAAGGGCCAGGTGTTACCAGGCAGGCCGTGCCGCAAGAGGTGCTGTTTCAGTAATGTAGTTTTAAAGGTTTGCCTGATTACTCCTTCAGACCACCGAAGTTTTCCCAAACCTCGCGGGAAATACGTTTGTTTTCAATTATCTCGTTGGCGATTGCCAGATTGTGCGACGCCTTATCAGCCAGGGAGGAGGAGGCCGATTGTGACAGCTCCGTCAGCAGGGGAACAGCCTCCTCCGGTTTTCCTTCCATAATGAGCAGGTTTGGTTTGTTAAGTGCGCCACCGGTATAAAGCTTGCCGGTGTATTGTTCGGTAAAGGGGAAATATCTGCCAATGCAGTCACGGGCCGCAGCTTCGGCCAGCATCCTTGCCCTATCCTTCTGCCTTGCCACGGTAGGCCCTCCGATCATGCCGAAGATCGTGTACTTTGACTTGACATATGTGCTCTTCTCTCCGGCACACCTGTCAATAATCTCACCGCCGGAAGTATAAAGCGTCATATAAGTATTGGAGTACAGGTAAAAGTCCCTGGCCATGACGCTGCCCCCTTCATCACCCTCGGCAATATAGAATTCCGATTCAATCCAGACCCTCACCGAATCAAGGGCTACCAACAGGTTTGCATTGTATTTTCCGCACAAAGCCATGATTGTATCTTTAAATTCGGGGTACTGCATTGACATCACCGTAAAGCCTTTCTTCAGCGTGTCGCCAACCATGAATGTTGCCCTCGGGTCTTTGCCCGTTATTGATGCCAGGCCAATGGTGTACCCTTTGACTGATTCAGCGTATGCCGGCGCATGTCTGTCTTTTATGTATTCAGGGGCAGTATAATCATAAAAATTGACGAAAAGGAACCTGGAACTGTCTGTCGGAAGGGTTGCCTCCGGTGGGTATGTCTTCATCATCGGGACAAAAGTTGTGCAGGAGGTGCTGATTGCAGTCATCACGACGATCACGAACGGCAGGGAGATCTTTTTCATTGTCCTGGTATGTTTAAGACATCGGCCTTGTTTCCTTTCTGTCACACGGGTTTCCCTGTCATTGCGGGAGCACTTCAACCAAAACCCTTTCTACCGGTAGTCCCGCAGATAGCTCATTTCCTCCATGGGTGCCTTTCATCCGGCTTCTGCCTTTCAATGTGCAACCAAAGTTATGCCAAACCAGGCTGAATATGAAAAAAAAGAGGCGCTCATCCTGCAGATGAACACCTCTTCCACTGAAACTAACCGTAAGCAGTTCTTATAAAACTATCTCTACCTTTATATCATCGAGGAATATGCGGTTGGTAGTTGGTACTTCTCCCCTCAGGTCAAAGGCCTTGCCCAGGAACTGAATCTGAGTATCGGCTGTAGCACCTGTAATTGTGAAGCTCCAAGCCCTTGCCGGATCCCATATGTCATTGACAATCCCCGCATTATCTTCAGCCTGGTTATTTGGCACATTCTCAATCATTATCATATCAACACTCGGAACCCCGGCTCCGAGAACGTTAATTCTCAGGACCCTTGAATCAATAACTGTTCCGCCTGCCGAGACGTATGCTGCAGCCTTGAAGGTGACACGCACGGTCTGAGTCCCGATTATCCTGGACAGCTTAGGTGAGATAAGGTCACCACCGTAGTTTGTTTTTCCGAGCTTGACAAATCCCTGGCGTGCATACAAGGGATAGTCATTTGAGAATGGATTAAGTGACGCAGTCCACCCCTTGTCCTTCTGCTCCTGGGTCCAGTTGGTGATAATGGTTTCACCGGTTGTGGTATAGGGCACAGCGCTTCCGTAAGCCAGCCAGCTGAAGTTCTCTTCAAGCACCACGGTGGCGGATGACTGGCTGAGGGTAACGGTACCGGTGGCAACGGGATAATCTTTGCCGGTAACGGTAAGTATTACCTCACGCTCGTCACTGCTCAGGTTCGGTTCAGCAACGAATGTGATTTTCTGGCTGGTGACTGACTGCTCGGTAAGCCATGAGTCGTCACTGAGCGAGTATTCCCATTCCACGTTCGCAGCCACATCAACTGAGAACACGCCGCCGGCTGACGGGACAGTCAGTGCTGCCGGCACGGTAACGTACGGATCGCTTCCTTCCTGCTCAACGCGGAACATTACCGGCTGCTCTTTTCCGTCAACGACGAAGGCAAAGTTGACGATGCGCGTGTCAAAGGTTTCGTTGGCCTTCACGATTATCTTGAAGATTCCGTCAGCTTCGCCCTTTTCCGGGAAAGCCTTGACCCAGGCGGCATCTTCCTTCTTTACTATCTGCCAGGGTCTGTTGGAGCGTACCACATAAGCCTGGGTTTTCGCCGCCTTTGTGACTGTAAGCCCTGTGGGATCGCCCTCAATGGTGAAGAAGGGATCTTCCTGTACCGGTTCCTCCTTGCATGAAGAGAGGAGGAACAGAGAGAGGAGGAACAGCGGAAGGATGATCAGCGCCGTTCTCCCGGGGTTAATTATGTTTTTGTTTTTCATCTCGCTACTTTTTAGATAATTATTTACCTCCGGTGATTGCCTGTTTGCTCCACCATACCGGTGTCTTCATGTCATTAAGACCGCCCATTTCTTGAAGCGCGGCGCTGGCATTGGCGTTGTTGGTTGACATGGTCACGTTCGGGTACCCGAACCTGGTGGGGAGGATATAGTCATTGTAGATTGTACCGCCACCGATAGTGAGGACCGGGTATCCTGTCCTGCGGTATTCATGGTAGGCTTCCATCCCTACCCAGAAAAGTGCAAGCCATTTCTGGTTGCCGAGGAACTCCTCCTTGTTCGTGGCAAGGTCCCATGACCCCAGGGGTGATGCCAGGAAGGTGTTGACATCGTCATTTGTGATTGATACTGCCGGGTCAGCAAAAGCGCCCTGCTCTGACCACTTCTGCATAGTGGCTCTGACACCAGCCTCATAGTAATTCTTTGCAGCACCCTGACCGCCGGTAATCCATCCCTTGAGGGCAGCCTCGGCCAGAATGAACTGAACTTCGGCATAATCCATGTAGGTAGCAGGGGCATCTCTTCTGCAAAAGACCTTGAAATTCAGCCATGATGTGCCCCTGTCAACCTCACTTCTTTCAAGATCGGTACAGCCAGAAACGGTTCCCTTCCAGATATTGGTGGGATTTACCTGTGCATTAGGGTTTTTCTTTCCGATTACCGGGAGCCTTGGATCAACATAGATCTGGTTTCCGTTAATGTCGGTCTGAACCGTCATTTTTATCAGCTGCTGTGTGAGTTTCCTTCCGCTGGAGGTGAAATCGCTCTCGGTGGTTGTCCCGAAGTTACTTATATAGGGGTCAATACCCGAGAATTTCACGGTGGCATTGTCAGCGTTGGAAGTGAAGACGGGGTATTTGGCAGGATTGCCAAGGATAGCAGTCATCCTTGTGCCGACGTTCATCTCCGTACGCCCGCTGACCCTGCAGAGAAGTCTCAGGTACAGTGAGTTGTTGAATTTTCTCCATGCCTGCATATTGCCACCGTACATCCCGTCCATTGAAGGATTAAGGAAGACAGGGTTGGTGGCATAAATGTCATTTGCCTTTTCAAGCTCTGCAAAAAGAAATTCATAAACTTCCTCCTGTGTGTTGAACTTCGGGGTGAGCGTGCCTCCAAGCTCTCTGCCGGTGAAAGCCTCCTGGTAGGGAATGCTTCCGAACATGTCAGACATGTTCGCCATGAACAGAACCTTAAAGGTCAGTGCAATGGCCTCGAGTGAAGGATCGCCCTCCTTCTGTGCGAGGTCATACATATGGACTATGTTCTTGCCGTATGAGGCATAATGGTTCCAGAATCCGTACCAGTCCCTTGAGTCTTCAAGGAAGTAGAGGTGTTCCCTCCTTGTTACGCCACCTGTATGAGCCGTGAACTGTACCAGCTCATTGCTGTAGTACCAGGTGCGGTTCAGCCACTGGTTGGCCGAGTTGTAGAGTATGGGTTCGAACAAGCCCGAGGGCTGTATCATACCCACAAGGGTCCTGTTCGGATTGGTGTTGATCTCCTCAAAATTTTTGGTACACGACCAGAGTGATCCGAGAACAAGCCCGCAGATGACAATTATTTTTAGTTTTTTCATTTGTTGCCTGTTTTAAGTTTAGAATGAGAGTTTCAGGTTCACACCCAGTGTGCGCGTCATCGGGAATGCTCCGGCTTCAATACCGCTGAACAGGTTGGTGCCGGTCATAATACCACCCTCAGGGTCAAACTGCGGCCACTTGTCCCAGCTGAAAATATTCGTGGCAAATACGCCGATGGTTGCACCCTGCAGCACCTTTGTCTTCTGGCAGATTGCTGCAGGCAGATCATACTCAAGACGTGCTTCCTTGAATTTCAGGAATGAGGTCTCGAAGGTATGAGCCTCGCCGTTGTAGCGGTCAAGCGTTATTGCCTGGTAGTAGGTATAGATGCTGTTTGTTACGGTGTTGTTGATCTCGCAGACAGCAGATCCGTCTTCGTTCGTAGAGATCACATTGACTCCCTCTGCAACGATACCATCATAGCGTCCTTCAAGTGAGTTGGTCAGTTTCCCCTGGTAAGAGAGGATACCATTGGTGACCGAATACCTGTGGCCACCCATCTGGTATGAGAATACACCGCTGAAGGACAGGTTCTTGTACCTGAGTGATGTGCTGAAACCGCCTCTCCAGTCGGGGTTTACCTTACCCAGGAAGTGGTCAGCTGTTGACTCAACAGAAGGGAGGCCGGTGGTTGCATTTATTATTACCATGCCTGAACAGTCTACCTGGTTGCCGTTGTCATCAACGTAAAATGATCCTTCAGGAGCCCTCTTTAGCGCAAAGCCATAAATCTGGTGCATCTCCTGGCCGATGTATGAGTAAACATGAAGCCTTCCTCCGATTGTCGTTCCCATGTCAGTCTCAAACGGCTGGGCCGGATCCCAACCTTCCTGCAGACTGACGAGGGTGTTTTTGTTCCTGGCCCAGTTGAGGTTGAAGTCCCATGTGAAGTTTCTCGTCCTGACAGGAGTGGTAAACAAGGCAATCTCAATGCCCTTGTTGTTGATTTCACCTGCATTGATCTTCATTGACGATGCTCCCACTATCGGGTCAACATCAACCGAAACAATCTGGTTTGTGGTTGAGGAATTGTAAAGTGCAAGGTCGAATCCCAGGCGGTTCCTGAGGAACCTGGCATCCAGACCCAGTTCCCAGCTCTCAACGTTCTCAGGCTTGATCATCGGGTCCGGAATTGTTGAAGGAAGTGTATATCCTCCGCTGATGGATGAAGCCGAGTAGTACTGGTCAAGAGAGTACGGACCTGTGTCATTACCCACGTTGGCCCAGGAGAGACGCACCTTGGCGAATGTCACTGCCGGCAGGTTCGTGCGGAAATCAAATGCTCTGTCAAGAAGTATGCTTGCGGCAACCGACGGATAGAAATAAGACCAGTTGCTTCTGGCAAGTGTGCTTGACCAGTCATTGCGGCCTGTGATGTCAAGGTAATATGTATCATCCCAGCCGAGTGTCACGAATCCGTACAGACTGTTGATCATCTTGTAGCTCCTGTAGCTCTCGGGGTCAGGAAAAATACCTGTAGGCACATTTGAAATATGATATACGCCCTCAATGTCCAGTTCGTCAAGCTGTACCGAGTTGCTACGATAGTGGTAGCTCATGTTGTTGCCTCCAAAAGCGGTGGCGGTTGTCAGTCTTCCGTCAAGGAAAGTCTTTTCATACCTCAGCAGGAAGTCGGTATTGATCTCAAAATTGGTCAGCGACTGCTCCCTGTAGAAACCGTTTTCCCATCCGTATGTCAGTTTGGGTTTCCTCTGAGAGCGGAACTCCACACCCAAATCTATACCCGACCTGACATCAAGTGTCAGTCCTTCAAGCAGGTGGAATGTTAATCCCATGTTGCCGAAGACCCTGTCCTTGTCAGTAGTATTGAGTTCCTCATAGAGAACCCTGTAGGGGTTGTATGAACCTGTTCCGGCGAAGACAAGGCTTCTCCCGCCCTCGGAGATGGTGGCGGCACGGTTGATGGCATTGAACCTGCCCTCAAAATACTCATTTCTCCAGTCGGCCATCGAGTTGGAGTTGTATCCCCACATAAGGTTATACATTACCGTGGTCTGGTGGTAACCGGCCATCGGCATGTTATCACTGTCAGTTCGGTAGTAGTTCACCTTTGTGTTGAACTCAATGAACTTGTTTACCGGTGTCTCAAACGAGAAAGAGTAAGCCTGCTTCCCGTATCCGGTGTTTGGAAGGATCCATTTGTTCCTTGTGTCAGTGGCAGAGAAGCGGACGTTCTGTCCTTCGCCGTTGCTGCCGCTGATGGCCACTGAGTTGTTGTAAGTCACACCATCCTGGAAAATACCGGTAAACCAGTCATCTTTGTAAACGAATGGTGTCCTTACTATTTCCCCGGTCTCCCAGTTTTTTCCCTCGTACTGGTAGCGGAGCTTGTCCTCACCGAACTCTTCGCCCCACGCATAGCGCGAAAGGTTTCTCGGGGGGTAGTCGGTTGTGCCGACCAGGCTGGGATCAAGTGTCCAGAAGTTGTATTCTTCAAGTCCCATATCAGATCCGGAACCGAATTTTGTCTGGAAATCAGGCCAGTATCCGGCCCTTTCCACAACTACTGAAGAATTGACGGTAACACCTATCCCTTTGTCCTTACGACCCGATTTTGTGGTAATTACAATTGCCCCGTTGGCTGCCCGTGAGCCATAGAGTGCTGTTGCTGCCGGGCCCTTCAGTATGGAGACTGATTCTATGTCTTCAGGGTTTATGTCGCTGGCACCGTTACCAAAGTCAACCGGGAAGTCAGACCCCGAGTTGGTATAAGGGCTGCTTGATGAGGTGGCCGTTGTTCCTGAACGTACAGGCACACCGTCAACGATGAACAGAGCCTCGTTGGCGCCGTAGTTGAGCGACTGGTCGCCACGGAGGGTGACACGCATCGAGCTGATGGGTCCGGTGCTTGCGCCCACAGCCGTGAGACCTGCAACCTTTCCTGACATGCCGCTCAGCCAGTTGGAGTTGACAACCTGTGTCAGTTCTTCATTGTTTACTTTCGTCACTGCATAACCTAGTGACTTTTCCTCGCGTGTCAGGCCGAGGGCAGTAACCACCACCGCCGATACTTCAATGGCTTCCTCCTGGAGGGTAACATTGATCACGCTCTGGCTGCCAACGGGTATCTCCTGCATTACGTACCCCAGGAACTGGAATACCAGAACCGGGTTTGCGCCGCTTACCCTGATGGAGTAAGCTCCCCGGGCATCAGTGCTTGTCCCGGTGGCAGTACCCTTGAGCACAACGGTAGCCCCGAGGATCGGGGTGACACCATCAGGCTCAAACACCGTTCCTGTCACCTGCCTCTCCTGAGCCATCACCGGCAGCATAACCAGCGCCATCAGGAATGTGGCAAGAATAATCTTAAGATCTGGTTTGAATTTCATAGATTAGTGGTTTTAAGTTAGTTATATATATAGTTTATTGCATTGACCATGTAAAATCCTTCGGACGCGTCATTGTTTCGGTGTAAATCCTGCCGAAACGATCGGTGACCTTTATCTCAAGTGTGGAAGTTGCTGATGAGGCCCTTACCCTGAACATATGAGCGGTGTTTCCCGTCACGAATGAACTGGTAGGTGTGGCCCCGGCATTCAGCCTTTTAGCTTCATAGGAAATGATATGCAGCGGGTCTTTCACTGAAACCCTCTCAACTGTGAGCGGTGCACCTCCTTCAGTAACCTCTACTGTCCATGCAGGATCATAACCCCATACATTGATCAGTACATCATTAACCGCGTTGGGAGTGGCATATGAACCGGCATATTCTGCAAGGGCAGCATCAGTTGAGTTGGGGGCAAATGCTGCTGCGGTTATTACCACTTTATTGAGGTCATAGCTCCGGAACTGGTATGAAGCCGGTTTTCCGATACCCTTGTAGTGCCACTTAATATCCTTTCCGGTTATCTCCCATACACCATATCCGCCGGGACTTCCGTCCTTGCATATATGGTTATTGGCATATCCTGTCTTGCCGGTCCACCACCATGTGGCACTGACGGCGGCGGTGTTGTGTTCCATTACCTTGCCTGACTCAACCGTGAAGTTGATGTGGGTGTGCCCGCTAACAAAATGAACCTCATCAAAATCCTGTACAAGCGAAAGAACGGTGCTGCCGTTGTTCAGAACGATATTATTAACCTGCTGACCGCCGGCATCAAGAGTCGGATTCCCGTACAACTGGGCATGTATGAATATGACCAGCGGCATGCTCTTGTCAGTTATGGCTGCAAGGTCTTTTGCCAGCCAGCTGGTCTGTGCAGCGACGACATAGTCATTGTAGTTCCTTTCACCTATCACACCTTGTGCTCCTCCGGTATTGATATACTGGATATTGTCAAGCACCACGTAATGCACCTGCCCCAGGTTGAATGAGTAGTAGGTGGGGCCGATGAGGTCCCTGAAGGGTTTCTCCGGCGGGATGTCACCCTGAACGTAAGGGTCATTGTCATGGTTTCCCATGACATTGAACATCGGACAATTGATTTTCTTCATCTCCGCCAGGTACTTGTCAAGGCGGAAGTTGTTCTCATACCAGTACGCATCCCAGGTCATATCGCCAAGCGGAACACCATATACCTTCTTTCCGGCTGAGGTATAGGAGCTTATTGTTGCGTTCACGTCAGGCAGGAAGCCGTTGCTGAACTGGCTGAGATCATCATTGCGGTTCGCCAGGTGCCAGTCGGCCATGGCAAGCACAACGTGATTGTTATTGTCTGTCTGCACCAGTGAAAAGTCATGCTGTTCAACGGTTGAGCCTCCTGCCAGCCTTTTAAAGAACTGAGGGATATTGTCACTTGCGGCAATTTCGTAATTACCTGGCAGGGAGATGAATACAAATCCGTTCTGTTTGGATGAGGGGAGGTAATAAATCCCTTTGCTGTCAGTTACCGTCACCTCCACCCCGTCAGAGACAACCACTCCCGGAACACCCTCGCCGTCGGAATAAACCACGCCTTTCACCGTCATTCCGGGTTTGTCGGGTATGGAGGTGTCTGCCACAACGTTGATAGTCACTGTCCCGAGGACCATGCTGTCAGTACCTCTTTTAACCGTCAGCCTGTAAGTGCCTGACGTAACCGCGGCGGGCAGAATGAAGGTGCCGTTCTGGCCGGTTACCGAGGTCAGAAGTGCTGTGTAAACCTTGCCGGCATCGGAGGTGAGCACAAATTCTATCTGGTCATTCACCGCAAAACCGCTTCCGGTCAGAATGACCTCGCCCCCGACCGGCACATTAAGGCTGGCGGGTATGGAGATACCTGTTATATTAAGTTCTTCATCAACAGGTTGCGGAGGGTCTTTCTTGCAGCCCGTGCACGCGGCGACAGTCGCAACGAAAAGCAGTAATATGATTTTCTTTATCTCTGGCATGTATTAATCTTCCTTTACTGGTTATATCCAAGATCGGCAAGTATCTCCTGCGGGCTCTTTTCCGTTCCGTTCGCGCGGACCTTGCGTGCATGGTAGAAGTCAATGGTAAGGTCGGTGCGGTTGGTGATCATCCCGTCGGCAAGGGGAGATGCTTTTTTACCTTCACCCTGACCGAAGTATTTCTCCATCTGTTCCACAGTATTGATCGAATAGATGTTGGCTTTCAGTCCTGCAGCATGGATCTTTTCCGCGAAAGCCGGAGCGAGACCGTCGTTCTCATCACCCAGGTTTGTTCCTATGAACTGGGCTCCGCACTCCCGTGCGAATGCCACGATGCCGTCAGTAACCTCCTCTTTTGCAAACTCATTGGTTTTGGGATTGCCGATAAGGTAGCTGGCAGGCACCTGCTCCCGGAAGACTCTTTTAAGGTTCATCATGCCAGGCTTTGAGAAGGTCTGTACAAGGATCTTTCCCCTGGTTTTGCCGACATTGACTTTCCCGTCCCTGAGGAAGGGCTCATCAACTGGTGGAATCTCTCCCTCCAGCGGGTTCCACCCTATCCTTGTGAGCTCATCATAGACCTGTTCCTCAATGAGCGGATATTCATCGGGTATTTTGAACTCGATATATATTCCGGGCCTGTGCCCGTTATCTGCCGGATCATCCTCATATTCAAAATGATATACTCCTGTTTCGTCACGGGTGTACATCCGGCTGCCGTCGGCGTTTCGCTTTATTCTTTTGCCTTCAGCAATGCGGAATACATCTTCAAAAACAAGCACATCCTGACCGATGAAGCTCTGAAGTGCCTGTTCAGGATTTTTTTTGTTGAATGCACTGCCATTATCGAGCTGCATAATCTCTTCAAGGGTGAAGCTGCTTATGGGGTCAGCTTCCCTGCCCGGGAATTTTTCTGCCACATCGGTAGTCCTTTTGAATGTCTTGTCATGCATGATGATTATCACGCTGTCTTTTGACCTGTGGAGGTCGAGCTCCATATAGTCGGCGCCGGTATTGCGGGCCCAGCGAAAGGCTGCCTCGGTCAGTTCAGGTGCCCAGTAGATGGTTCCCCTGTGCGCTATGACGGCATTGTCAGGCATATAATCCTGTACCCCGCCTGCCGCCGGCGATTTCTTCCGGGCGCAACCTGACAGAAGGGCAGCGGCCAGAGCCATTGTAAAAAGCAATTTCACTCTCATTATCTTTGATCATTTGGGGTTAGCAATGTTTGGTCTGATCTTCCATTCTTCGGTATGAAACCTGACCTTCGGGTCTCTTACATCATTGCAGCGTACTATTATGGCACCTTCTTTTTCCCAGTAGGTTTTTACAGTGTATCCGCTCATTGGGCCGTCCTCCGGTCCGCGGACGGTAATGTCATCAGGATTGACAACGATTTTCAGTCCTGCTGACTCATTCAGCATGTCCATGTCACCGCGACTGTTTCCTCCCACAATCAGGGGCCTGGTCTTGATGAATGTCTCGATTGTGTGTGCCTTGCCGTCATCCT
>CAYYEH010000079.1:0-6342 GCA_964470815.1 uncultured Rikenella sp.
TTGCGCATCTGTGCTTTTGTGTTGTCCGTATTCATGGCAATTGCGTTATTAGCATAATTATCCGCTTAAGCGGAAATCAAAGGTTCATTTTCTTCTTTACCGTATCAAACTCCTGCCTGACGGAGTCCTTTATGTTCTCAATGGTAACCGGATCACCCCGCATCTCAAGCTTCTGGGCAGTGGTTTTTGCTTCCGGAAGGACTATCCACAGGATGAGGTAAAGACCCAGGCCAAACCCGCCGGCGAAAATCAACGCGGCAAAAATGATCCTGAGTATAAGCGGATCCCAGTCGAGATACGCTGATATCCCCGCACAGACCCCGCCGATAACCCTCCGGTCAGGATCACGGTACATGCGCCTCTGCGATCGCGGCGGAGCATCACCGGCCGGCTCTCCGCCGCTTATGACTTCCGGTGATCCAAGAATGGCCATCACCTCCTCCACATCCTTCATGGTGATAACCTGCTTAAAGGCATTGAGCCTCGCCTTGAAGAGCTCCGATATCCTTCCCTCGATATCAGACATGATTTCAGCCGCCCCCGGCTCACCCGAAAACTCCTTTTCAAGACTCTTCATGTACTGCCGGAGACGGTCGTAGGCATCATCGTCCACATTGAACGCGTACCCACCGAGATTGATGTTGACAGTCACTTTCATTGTATTTATTATAAGGTACCTGTTAATGCATGTTAGTTTGGTATTGCAAATATATAAAATAAAAATAATACTATGCAATACATAGAAGTAAAATTTTAAAAATATTTTTTTTATGTATGAACTGAACTCTTTCAGGGAAGGTAGGTTGTCAGGAGAGGAATGAGTAACTTTATGAAAAATTAACTGATATGAAAGCATACAACTGGGGGATTTTGGGCACCGGGAACATTGCTCACAAGTTTGCGCGATCACTGATGCTGCTTGACAATGCTCATCTGTATGCTGTAGGCTCGCGTGATGCCGGCAGGGCTGAGAAGTTTGCTGCTGAATTCGGGTTCAGCAAATTTTTTGGCAGCTATGAGGAGATGATTGCGGACCCCGGGGTGGATGTGGTTTATATTTCATCGCCTCACTCGTTTCATCTTGGGCACACCCTGCTTGCACTGCGAAACGGGAAGCATGTCCTTTGTGAGAAGCCGATGTCAATAACGGCCGCTGAGGTTTCGGAGATGATTGATGAGGCACGGAAGAGCAATCTCTTCCTGATGGAGGCGTTATGGCCCCCGTTTCAGCCGTCATACCTGAAGGCCGATGAGATATTGCAGAGCGGGAAGCTTGGCAGGTTGCTCCACATCAGAGGCCGTTTCGCCTTCGTATCACCATTTGATCCGGAGCTCCGGACATACAGCCTTGCCCTTGGTGGCGGGTCACTTCTGGACATTGGTATCTATCCGGTGATGGATATTATCAGGTACATGGGAGAGCCTGCCTCGGTGACTGCCGTATCGGTATTTGCCCCAACCGGAGCGGATGAGAGTACTGCCATGATATTTACATTCGGTGACGGCCGGATGGCTGAAGCCTACAGCTCATTTGCAAACATGGGAGGGGTATCAACGGAATTCAACTGTGAGAACGGGAACCTCATTCTCACCAGGGGTCGTGACCGGAGCCAGCATCTTATCGTTGAGCTTCCGGGTGATACTGATGACCGTATTTTTACGCCCCCTGCCCAGGGGTATCAGTATGAAGCTGCCGAGGTTATGAGCTGTCTTGACCGGGGTCTGACAGAAAGCCCGGTTGTCCCGCTCTCATTCAGCCTTTCGCTTGCCCGTACCCTTGATGAGGTTCGCCGCAGGGCCGGTATCCGTTATCCGGGAAGGGATCGCTGGTAAAGCCTATCTTCCTGATCTTTATGACGGAGGGCTCATCAGCGGTTGAAAGGAAACGGATGCTTTTAAGCATGCTTATTCCGTTTCTGCTTGTGGCCTTCATGTGGCTGGCGGAAGGAGCATCTGCCCTCTTTGATACCGGTTTTTATTTTCTCGGTATCTACCCGGGGAAGGTGTCATCGCTGACGGGTATAATCACTTCACCGTTCATTCATTCAGGAGTCAGGCACCTTTTCAATAATACACTGCCACTTTTCATACTTGGTACAGCCCTCTTCTACTTCTATTCCCAGGTCTCTTTCAGGGTTCTGCTATGGATCGTACTTCTGACCGGACTTGCAGTCTGGATCACGGGCCGTCCGGCGTGGCATATTGGGGCCAGCGGTATTGTTTACGGACTCGCGTCATTTCTCTTTGTCAGCGGCATCATACGGCGGCATATCCCGCTGATGGCCCTCTCCCTGCTGGTGGCATTTGTTTACGGTGAGATGGTCTGGGGCATTTTTCCGGGTTTCAGGATTGACATTTCATGGGAATCACACATGCTTGGCGCCGCCGCAGGCGTTATACTGGCTGTCTGGTACCGCGATGAGGGTCCGCAGAAGCCCGTTCCTTTCTATGAAAAGGATGAAGAGGAGGAGGACGAAGACGGAACGGATACCGGGTCCGGGACTGACAACAGGGGTAATACCGGGTCTGAAGAAAATAAGGCCGGCCCGACGAATCAAGCAAATTAATTGTTAATTTTAAGGCCACTAAAACCAACCTAAAGGCCCGGTAATGTACGTCAGAACTGGAACTCCGGCATTTGATGAGCTTATCCCCAGGATAAGCAGGTTCCTCGAGCAGGATCTCCTTGAACTTGATATAGATGGTGAAAAGATAAGGGGTTACAGGTCACCTGATGCCCGCTCGGTCTGGATAAGAAACTATTCGGACATGATGAGGGCTCTCCGCTATACCGAGGCGGACCTTGTCAGTGTTGTCAGGCACTTCGCAGACAACCAGGCGCGGAGCGGCCGCATATTTGACTATTTCACCACTTTTCCCGAGAAGCTGCCATGTGAACGGGAAAACTGGACAAAATATGTCAGGACACCCGTGGAGGCCGACACAGAATTCAGGTTTATTAAGGCAGCCTGGCTGGCATGGCAGGCTACAGGAGATGACTCATTCATCCATAATCTGATACCTTCGTTCGAGAGGGCACTGACATACGTGATGGACGGTCGTTATTTTGACCGGGAGAAGTATCTCTTCCGCAGGCCGTATACCATAGATACATGGGATTTTGCTTATACTGCAGGGCGTCATGACTGGCTTCAGTTCCAGATTGATGAAAACACCTACTGGGGGTATTTTCATGGGGACAACAGCGGTTACTATGAGGCATTTCATTTCATGTCATACTGGTACGCCATGTTTGGTGACAAGGTCAGGTCAGCGCTCTGGCGTGACCGTGCCCTGAGGCTTCGCAAGAGCCTTAATACCCATTGTTTCAACGGATCATTCTACACTCATTTTGTCAAGCAGACGCCTGTGATCATCGAGGGTGTTGACGAGTCCTCCCAGCTGAGTCTGAGCAATCCTGCGGCCATCAACAGAGGGGCAGCCTCTCCCCGCATTGCCACCGCAATCATAAACGAGTACATGAAGAGGCGGGAGACCACTTCTGCCTTTGCCGAGTGGTTCTCGATTGACCCGCCATTCCCGGCAGGTATTTTTGGTGACTTTAAGCTGTCAAAGGGCGCATACTGCAACGGGGGAATCATGCCCCTTACAGGAGGAGAACTGGCACGGGCAGCGCTGGAATACGGGTATGAGCAGTACGGCATTGACATACTGATGCGCTATTATGACCTGATCTCGCGAAACGGTGAGACTTACCTGTGGTACTTCCCTGACGGAAAGCCCTCAACGGTTGAGACAAGCACCTCGCCCGAAGCCAAACCTACTGACGGCTGGGGATCCTCGGCTATGCTTTATGCCTTTGTTGAAGGGCTGGCCGGTATTCAGGATAAGGACAAGCTGTTCAGGAGGGTCCGCCTCTGTCCCAAGTGGATAACCGCGGGAGTGGAAAAAGCCGAGGTGAAGATTGACTACAAGAGCTCCGGCGCCTTTGTAAAGTACCATTATAGCCATACTGCCGACAGACTCACCTTAAACCTGTCAGGGAGCTATGAATACATCCAGCTTTCACTTCCCGTTCCCGGCAATTATGAAGCCGGAGACCTCATGATCTGCGGAAAGAAGAAGAAGTATATCATGGCTACGATCAACCAGAGCAATTACCTTATTGCCGATGCGGACGTAAAGGGTGATTGTGAGATTGTGCTGAGCCTGAAGAAAAAGCCATTGACCTGAAAAGAGGCAATATATGAACTCGAAACCGGTAGCAATAATTACGGGGGCAAGCAGGGGTATCGGCAGAGCCATCTCCCTGGCACTGGCATCCGGGGGTTATGATATTGCAGCAATCGCCCGTACCCCTGACAGTGAATGCATGCTCTCACTGCAGCCTGAGACTGAGGGGCTGGGAGCCCAGTTCTTTCCTGTAGGCCTTGACGTTGCTCATACCGACCGGCATGATGAGGTTATCTCCAGCATTCTTGAACGTTACGGAAGGATAGACATTCTCGTGAACAACGCAGGCATTGCTCCGATTGAACGGAAGGACCTGCTTGACATGGACGAGGAGAGCTATGACCGGGTTCTGAATGTAAACCTGCGCGGCCCGGTATTCCTTGCCCGGAGCGTGGCCCGGGAAATGATATGGATGAAGGAGAAGGTCAAAGACTACCGCCCCTCCATCATGTTCGTCACATCATTTCTTACTTATACTTCTTTCACCCATGCAGCTGAGGTCTGCGTCTCAAAAGCCGGACTCAGCATGGCAGCCCAGATCTTTGCCGACAGGCTTGCTGAAGAGGGGATCAATGTCTACGAAATCAGACCTGGGCTGATAGAAACGGAACTGACCACCAGAGGTAAGTATAAGTTTGACAAACTTGTAGCCGAAGGACTCATACCCCAGAAACGTTGGGGTACTCCAGGAGATGTGGCAAAAGCAGTTGCATCCCTTGCCCGCGGCGACTGGGCATATTCTGCCGGGACAATCTTTGAGGTCAGTGGCGGAATGAATATCCGAAGCATCTGATAATCAGTTAATTGCTTTCCCGGAGCTGTAGTTCCGTTTACTTTTATTCAACATTTGTTGAACAAAATAATGTGTTCAGTGGTTTATTGTGAAATTTAACGCTGAAGACTATGAAAAAGGTATTTTTTATACTGTTGGGATCAATTATAACGGTTGGCGTTCTGCCTGCCCAGAAGAAACTCATGGCAGACGCATCAGCTACTGTCATTGACTGGAAAGGAGACAAGAAGGTGGGTAGCGAACACGTCGGAACCATTGGCCTTAAGAGCGGATGGGTTACCGTTGAAAGCAATGCAATCACCGGTGGTGAGTTCGTTGTTGACATGAACAGCATCAAGAACAGTGATGTTAAGGATGAAAAAATGCGTGAGAGGCTTGTTGGCCACCTGAAATCAGATGATTTCTTCGGGGTGGAGAAATTCCCCCTATCAAAGCTGGTTATAACCGGAAGCAGCAGGACCTCGGACGGCAAACTGCTTGTAAAAGGGAACCTGACCATAAAGGAAGCCACCCATCCGGTGGAATTCACCGCAACTGAATCTAAGAGCGGTGAGGTAATTACCTATATGGCGCCTATTTCATTTGACCGCTCACTTTACGATGTCAGGTTCGGTTCCGGAAAATTCTTCTCCAACCTCGGTGACAATGCGATCAATGATGAGATAATGCTTAATGTGAAGCTTGTTGTGAAATAACGCTCAAACGGTGCTACCTTTCCGGTGATTGAACCGGTAAGTAAACACCTGTAAATGCCGTGGTTCCTCTCTTCTGGCGGAAGGTCAGTAGTTAAGGTTCCCGGCATTTGCCATTTCAATGAATGCCAGGTAAATGAGTTTAGCCACATCCTCCATTATTTCAGGGGTGACGGCTGTCTCATCATCTCCCGGAAGATGGTAATAGACCGGTTTCACCCCGTCAGTGGTGGAGAGGTTCATGGTCCTGTAACCGTCAGCCAGGAAAACAAGCCCGTCGCTGCGCGGCCTGCCGTAAGAAACCCCCCTTGAGGTTGCTATTCTCATCGGCCTGTGTATGTACCTCTCATTCGCATCCTTAAAGTATCCGGTAAGGCCCTGGCATGATTCCGAGGCGCTGACAGCCAGCCCGGTTCCGTTGCCCACCATGTCAAGGTTAATGTATGTCACGGTCTTTTCTTTAGGGAAGACGGGATTCATTGTGTAGAATTTGCTGCCCAGCAGACCCACCTCTTCGCCTCCGATTAGAAGAAACATGACTGTTCGTTTCAGCTCAATGCCTGATGTGGCAAGGGCTTTGGCCGCAGCCATTATGTCAATCACTCCGCTGGCATTGTCAAGTCCGCCGGCAACAAGTAGTCCTCCGGCATTTCCCACGGCGTC
>CAYYEH010000079.1:6442-8978 GCA_964470815.1 uncultured Rikenella sp.
GGGATATGGAGTTGCAGCGAGCCGATCTCATTCACCACTGTATAAGGATGGTCAAACCATTGGAAGTAGGAACCGTTATCACCTGCAGGCCTGACGCCCCATTCCTGCAGTTTATCAGCCACCCACTGAGCGGAAGCCATGTATTCCGGCGTGCCGGCCAGCCTGCCGTTGTACTTTGGTGAACAGATCTCTGTCATCCAGCCGGCGATCTCTTCGCTGCTGACAGAGTGGAAATATTTAAGCAAAAGCTGTTCATCTGTCTGCTGGGCGGGTGCCTGGCTGGCAAAGGCAGACATAAGCGAAATGACGAAAACAAGAATGAGAGTACGCATGATGACTACGGTTAAAGGCTGATTGTTCTGTACTTTTGCAAATATATCATTTTAACTTTTCCGGAATCAGGATTGCTCGCTGCGAAGACGCCCGCTTGTTCAGGCATTAATTCTGCCTATACTATTCATTGCATAATTCACGTATTATATAAATATTGCATGATAAAATCACTCTCTATGACCGGTGATTCTTTTTTGAAAAACCGCGGGCAACTGGTGACCCGCGAGTTCATCCTCCCTTTTATACTTGTGACGAGCCTCTTTTTTCTCTGGGGGCTGGCACACAGTCTTCTGGATGTGCTCAACAAACACTTCCAGGATATCCTGGGAATCACAAAGGCAAGATCGGGGCTGGTTCAGGCTGCTCTCTACGGCGGGTATTTTGTCATGGCTGTTCCGGCAGGTCTCTTCATGAACAGGCTGGGCTACAGGAAAGGAATAATTACCGGATTGCTTTTATATGCTGTGGGAGCCTTTCTTTTCTGGCCGGCTGCCTTCATTCAGACCTTTGAGTTTACTCTGCTGTCACTCTTTGTCATTGCATGCGGACTGACCTTCCTTGAGACAGCTGCCAATCCCTATTCAAGTGTTCTGGGGCCGAAGGAGACCTCGGAGCAGCGGCTTAATCTCTCCCAGTCGTTCAACGGGCTCGGGTGGATAATAGGCCCCGCCCTGGGCGGGATGCTAATACTGGGAGGCGATGGAGCCGACAGCGCTAACAAGTTCTCATCCATGGCACTCCCTTATATGCTCATCGGAGGGGTGGTGATTGTGATAGCCTTTATGTTTATCATTACACGGTTGCCTGACATCCGTGAGGGAGAGCATGACAGTCACGGCGACAGGGGAACATATTCCGGGCTGCTCCGTGTGAGACACTTCAGGTTTGCCGTCGTGGCCCAGTTCCTGTATGTTGCTGCCCAGACGGGAATCAACAGCTTTTTCATCAACTATGTTGTAGAAACGATGCCTGCATACTCACCCGGGAAGGCGGCATATATGCTGTCACTGGGATTTGTTTTTTTCATGTCAGGACGCTTCATAGGGTCACTGTTCATGAGCTGGTTCAACCCCAGGCTGATGCTGGGGGTTTATGCCCTCATCAACACGGTGGCCATGGCCCTGGTAATGGCAGGACTCGGTTGGCCTTCCCTTATTGCAATATATATCAACTACTTTTGCATGTCAATCATGTTTCCGACGATATTTGCCCTCGGGTTGAAGGACCTCGGAGGGATGACCAAGAAGGGGTCGTCCGTGTTGGTAATGACAATCGTCGGGGGAGCCATCTGCCCTGTTATAATGGGCCGGATAGCCGATCTTTCGGGCATGGCAATCGGTTTTGTCGTACCATTTGCCTGTTTTGCATTCATCGCATGGTACGCTTTTTACAGGGCGAAGAGTGAAAATTAATTGATCAAATAAACCTATTCGCATGTTTAGAAATGAAACATTATTGATCCTTTTTACGTTGCTTTTGGCTTCAGGCTTTTGCAGCGGACAGAAGACCTGGTGGGGTGAGATTGCCGGTTTTGCAGGGGGAGGTGGTAATGAGATCTTCAGATTCAATGAGCTTGATGGTTCAGGATCAGTGACAGGAGAGGGTTACCTTACAGCCGGAGCTGATCTCAGACGGATACTCGGCGATCATTTCAGTGTGGGAACAGGAGTTGCCTACTCACATCAGTTTTATTTTACCAGCCCGGCTCCCGGGATAGGAGGTGAGGATGAACACGGGTCATTCGGCCTTGTGACAGTACCGGTGACGGCGAGAATTGATTTTCTGAAGTGGTTCTTTGCCGATGCAGGCCCTGTTTTTTCTTTTCAGACATCATTGTCGGGACCGGATAACATGACCGGACTGGGTGCCTCACTGGGAGCGGGGTTTCAGTACAGGTTCAGGTCTGACATGTTCATCAGGTTAAGGGCGTATGCCAGTCAGTATGCGTTGGTGCATCTTGTTCCGGACGACTACCCCAGGACTCTCCTGAACTCAGGGGTGACCCTGGGTGTCGGGTACAGGTTTATACGTCTGGGCAGATGCAACTGTCCGGATGACAACACTCCGCACAGACGGTTTCACTGATCACTGTTTCATTTTTCCGGGATTTGTCTTAAATTTATAGTCCGGATGTCTGAAATACAACAGGATCAAGAATATGGATCGTTTACCATTTTCATCAGGAAACGTGGCGAAATGTTTC
>CAYYEH010000079.1:9078-11378 GCA_964470815.1 uncultured Rikenella sp.
GATCAAGAATATGGATCGTTTACCATTTTCATCAGGAAACGTGGCGAAATGTTTCGTCCTCTGTTTTGCCCTCACCATGGCACCGCTGGTGCTTTCAGGGCAGTTCACCGATCATGAAACAACATTTTACTCCTCAAGGCTCGATGGATTTGACCCCGTGAAGCTTTCCACCGATCAGAGGGAGACAGGGGTAGTTAAATTCATTGCAACGAATGAAACTTATTATCCGTTCACTTTGAAGATCAGCTTCAGGAAAATGGTGAATTTTACCGTGGCCTACAGGAGCAAGGAAGCAACTGTAACATATGGAACCCATAACCTTTTTGACCTCAAAGTAGCTGATCCTGAATCAGGGTACAGCCTGGATTATGATGTCAGTTACGCGATCGGCAGGCCGGGGAAGGAACCGGTTACTGACTACATTTATCTTGTCCCGCTCAAGCCCGGTTCAATCCCGGTGGAAGGAAAGCAAGGGGCTAAGGGAATTATAAATTCCTTCCTCCTTCAGGGTGGGGATACTGTTTATTGTTGCAGGAAAGGGATTGTGGTGGCTCTTCCGGGTGATGCGCCTTCCAGTTTCAGGTTGTCAGGAAAGAATGCCCTGGAGATACTTCATGATGACGGGACAATCATGATTTACAATGGCCTGTCAGGCGGGGCAATAAACCTGACCTCCGGTATGACTGTTTATCCCGGTGATCCGCTTGTTGTTGTTCCGGTCACCACAACACTCGTACTTCATCTTGTGCCGCTTGCAGCATCTGGACAGTTGCCCCTGCTGCCAATCCTTTATCCTTCAGATGAATCTACCGGAGCACAATATTCCCGTATTGTTGGAAGGACTGAAGTTATTCACCCTGAAAGTATCATAATCAGGGAGATGACCCCCAGGGAGATAAAGCAGAGGGTGAAGAACGAAGGAAAGAAGTTAAAGTAGGATTGCGGCTTTTTTGTCTCCGGCTAATCCTCTGCAACGGCATTCACAAGTTTTCTTGCTTCGGCCCATTTTTCATCAGGCATGCGGGCTCCCACGACTTCAATTACTTTTCCGGCCAGTATTGACCCGAAAAGTCCGCATTTGTCCAGGCCGAATCCGTTGGAGAATCCGTAAAGGAATCCGGCTGCGTATAGGTCGCCAGCGCCGGTGGTATCGACGGCGTCGACCTTAAGTGCATCGACCCTGATGACCTCGTGGCCTTTTTTTATCCATGACCCGGCCGGTCCGGTCTTGACGATGGCTATCTCGCATTTTTTTGCTATCTCATCGAGTGCCTGGCGGGGATCGAGTCCGCCTGTAAAGGCGCGTGCCTCTTCTTCATTGGCAAAGACGATGTCAACATAATCATTTATTATCCTTTGAAAATCAGGCAGCATCTGGTTGACGACGTTGAAGCTTGCCAGGTCGAGTGCCACGCACATTTTGTTTTTTCTGGCAATTCGGCAGGCCTGTTCCACCAGTGGGAGGTTGAAGATCAGGTATCCCTCGAGGTAGAGGATATGGTATCCCTTGAAATAGTTGTCATTCAGTTCCTCGGCCATCAGTTCGGTAGCAGCGCCGAGGTGGGTTGCGAATGTCCGTTCGGAGTCAGGTGTCACCAGTGCCACGGCGGTTCCTGTTGGTGACTTCATTGAGCGCATCAATACGGGTGCCAGGCCGGCGTCTACCATATCTTTTTCATAGAAATTACCGAGTTCATCGCGGCCCACTTTCCCGATGAATGAGGAGTGGACACCCATAATTCCGAGGCCGTACATGGTATTGCCTGCGGATCCGCCGGATGCGAGAGTTCTCTTCATTCCGTTTATTGCCTGTTTGATCTCGTTTGAGCGTTGGGCATCGACCATTGTCATGCTCCCTTTCGGGAGGCTGAAACGGCCGAGGCATGTATCATCAGGGATTATTGTCATCACATCGACGAGGGCATTGCCGATGCCTATGATTTTCTTCATCAGGGAAAATTTTGACAAAGATATTGCTTAATTCGTTTAAAGCGGTTAATTTTGCCACGCTTTTCGGAGCTATAAATCTTCCTCAGTAGCTCAGTTGGTTAGAGCACCTGACTGTTAATCAGGGGGTCCTAGGTTCAAGTCCTAGCTGGGGAGCGAAGGCCGGTCGATGACCGGCTTTTGGTTTTTATGGCAGGACTTGAGCCCTCCCTGCAATCTGACTGCATCGCTAAAATGATTCACCGAATCATTTTTTAACGCTCGCATCGGTTCAAGTCCTGGCTGGGGAGCGAAGAGGGTCAACCACTTACACGGATTTCGGGTAAGTGGTTTTTTCTTTCGCGCCAGTTTTG
>CAYYEH010000080.1:0-11374 GCA_964470815.1 uncultured Rikenella sp.
AGCAGTATGTACTGCCTGCCCTCACTGATCATCTCCTGGTTGAAGGCGTCAACCTCGGCAGCAATCTCCAGGGTCTTTGACTTGTCAAAATCATCCCGGTCAACATATATCACATCCCTTATGTCACCAATCATGCCGTTACCCATACTTTTTTCAGTATAAAGAAGGATATCCGACCGGTCAATCTCCTCCATGTTTACCTCATAATCAACTGCAGCGCCAATTATTGGCTTAATCTGCAACAGGTAAAACGAAGCCCTGTAGTCACGATCCTTGGTCAGGTCTATGGCAAACTCTATTTCCACAGGTGTACCAAGCGCCTCCTTTACAATATCGATTATCTCAACCAGTGATTTGGCAAGGGGGATGTAATCATACTTCAGGATGTCGGCAAAATTGACCACCCTCGGCCCCGGCCTGTCAATCCCGGGATAAATGGTCCGCGATTCAGCAGAATAAACAGATGCACAGTGATTCAGTACGCCATGCCTTTCGGCGTCCTCAATGCTGAGCCTGGCCAGCCCGGCAGTGTCACCTTCAAGGAGATTGAATTCTCTCTTCCTCAAGTCAATGGCATAAAATTCAACCTGGGAATTCAGGTACTGGTCCTTGGGCGTATTGTTTTCAAGGTTCGGATACTTTGGTGAAAACCTGAAAGCCTTCTCCCCTTCAACAACATAGGTCCCCAACCCGACGGCTATCACTGCAAACCCGTCTTCGGGCTGCATATAACCAAACGGGTAATAGTTGTATGACTGGCTTACCCCGCTGATATGAGGATAAAAGAACTCCTTATACTGCTCTCCTACAACCTCCTGGATTATTACAGCCATCTTCTCCTCTTCGATCTTGTAATTGATGGCATTGATGTAACCCCTGGCCGTTTCGGAGTATATTGATGCGTAAACCAGTTTTATCGCATCGGTAAGTTGCCTCAGTCTTATCTCAATATCTTCATTGCTGTTCGGTACAAGAAAAGTTTCGAAAATACCCGCAAAGGGCTGCATCAGTGAGTCCTCAAACAATCCTGATGACCTTACGGCAAGAGGCTTCCTGATTTTTTCAAGGATAATACGCAGCTTCTTCTCCAGGACAGGTGTAAGCCTGCCCCTGATGAACAGCTCCTTTATCCTGTCATAGCTTGTCTCCTGGTATACCCTGCTCCTGAGCCGGTTATTGTCAAGAAAATCCTCGAACTCGTTAGTGCCGATGATGAAAGTTCTGGGGGCTTTGATATTGATCCCGGGCACATAATTGGAGATGTCAAAATTATAAATCAGTGTATGGATGAATGCCAGCCCACGGCCCTTCCCCCCCAGAGCTCCAGGGGACAGCTGAATGATGTTGCTCTCCTCGGTTATAAGCGTCTCATCAAAATCAACGATCTTCCCTTTGTTTTTCTCATACTTGAGCTGTTTCACTATCCTGACCAGGTAGTCACGGAGCGCTTCAGGATCCCTGAAATCACTGATCTTTTTAGGAGCTATTTCCCTGGCAAGCTGGATTTCTCCCCTTGCCGTCAGCCACAGCGAAAAATGATTACGGCTGGCATGATAAAGAAGCGTCTCAGTCGGAATTGACTGTAATTGCTGCTCAAACTCATTCATGTTTTTGGCGGTGCCAACCGTCCTTCCGGTCTCGTCCTGATAAATAAAATCGCCGAAACCAAGGTTGTAGCTGATGAAATTCCTGATATCCTGGGCCAGGGTGTCAGAGTTCTTGTAAATGAATACACAGTTAAGGTCCCTGGCCATCTGCTCATTGCTCCGGTCAGATGACTGTATGATGGTGGGCAGGTCAGGTATCTCCGATTTAATGTACCTTACAAGTTCGAATCCGGCCTTTTCATCAAATTTCGAGTTCTTTTCAAACTTGATATCCGTAATCAGGCAGAGGAAGAAATCCTTGTACCTGTCAAAAATCTGTACTGCCTCCTCATAGTTTGATGCCATAAGGATTTTCGGCCGTACCCGGAGCCGGAGCACCTTGTAAAGCTCGTCCATGGTACTCACATCCTCTATTATTCGCCTTGTCTGCTCCATCACGCAATGATAAAGCAGGGGAATATAGCGTGAGTAGTATTTCGGAGAGTCCTCCACCAGGAGAATGATCCTGCTGTAACCAACCTTTGTATCATTCTCGGCGTTGACATAATCCTCCAGTTGTTTTACCATGGCAAAGAATATCCTGGAGTCGCCGTTCCAGACAAAAACATTGTCTATCAGGTTGGTTCTCCTCTGCTCCCCCTGGAAAAACCCGATATATTGATTGTTGTTCAGTAAAAGGTAAATAGGTATGTACTTGTACAGTGCCTTAAGCCTGGAAGCAATTTCCATAGGGGTTTTCCTGTCTACCCCTACCATGATGATAATAAGGTCAAAATGCCTCGAATAGAGCTTCTCAAATGCCTCTTCAAACGATGATACCCCTGTGATCCTTGGTATGGAAGTCAGGTTAAGCTGGTAGTAAACACCCAGGATATAATCTGAAAACTTGCCTTCCCGTTCGAGGCTGTAGGCATCATATAGGTTTGAGATGATAAGTATCTCCCTTACCTTGAACTTCATCAGGTCATGAAAGATATCACGGTCATAATTATTCTTTTCCAGGAAGTTCTGCAGAAGTTTCCGTTTGTTCAGCAGGAAATCACGGGCAGCCTCATATTTCTGTTTCAGTTCCTCATCTGAACGGTATTTTTTGATCGCAACCTCACCCTGTACCGAATTCAGGTAATTGCATATAAGTGTTGCAATGTTGTTAATCAGATCCCGCTCCTCCTTCATGAAGGGGCCCTCATCAATGTCAGGATACTCCTTTGTGTAGTAGATCTCGACCTCGCCGAACCTGTCATCAATGGTAAGGAAAGGCTGCCTCTGCCTCCATTTAGTGACTATGAAGCCCGGTGACATGTACTCTTTGCCGTCAAAACTGATCCTGGCCACGGTATTTTCAGGATATTGCCAGGCATCAGGGAGAATGTAGACTATCCGTTTCAGGGCATTTTCAACCGATTTTTCTGATTGCAGTATTGATGCTGTCTGGTTGATACACGACAGCTCCTTGAGACGTTCGGTTTTTTCATACAGGATCTCCTTGAGTCCTTCCTGGGTGGCAATGACAGAGTCGAGGCCGTGAATGAGGTTGATGAATCCAGAGATAAGCAGTGCCAACGTCTCGGCAAACTGTTTCTCCTCCTCAAGGAAAGGTTCTCCGCCTTCACCTTCTTTCTCTCCCGTATAGGCGATCCTGACGGAACCGCTCCCGGGTGAGATTGTCTTGAATGGTGCTTCAAGAAAACAGGGAGCCTCGATGTATCCGGTTGACCGGAATTCGGCATTGTCATATGTGATAAGGCATTCTATCCTTTCAGGATACCTGAATGCCATAGGTATCAGTTCAATGATCTCTGACAGTGTGGTCTCAAGGGAGTGGCCGTTCCTCAGGCTTTTTGAAATCTCGTTTACCGCAGAAAAAATCCGGTTGTCAACCCGTGAGTCATCCCCCTGTTTCTCATCCCTGTCAGACGGCTTCCTTATCTCGTTACCCTTTATGATGTTGATGAACCCCGTGATAAGGTTGGCCATGTTCCACAGCAATTCCTTCTCCGAATCCATGTGTGTTTCCCAGTACGCGGCAGGGAATCCCTTCAGGTAATAAAACTCAATTGTCCCTGACTTTCGGTCAATGGTGGTAAACTCCTCCTTCAGGCTCCATTCATTATCATTGTAATCCTTGTCAGAACTGAGATATTCCTTTCCGCCGTAAACAATCCGGGCCACGGCATAATCAGGGAATTGCCATGACCTGGGCATATTCCTGCAGATCTGGAAAAGAGCATCGTCAATATTCCTCTCTTCACTAATCCTTTGGGTTCTCTCGATGGTAACCTCAGCAAACCTGTCAGTCCCCGGCGGCATATCTGTGGCCAGCTGGGAATTAAGGTAATTGCTGACAATAGTGGCTATATTCTCAAGCAACTGTCTCTCTTCATGCAGGAACGGACCCTCGTCAGCCTTTGGAAACTGCTTCGTGTAGAAAACATCTATGGCACCCCACTTCTTATCATAGGTCTCGAAAATCTGCTTCTGTATCCAGCGGGTTTCACGGAAGCCGGACTGACGGTATTCGTGACCGTCAAACTTGATCCTTGCATATGCATACTCCGAGTACTGCCATCCTTTTGGTATCTCCGTGGCAATCTGAGAGAGAGTATCACCTACAGGCAGTTTTTTGCTTATGATCGTATTGATGGCGTAAATAATGGACAATCCCTTCTGACTCTGAATCT
This sequence comes from uncultured Rikenella sp., assembly GCA_964470815.1. Lineage (GTDB taxonomy): Bacteria > Bacteroidota > Bacteroidia > Bacteroidales > VadinHA17 > SR-FBR-E99. The sequence goes on from CAYYEH010000080.1 coordinate 4,289, forward strand.
TCTCAGCCAGAAGCTTCTGCATCTCCTTCTGTAAATTGGATAATTCTTCCATCACCGGTCAGATCATTTCTGCAGGCCTTGAAAAGGGGATTTAAATTTAACAATAAAAGTTAAAAAAAAGGTAAATAAATTTTGCAGATAGACATGAATTATAGAAATTTAAAGGTTCTATTCAAAGTACCATTAACCCTTAAAACCCTACTGTTATGTCAAACCCCGTTGATGAATTCATGGCGAAGATTATCGCCAAAAACCCCGGTGAGGTTGAGTTTCACCAGGCAGTCAGGGAAGTGACCGAATCACTGATGCCTTTTATACTGGAAAATCCCAAGTACCGGTCTGCAAAAATCCTCGAGAGGATGGCGGAACCTGAACGAGTCATTCTATTCCGGGTCCCCTGGGTGGATGACAAGGGAGAAATACAGGTAAACAAGGGATACAGGATTGAGATGAACAGCGCCATCGGACCCTATAAGGGCGGCCTGAGATTCCACCCTACAGTCAACCTTGGCATCCTGAAGTTCCTTGCCTTTGAACAGGTTCTGAAGAACAGTCTCACCACACTGCCGATGGGCGGAGGAAAAGGAGGATCCGACTTCGATCCGAAGGAGAAGAGTGACAATGAAGTCATGCGCTTCTGCCAGTCTTTCATGACCGAACTTTACAGGCATGTGGGTGCCAATACCGACGTACCTGCAGGAGATATCGGTGTAGGAGGAAGGGAGATAGGTTTCCTTTTCGGCCAGTATAAGAGACTTCGCAATGAATTCACGGGTGTTTTAACCGGCAAAGGACTCGAATGGGGCGGCAGCCTCATAAGGCTCGAAGCCACGGGATACGGACAGGTATATTTTGCGGAAGAAATGCTCAATACCAGGGGTGACAGCCTGAAAGGTAAAATATGCAGTGTCTCAGGATCAGGAAACGTGGCACAGTTCGCTACTGAAAAAGCAATCCAGATGGGGGCTAAAGTGGTTACCCTGTCTGATTCCAACGGGTATATCCATGACCCTGACGGCATAAATGAAGAAAAGCTCGCTTTTGTCAAGAACCTTAAGAATGTAAAGAGAGGGCGCATAAAGGAATATGCCGATAAATACGGATGCACATACGTCGATGGCAAATCAACTCCGTGGGATGTGCCATGCCAGGTGGCCCTCCCGTCTGCAACGCAGAACGAGATAAACGGCGCCGATGCCGAAATGCTGGTTAAAAACGGCTGTTTCGTCGTCTCCGAAGGTGCAAACATGCCATCCACACCGGAAGCCGTCAACATTTTTCTGCATCACAAAATCCTGTTCGGACCCGGAAAGGCTGCCAACGCAGGAGGAGTTGCAACTTCAGGGCTCGAAATGACCCAGAACTCAATGCGGCTCTCCTGGTCACGCGAAGAGGTTGACAACCGGCTCCACAGAATCATGAAGGAGATACATGCCACCTGCGTGAAATACGGAACCCGGAAAGACGGGTTCATCAACTATGTGGACGGAGCCAATATTGGCGGTTTCGTCAAGGTGGCTGAGGCCATGCTGGCCCAGGGAGTGGTTTAACCAGTGAAAAACATCTTCAGAGAGACCTCCTTCGAACTGCTTATGCAGAAGAGGGTGAGGTATGTCCTGCTGATCTGCAGCAGGTATGATGCCTTCATCATGGAGGAGGATGGCAAGATCGAAGAGAAAGTATTCAATGACTACGTTTCCTTCAATCTCCGCTATCCTCCCCAGTTTATCCATGTCACTTCTGCTGAAGAAGCATTGAAAGTTCTTGGCAGGGGCAACATTGACCTTGTCATAAATATGCTCAGCATAAGTGATATGGATCCGTTTGACCTCTCGCTGAAGATAAAGGACAACTGGCCTGGCATACCGATTGTAATTCTGGCTCCCGTCTCCAGGGAGGTGGCCTTAAGACTTGACAGTGAGGAACTGTCCTGTATAGATTATGTATTTAACTGGCTGGGCAGTACAAACGTACTTCTTCCCATTATCAGTCTCGTGGAAGACAGGCTAAATGTGGATGAGGATGCCAGCCATGAAGGAGTACAGTCTATACTGGTTGTTGAAAGTTCAGTCAGGCTTGCATCGGTGTTTCTGCGCCACCTCTACAAGATCATCCTCGAACAGTCACGCGAATACATGATCGAGGGGCTCAATGAGCATCAGAAAATGATGCAGATGCGGGGCAGACCCAAGATCCTCCTTGCCACCGGGTACGATGAGGCGGTGGCACTGTTCGAAAAACACAAGATGCAGCTCCTGGGTGTGATAAGCGATATTGATCGGTACAGGGCTGAGAACAGGAAAAACGGCACATTCCTTGAACTTTTCAGGCAGATCAGGGATTATGACCCGAATATCCCTGTCATCCTTCACTCATCGGGAACCGAAAATGAACATTTTACCGCTGAATATGGCAACGCCCTCCTTGACAGTAACTCGGTAACCCTTGCAACTGACCTGGAAAACCTGCTGAAAAAACACTTCTCCTTCGGTGATTTCGTTTTCACTGACCCAGAAAGCGGAAGAGAGATTGCACGCATATCAGACCTGCAGACATTCCAGCGAAAAATGTTTGAGATACCAGATAATTCACTGAGATACCACCTCTCAAGAAACCATCTTTCAAAATGGCTGTATGCACGGGCCCTCTTTTCACTGGCCGAATTCCTGAAGGAGATACACCTGGACGATTTTTCCAGCCTCGACCAGGCCCGACGATTCATTTTTGATACAATAGCAAATTTCAGGCGCAGCAAGGGTCATGGAATCATTGCCGATTTCTACCGTGAACACTTCGATGAATATCTGACCTTCACACGGATAGGCGAAGGATCAATGGGCGGAAAGGCACGCGGACTGGCATTTCTGGATCATATAATCAAACAACACAATCTCTCCGAACACTTTGAAAAAACCATGGTGTCAATACCCCGTACTGTTGTTCTCAGCACCGATATTTTCGATGAATACATGGCTGAAAACAACTTATACGGGATAGCCATGTCTGAAAACAGCGACAGGGAGATTCTCGATGCTTTCGTAAGGGCAAGGCTCCCCTACAGGATACACAAGGATCTCCTGGTCTTTATTTCAATAATTACAGGCCCTGTTGCAATTCGCTCATCCAGCCTCCTTGAAGATTCAAACTTTCAGCCCTTTGCCGGAGTCTATTCAACCTACATGATCCCAAAGGCTGAGAATGACATCGTAATGCTCGAACTTCTCAGCGTAGCCATCAAGAGTGTCTTTGCGTCGGTGTTTTTCAGGGGCAGCCGCAATTATATGAAGGCTACCGCAAACCAGCTGGAAGAAGAGAAAATGGGAATTGTCCTGCAGGAGGTCTGCGGACAACAATACGGCGATCGTTTCTACCCGACACTCTCAGGCGTGGCAAGGTCGGTCAACTTTTATCCGATAGAACCTGAAAAGCCGGAGGACGGATACGTCAACCTGGCCTTCGGCCTGGGTAAATATATCGTCGACGGGGGCGTCTCGCTGAGATTCTCTCCCGAATACCCCGGCAAGATCATCCAGCTCTCCGATACCCGTATGGCTCTCCGGGAAACACAGCAGGAATTTTATTCCCTCGACCTCAACCCTTCCAGCTTCGTTCCCAGCACTGACGATTCCGTCAACCTTCTTAAACTGCCGGTGGCCGAAGCCGAGGAAGACGGATCACTGAAGTTTGCTGCCTCAACTTATGATTACCAGGATGATATAATCCGTGATGAGATGGTAAAGGGAGGAAGAAAGGTGATCACTTTCGCAAACATCCTCAGGTATGATTTCTTCCCCCTGACCCATATCCTGAAGAAAATCCTGGAAATCGGACAGCAGCAGCTTAACAATCCTGTTGAAATAGAATTTGCCGCAAATATCAATCCTACAGGCAACAAACCTGTTGTTTTCAATCTTTTACAGATCAGACCCATCGTTGAAAACTATGAAACCATCAAGTTCAGGCTTGAAAACATCCCTCACAATGAGACCGTTGTCTACTCAGGCCTGGCCCTTGGCAACGGAAAAATAACCGGCCTGAGAGATGTGGTTTTCGTCAGGACTGAAACCTTCGAGGCATCAAAGAATACTGAAATCGCCCAAAGGATTGAGGGGATCAATGAGAGGCTCATAAACCAGGATATTAATTACATCCTGATCGGTCCGGGCCGGTGGGGTTCAACAGACGTCTGGAGGGGAATACCAATCAAATGGCAACATATCTCAGGGGCAAGGATTATTGTTGAGTCAGGGCTCGAAAACTACCGCATCGATCCCAGCCAGGGGACCCATTTCTTCCAGAACCTTACCGCCTTCAGGGTCGGCTATTTCAACGTGAATCCATCAACAGGAGACGGTTTTATCGATTATGAATTTCTTTCTTCGGCCGAAACAGTGTCCGAAGATGACCTTCTCAGGCATGTCAGGTTCCCGGAGCCGCTTGAAGTATTGATAGACGGTAAGAAAAAGATTGGTGTGATAATGAAACCTGGCAAAATGCAGCGCTGACAGCTCTGGCACCGGCAACTAATGCAAAAAGGTTACATCCCCTACCATGTCAAAATACTCTCCGTCAGCAAACCTTCCTGACGCCTTCCACACATAGACCCCCTGTGACGCCAGGTCACCGTTCCCGAAATAACCGTCCCACCCCTTTTTCAGTTCGTAACTCTCATAGATGAGTACACCCCACCTGTTGAATATCTGCAACCTGTATTCAATGACATTCTCAAAGAATGGCCTGAAAACATTATCCATTGAAGGATTGACACCCTCGGTCCACTCCCCGCCAGTCGGGCCGGTACCGTTCCATTTGAATGCATTCGGGAACTTCAGGCTGCCTGTTTTCCACTCCACCACCACGGGAGTCTCCATTACCGCTGAATCAATACAACCATTCTTTGTTGAAACATTCAGTGATACGGTATAGGAACCAGGTGACTCATACCTGTGATATGGATTCTCCTCGGTGGATTTTTGCCCGTCACCGAAATCCCATAACCACGATTCTGCAAAATATGAATAGCTGTAGAAAATCACTATCTGCTCATTGTTTACAACATTGGTGGGATAGGCATCAAAGATGGCTGAGGGGTTCTGGTAAACGTTGATTATCCCGTTGCGGACAGATTCCCCGGCTATGTTGTGAACAGTCAGTTTTACAATATAATTGCCTGGCACGAAATAGGTGTGTGTCGGGCTTTTCTCCGAAGAATACTGCTTGTCACCGAAGTCCCATGTATAGCTCTCACCATGCTTGCTCTTATTGATGAAATGCACTGTCAGAGGGGCACAGCCCGAGGAGACTCCCTCAAAATCAGCCACCGGCATCGGCGGCATTATCACTCTGACATATATGTCCCTACGGGCATCGCAACCCCAGCTTTCGGGCGGAACTGAATATGTCAGCATATGGTTGCCCAATCCGGCCTCTGCCGGATCAAACAGGCTGCCGGTGATGCCCGGACCGCTCCAGGTGCCACCGGTAGGATATGCAGTAAGCGTCATCGGCGGGCCGTTGAGGAAAAGTGTTCCGGGATCATCAAGAATTATTGAAGGGAGCGGCATGACCGTTATAATCACAGTATCCCATGCCGCACAGTCGGTATTCAGGATCTCATACCTGATTAAATGATTCCCCACTCCGGCGAGGGCCGGCATGAAGAGGTTGCCTATCACCCCGGGGCCGGACCATACACCACCGAGGTCATGTGATGCAAGAGTAACAGCAGGGCTGTTCTCACAGAGAGTGTCAACAGGCGTGATGGTGGCATCAGGGGTGGCAACGGTAAGAATGGCCTGGTCCATATCGGTGCAACCGTTGGCATGGGTAATGGAGTATGTGATCAGGTGATTGCCTGCGGTTGCTACGGCAGGGTAAAAGATATTGCCCGAGACCCCCGTTCCTGACCATGTGCCACCTGGATCACGCGCCTGGAGTACTATTACCGGGTCAGTTGAACATGCAATGCCTGTGGTAAGTATTGTTGCATCAGGAACCGGATATACAGTGATTACGGTCTGGTCATTATCGCGGCATCCGTCAGCATTGGTTATCTCATACCTGATGGTATGATTCCCGGGGCCGGCAACCGACGGATCGAAAATGTTTCCGCTTACACCACTGCCAGACCAGTTACCACCAGCGTCATGTGCAGTAAGTATTACAGGAGGCTCGTTGCCGCACATCGGGTCAACCGGGGTGATGGTTGCATCAGGATAGGGCACTATCAGTATCCTTGCTGTCGTCAACACCGGCGGATGGTCACCGTTGTCGCGGTCATGCGGCTGGCCTGGAATGTTCGGGTCATCATAGGGATTGCAGAAATTCCAGTTACGCAAGGTGACCTCAAAATACTGTCCGATGAGCTTATCATTTGCCACGAAAATTACATCAGACCAGACCCCCGATCCGGTAACAGGCCCGGTAAGGGTTATCACGTCATCAGTGTAGGGAAAGGTCCTGCTGTGCCCGTCAATTGTTACCGGGATACCGGTCATGGTGTTGTCGGTCCCGTATATCCACTGTATCCATCTTGTACTGACGTTAGGGTTGTCATTCTCCTGGGGTGGTACGCAGTTGAACTGCGTCAGGTCCTGGAATCGGACATTGGCACTGTTGCCAAAGCAGATCGGGTAGACCACCGGATTGATGTGCATTTCTCCCCCGTTGTGATCATCATCATCCCATACCGTAACTATCTGTTCCTGCGAAGAAGAGGTGCACAGAACCCCGTTCACCACCAGGGTGGCCTGCGGATGGTAATTGCATACATTGCCTGCAGAGGTATAGGTTATGATTGCCGTTGCCTCATACACTCCGGGAGCTGTCTCAACAGCCGGGCGGGTCTCAACGGTCCCGTTATCCCAGTCAAACCTGATGCTTACCGGGGTACCGCCGGCATCTACTCCGGTATAACTGACCGTCCATGTGGCTGTAACGGGAGAACACAGCTTGTCCGGGGTGATGTTGTTCGCCTTGGAAAAGATGGAACAACTCTGCCCGTAAGCATTAAATGACAATAGTAAAGAAATGATATATAGGATCCATTTCTTCATGAACCAATCTGACTACATACCCTCGCCGGTA
>CAYYEH010000081.1:0-2900 GCA_964470815.1 uncultured Rikenella sp.
CTTAGCACCGGCGGCGCAACAGGCTGTTTCGTGGAATATGCGGGTGAGGCTGTCACGAAACTCAGCATGGAGTCGCGTATGACAGTATGCAACATGAGCATCGAGATGGGAGCCCGCGGCGGTCTTATCGCCCCCGATGAGGTGACCTTCAACTGGCTGGCACAGATACCTTCCGTATCCGAAAACCGTGAATTCGCCCGCCTGGTTCATGAGTGGCACTCTCTCAGGAGTGACCGGGGAGCACATTTTGACAGGGAGGTCACCTTTGACGCTTCCGAAGTACCCCCTATGATAACCTACGGAACCAATCCGGGCATGGGAATGGCTGTCAATGGAATTATCCCCTCTCCCGATGAGACGGGAGGATCACAGGGAAAAACCCGCCGGTCGTCATCTGAAAAAGAACCTTCAGAAGGAAAAAACAACCGGTCATCATCAGAGGCAGGTCCACCTGCCGGTATGGCAAATCACGCTGCCGGCAGCTCATTTCTCAAATCACTTGAATATATGGGATTCAAACCCGGAATGAAATTGCTTGGGCATCCGATAGACTATGTCTTCCTGGGCAGTTGCACCAACGGCCGGATAGAAGATCTCAGACTCTTTACTGCAGCTGTCGCCGGGAAGAAAAAGGCTGCCGGGGTCACTGCCCTGATTGTGCCCGGTTCACAGAAGGTGGCACGGCAGGCTGAACGGGAAGGACTGACAGAGACCCTGAGGCTGGCAGGATTTGAGATGAGACAACCCGGCTGCTCGTCATGCCTGGCAATGAATGAGGATAAGATACCGTCAGGCAAATACGCAGTCTCAACCTCAAACCGCAACTTCGAGGGTAGACAGGGACCGGGAGCAAGAACACTGCTGGCCGGCCCTCTTGTGGCAGCCGCTGCAGCAGTGACAGGGAGGATAACGGATCCGAGGAAACTGAACTGGCAGCAGTTAAAAGATGAAAGCTGAAACAATGATGCCGGAACTACTAAAAACAGACCAAAGCATTTGATTATCACACATCAGGCAGATCCCATCCAATAAAAATCAATAAACTGATGAAGAGACAGGAATTCACCATATCAGAATCAACCGCAGTTCCGCTTCCCCTGGCCAATATTGACACTGACCAGATAATCCCTGCACGCTTTCTCAGTGCAACGGTCAGGGAGGGGTTCGGTGAAAACCTTTTCCGTGACTGGAGATATGACAGTGAAGGAAACCCGGTACCCGGGTTCGTACTCAACAGGCCCGAATACCGGGGTGAGATACTCATCACCGGGAGCAACTTCGGCTGCGGTTCCAGCAGGGAGCATGCCGTATGGGCCATCACCGGCCACGGTTTCAGGGCGGTGGTATCCGACTCGTTTGCCGATATCTTCATGAACAACGCCCTGAACAACGGGTTGCTGACAGTTACAGTCACACCTGAGTTCCTGGCACTGCTGACAGAACTTGTCACAGCCACGCCGGACACAACCGTGAGGATAGATCTGCCGGCAGAGGTTATATCTGTTCCTTCAGCAGGGCTCCGGTCCGGTTTCCCGGTTAATCCGTTCAGAAAGGAATGCCTTGTAAAGGGTCTTGACAACATTGATTATCTCCTTTCGATGAAAGAAGAGATAATGGCATATGAGAAAAGAAGGCAGCCGTGAAAGTTGAAATACTCGATACAACCCTCAGGGACGGCGAGCAGACGCGGGGTGTCTCCTACTCGCCACCCGAAAAGCTGCACATAGCAACCATGCTCCTGCGTGACCTTAAGGCTGACCGTATAGAGGTTGCCTCGGCAAGGGTCTCTCCGGGGGAACAGGAGGCAGTGCGCCTAATAACCTCATGGGCTCAACAATACGGCATGCTTGACAGGGTCGAAGTCCTGGGATTCGTTGACGGCGACAGCTCCCTGAAATGGATAAGGGAGGCTGGAGGCAGGGTGATCAACCTGCTATGCAAGGGTTCACTGCGCCACCTGGAAAAACAGCTGAGAAAAAAACCGGAAGAGCATATCCATGATATCCTCGAAATAGTGTCAATGGCTGAATTCGATGGCATGATGGTCAACATCTACCTTGAGGACTGGTCTAACGGAATGCTGTCATCACCGGGTTATGTCTTCCGCATGATTGAAGGCCTGGCCGGAGGCAGTATCTGCAGGATAATGCTCCCTGACACCCTCGGAATCCTCAACCCTGACCAGACATACGAGTTCTGTACACAGATGACTGCCAGGTACCCGGAGGTCCATTTTGATTTTCATCCCCACAATGACTATGACCTTTCGGTTGCAAATGTTTTCTCGGCGGTGAAAGCCGGGGCAAAAGGGGTGCATACAACGGTGAACGGCCTTGGTGAGAGAGCAGGCAACGCACCCCTCTCAAGTGTTATTGCCCTGTTGAGCGATCATCTCAATGCTGATACGGGTGTGAACGAGTATGAGATTACCCGTGTCAGCCGGATGGTGGAGAAGTTAAGCGGAATAAGGATACCGGTAAACAAGCCGGTAATCGGGGCAAATGTCTTCACCCAGACATCAGGAGTACACGCCGACGGTGACCGTAAGGACAATCTGTACTGCAGCACCCTGAGCCCGGAGAGGTTTGGCAGGAAGAGGGAATATGCACTCGGAAAACAGTCCGGCAAGGCTACGATCCGTAAGAACCTGGAGGAGTTCGGACTGGAACTGAACCCGGATCTGATTGCCAGGGTGACAGAGCGGGTGATAGAGCTGGGAGACAAGAAGGAGAGTGTAACCCGTGATGACCTCCCCTTCATCATTGCAGACGTCCTTGGTGATGACCGTTCAGGGTACAGGGTTTTCATCCGGAACTACTCACTGAACCTGACCTGCGGCCTTAAACCCTCCGCAAGCGTACAGGTTGAAATTGACGGCATCCTCCACCAGGAGACTGCCG
>CAYYEH010000081.1:3000-11254 GCA_964470815.1 uncultured Rikenella sp.
CCCTCCGCAAGCGTACAGGTTGAAATTGACGGCATCCTCCACCAGGAGACTGCCGCCGGCGACGGTCAATATGATGCCTTCATGAAGGCCCTGAGAAAGATTTATGAATCACTCGGCACCGGGCTGCCCCTGCTGACAGATTATGAAGTCTCAATTCCCCCGGGGGGAAAAACCGACGCCCTCGTTGAAACAGTAATCAGATGGAACCATAACGGCAGGGAGTTCCGTACGCGGGGGCTTGATGCCGACCAGACCGAATCAGCCATCAAGGCAACCGAAAAGATGCTTAACATCATCTGTGGCAACGATACAAACCAGGAATACAACAAATTAATTGAAATAGCTGATGAATTATAAGATAGCTCTGCTTCCGGGCGACGGCATCGGTCCGGAAGTAATTGAACAGGCAGTCAGAGTTTTGAATGTCACCGGAGAGTTAACCGGAAACACCTTCACCTTCATTGAAGGACTTGTGGGTGCCGTTGCAATAGATCATACAGGCAATCCCTTTCCGGATGAGACCCTTGACCTGTGCCGCAGGTCGGATGCTATCCTCTTCGGCGCAATAGGCCATCCGAGGTATGACAATGACCCCTCTGCAAAGATAAGGCCTGAGCAAGGACTGCTGAGGATGAGGAGTGAGCTGGGGCTGTATGCCAATGTCAGGCCGGTGAAGAGCATCCCGGCATTGGCGGGGATGTCGCCGCTGAAGGAAGAGATAGTGGCAGGAACAGATATTTTAATGATCCGCGAGCTGACAGGGGGTATCTACTTCGGCAAACCCCGGGGTCGCTCCGAGGACGGACTGACAGCCTTCGATACTTGCACCTACAGCCGTTATGAGGTTGAGCGTGTGGTGCACCTGGGCTTCAGGTATGCCATGCAGAGACGAAAAAAGGTGACTGTGATTGACAAGGCAAATGTGCTTGCCACCTCACGGCTCTGGCGAGAGACAGCCAAGGAGACAGCCGCGGAATACCCTGACATTGAAATGGATTTCATGTTCGTTGACAACGCAGCCATGCAGCTCATAAGGAATCCGTCATCATTTGACGTAATCGTTACAGAGAACATGTTCGGAGACATCCTCTCCGACGAGGCCAGCGTGATCACCGGGTCGCTCGGAATGCTGCCGTCTGCATCAATAGGACTGTCAACCTCTCTCTATGAGCCGATACACGGGTCATTCCCCCAGGCGGCAGGAAAGAACATCGCCAATCCAGTAGGAACGATTCTCTCCGCAGCCATGATGCTGGACCTGAGCTTCGGCCTTGTGAAGGAGGCTGGATTAATCACCAGGGCTGTGGAGGCAACTATCATGGAAGGGGTGGTAACACCGGATCTCAACATGGTTAATCCCTCCTCAACAACTGAAATGGGTGAGAGAATCTGTGTACATCTCAGGCCCCCGAAGGATTTTTACTGATAATTTTGGATTCCGGGCCGGCAATTCAATAAATAATTATATTTGCACCTGACAATTGACAATGAATACAAACAGGATACATCACCATCATCATCATCATACTTGCTCTCAGGCGAGATGAAAATGGTGTGTGGTGAAAACTGAATATCATGAACCCGTCTGAGCAGATCAGACGGGTTTTTTGATGCTCCGTGGTCTGCTCAGGCATAAAACAAAATGCATGATGAGCATACTGAAGATAGCAATACAGAAAAGCGGGAGGCTGAGTGAAAGCTCCCGTAAACTCTTTGACGAATGCGGCATCAGGATCAGCAACGGCGCCGGTACCCTGAAGGTGGTGGCAGGCAACTTCCCTGCTGAGATACTCCTGCTCCGCGATGATGATATCCCGCAATACGTTGAACAACAGGTGGCTGACATCGGCATCGTCGGCGAGAATGTTGTCCTGGAGAAACAGAGGAGTGTGGATATCCTTGAACAACTTGGCTTCGGCGGATGCCGCCTGTCGCTGGCAATACCAAAAGAGGATAACTATACAGGCCCTGATTATTTCATGAACAAACGGGTGGCCACAAGCTACCCATCCCTTCTGACTGAGTATTTCAGGTCACGTAATATCAAGGCTGAAATTGAGGAGCTCAGCGGCAGCGTTGAGATAGCTCCCGGCATCGGACTGGCCGATGGAATCTGTGACATCGTCAGTTCGGGCAGCACACTCCTCACCAATGGCCTGAAGGAGGTGGAGACCGTCATGAAGAGCCAGGCTGTCATCGTAGCAAACCGTAATATCAGCGGTCCGAAGAGGGAGATCCTTGAAAAGCTCCTGTTCCGCATCAGGGCAGTGAAAAATGCAAGTGAAAACAAGTATATACTCCTCAATGCCCCTGAATCAGCCGTGCAGGAGATCTGCAATATACTGCCCGGCATGAAGAGCCCCACAATCCTGCCCCTGGCAGAAAAAGGATGGTGCAGCCTACACTCCGTTGTCAGGGAGGATGAGTTCTGGGAGAGGATAGACCGCCTGAGGGATGCCGGCGCCGAAGGGATACTTGTAATACCAATTGAAAAAATGATCGTATGATGAGAAAGCTTCTTTACCCCGGTGCCGCCGAGCTGGCGGCAGCCCTGGAACGCCCCTCGGCCGGAAACAGGGAGATTGACCTGCTTGTCAGAGAAATCCTCGACGCTGTCAGGGAAGAGGGAGATAATGCACTGAGAGTGTTCTCGAAAAAATTTGACGGCTTTGCGGCCGCCTCCCTGAAGGTTGAAGCTGATGAGATTGAGCAGTCTGAAGCTGTGGTAAGCCCCGCACTTAAGACGGCGATCCTGTCGGCTGCCTCAAATATTGAGAAATTCCACCTTACCGGCGCCGGCCCCGGAAGAGTCAGCCTCACTGGCCATGAGGGACTTCTCACTGCCGCGGAAGTCAGCCTCACTGGCCCGCAGGTCATCCGCGCAGCCAAAGAAGGACTCCGCACATTCCCTGAGGCCATCGAGACTGCCCCCGGCGTCCGCTGCTGGTACCGCGACTCACCCATTGAAAAGGTGGGACTATATATCCCTGGAGGGACCGCTCCCCTGTTCTCCACTGTGCTGATGCTGGGTATCCCGGCCCGGCTGGCAGGCTGCAATGAGATTGTCATGTGCACGCCGCCCGGCAGGGACGGAAAGATCAACCCGTTGATACTGTATGCGGCAAAGGTTGCAGGGGTGAATGCCATCTTCCGTGCCGGCGGTGCCCAGGCAGTAGCTGCCATGGCATACGGGACGGAATCAATCCCGGCTGTGTACAAGATATTCGGTCCGGGCAACAGGTATGTCACCCGCGCCAAGGAGCTCGTACAGCTTGAGGGCACCGCCATCGACATGCCAGCCGGGCCGAGTGAACTGATGGTCATCGCAGACCGCACCGCAATCCCTGCATTTGTGGCGGCCGACCTCCTCTCGCAGGCAGAACACGGTGCCGACAGCCAGGTGATAATGCTCACCGACAACCATGAGATGATAACCCTGGTTGAGAGGGAAACTGAACGTCAGATGGCACTTCTGCCCAGGAAAGATATTGCCTCCAGGTCACTTGAAAACAGCTCGCTGATACTCCTGGAATCAGAGGAAAAATGCATTGAGACTGCCAACCGTTATGCACCTGAACATCTGATAATTGCCACCCCTGACCCGATGCGTGCAGCTGAACATATTACAAATGCAGGCTCGGTATTCCTGGGCAACTACAGCAGCGAGAGCACCGGCGATTATATGACCGGGCCGAATCACACCCTTCCGACCGGAGGCTTTGCCAGAAGCTACAGCGGAGTCACCCTGGGCAGCTTCACGAAAAGGATCTTCTTCCAGGAGGTTACGGCAGAAGGGATCCGTGCAATAGGGCCTGACACTATACTGATGGCAGAGGCAGAGATGCTTGGCGCACACGCAGCAGCAGTTTCGGTAAGGCTTGAATACCTTGATAAAGTCACGCAAAACCAATGAAGATAAAACTGATATGGGAGAATGCCCCGCGACAGCAATGAAGGTAAATGTGAGACAACAGAAGCCACCCGGCAGCAGTGTAGTATTTTTTTAAAGAAACTGATGATGAAACGAACTGATAAACTTGTAAGGTCAAACGTGCTTAAGCTTGTCCCCTATTCATGCGCGAGGGATGAGTATGAGGGAAGCGACGGGATCTTCCTTGATGCCAACGAGAGCCCCTACGGGCCGCTTAACCGGTATCCCGACCCACGCCAGCATGAACTGAGGGAAGCCATCAGCCGGCATAGGGGAATTCCTGTCGGAAACATCTTCCTCGGCAACGGCAGCGATGAGATCATTGACCTCTGCTTCCGCATCTTCTGCAACCCGGGAAGGGACAGGGCAATGGTATTCACCCCCACATACGGGATGTACGGGGTGGCCGCTTCGGTAAATGATATTGAAATCATCAAGATTCCCCTGGATGATACATTCAGTATTGACCTCCGGGCTGCAAGACCATGGCTGAAGGATGAGACCCTTAAACTCATCTTCATCTGCTCACCCAACAACCCCACCGGAAATTGCATGGACCAGAAAATCATTGAGACCATCATCAGGGAGTTCAACGGGATTGTGATCATTGATGAAGCCTATGCCGACTTCAGCGGGAAGCCATCCTTTGCGTACCGCACCGGTGAATTTGACAACCTGATTGTCATGCAGACCTTCAGCAAGGCGATGGGACTGGCGGCGGCAAGGGTGGGAATGGCATTCGCAGAGGCCGCCATCCTGAAGTACTTCTTTGCCATGAAGCCCCCCTATAACATCAGTACCATAAACCAGGAAGCGGCACTGCAGAGGTTAAACGAGGCTCCCGGGCTGACCCGCCGGATTCAGACAATAATTGCAGAGCGTGACCGTCTCGCTTCACGGCTCACATCGCTACCGGTGGTGGAGCATATCTGGCCCTCTGATTCCAACTTCCTGCTGGTCAGGGTTAAAGATGCAGACTATGTGTACAGGGCTCTTGCTGAACGGAAGATTATTGTCAGAAACCGGAGCCGCGAGATCCCCGGATGCATACGGATCACAACCGGCACAGAAGAAGAAAACAACAGACTTATCAGTGAACTTGAGAACATTGCCGTGTGAACCGGTTGCGAATAAAAAACGTCGCCATGAATAATAACAATTCATCTGATTATGGCGTCTCCCGGTAAACCTGGATAAGCCTGCCAACATTTAAAGTGAAGCACATGAGAAAAGTATTGTTTATAGACCGGGATGGCACCATACTTAAGGAGCCGGAAGACGAACAGGTCGACAGCCTTGAAAAACTGGAGTTCATGCCTGGTGTGATTGGTGCCCTTTCTGCCATAGCCCGGGAGACCGACTTCGAACTGGTAATGGTTACCAACCAGGACGGTCTTGGTACCCCCGCATATCCCGAGGAGAATTTCCTTCCTCCCCAGAACAAGATGCTCGGCATCCTTGCAGGTGAAGGTGTCAAATTTGCAGAGATCTTCATTGACCGTTCATTTGAGTCCGACAACGCTCCCACCCGTAAACCCGGAACAGCCATGCTCACCAGGTATCTCGCCGGCGGAGTCGACCTCGCCTCTTCATTCGTGATCGGTGACCGCCTCACAGACATAGAACTGGCAAAAAACCTCGGCTGCCGGGCTGTTTATGTAAGTGACAGGCAGAACGGGGAGGCATCGCTCTGCACACGCGACTGGCAGGAGATAAGGCGGTTCCTGACCGGGATCCCCAGAAGGGCATCCGTTTCAAGGAAAACAAATGAGACTGACATTTCCATCGAGATTGACCTCGACGGAACCGGGAAAAGCATAATCAGTACCGGCATCGGCTTCTTCGACCATATGCTTGAGCAGGTTGCCCGGCATGGCGGAATCGATATCACCCTGAGGGCTTCAGGCGACCTGCATGTTGATGAGCACCACCTGGTTGAGGATACAGCCATCGTGCTCGGGCAGGCTCTTGACCGGGCCCTCGGTAAAAGGAGAGGGATGTCACGGTATGGTTTTGCGCTGCCGATGGATGACTCCGCCGCAGAAGTATTGATTGACCTCGGGGGAAGACCATGGCTGGAATGGAACGTATCATTCCGGTCTGACCGGACCGGCAACCTCTCAACGGATATGTTTCAACACTTCTTCAGATCACTCAGTGACAATGCAAAATGCAATATCCATGTCAGGGCCACCGGAGACAATGACCATCATAAGGCTGAGGCCATCTTCAAGGCCTTTGCCAGGGCTCTGGGAGTGGCTGTGGCAAAAACAGGCAGCTCAAGCCTGCCATCAACCAAGGGAACATTATGATAGCCATACTTAAATACAACTCCGGAAATACAATGTCTGTGCAGATTGCCCTCCGCAGACTTGGACATGAGTCTGTTGTGACTTCTGACCCCGAAATCCTGATGAAGGCTTACAGGGTGATAATCCCCGGCGTGGGGGAGGCGCGGTCGGCCATGAGCCACCTGAGGGAAAGGGGCCTCGATTCGCTGATCCTCTCCCTGAAGCAGCCGGTGCTGGGTATATGCCTCGGACTGCAACTGATGTGCAGACGGTCAGAAGAAAATGATACTGAATGCCTGGGCATCTTTGACGCCGTTATCAGGAGATTTCCTCCTGATGAAAGGGTGCCGCACATGGGCTGGAATAACTTTGAGAGCCTCTCCCGAACCCAGCTGCTGAAAGGCCTTGGAACAGACGATGATCTCTATTACGTCCACAGCTACTATGCTGAACCGAACAGTGACACAACAGCTGTTTGCAGGTACATCCTCCCCTTTTCGGCGGCAATGCAGCGCGATAACTTCCATGCAGTACAGTTTCACCCTGAAAAATCAGCAGAGGCAGGAGCCCGGCTGCTTAAAAACTTCATTGAACTATGAGAATCATCGCGGCAATAGACATCATTGACGGTCAATGCGTCAGGCTGACACAGGGCGACTTCAGCAGGAAGACCCTTTATCGTGCTGACCCCGTTGAACTTGCGAGGGAGATGGAGGATAACGGAATGAGGTATCTCCACCTGGTTGATCTTGACGGCGCCCGTACAGGGAGCATTAAAAACCACCGGGTTCTTGAAGGAATCGCCTCTGCCACCAGCCTGAAAATAGATTTCAGCGGAGGTATACGGACAGAAGAGGATATACGCCTGGCTTTCCGATGCGGAGCCATCCAGGTAACCATCGGAAGCATCGCTGTCAGCCGTCCTGACCTCCTGAAACAATGGCTCGGTCAGTACGGGTCTGATAAAATTATCCTGGGAGCGGATTTCAGGGAGCGGAAGGTAGCCACAGGAGGCTGGCAGGAGACATCGGAGAGAAACATCGAAGATTTTCTCAGGGAATACAGGTCGGCAGGTATCACGTATGCACTCTGTACTGACATCTCAAAAGACGGAATGCTTGCCGGGGCCTCCGTGGATATTTACAGGGAACTGACCTCGGTGGAGGGACTCTCGGTGATTGCCAGCGGAGGCATTGCAACTGCAAATGATCTGAGGATGTTGCGTGACGCCGGCTGCGAAGGCGCGGTCACAGGAAAAGCCCTGCTCGAGGGAGGGATTACATACAACGAAATTGCGGAACTATGCTGAAAAAAAGAATCATACCCTGCCTTGACATAAAGGACGGACGCACTGTCAAAGGGATCAGTTTCGTCAATCTCAGGGATGCAGGTGACCCAGTTGAGCTGGCACGTGCCTATGCTGAGCAGTCGGCCGACGAACTGGTTTTTCTTGATATATCGGCAACCGATGAAGGGAGGAGGACCCTTGCCCCGCTTGTGGAAAAGATAGCTGCGGCAATAAATATTCCCTTCACCGTGGGCGGCGGGATCACCACAAGGGAGGATGTCTCGGTGCTGATCAGCTCGGGAGCTGACAAGATCTCTGTCAACACGGCAGCAATACTTAACCCGCCTCTCATCGCCGAACTGGCAGATGTGTTCGGAAGCCAGTGCGTGGTGGTGGCAATAGATGCGAAATATGTTGATGGCACATGGGTGGTGTGCACCCACGGAGGCAAACGCGTCACAACCCTTCCGGCCATCACCTGGGCCCGTGAGGCGGAACGGCTCGGCGCAGGTGAAATCCTCCTCACCTCCGTCAACCGTGACGGTACCGGGGAAGGGTTCTCACTTGATATAACCTCGGCAGTGTGCAACAGCGTGAATATCCCGGTGATCGCATCAGGCGGCGCAGGGTCACCGGAACACTTCAGGGAGGTGTTCGCGGAGACAGGCTGCACTGCAGCACTGGCTGCCACACTCTTTCACTACGGGATCATAAAGATTCCTGAACTCAAAGACTTTCTTCTGC
>CAYYEH010000082.1:0-11247 GCA_964470815.1 uncultured Rikenella sp.
TTTCGCATGCAAATATGCAAACAATTTTCGGCAGGAATTATTGTATCACCCTTTATTTTTTAAGCAGATCACGTATCTCTCTCAGCAGAGTGACTTCCTCACTTGGCGGAGGAGGTGTTGCAGGGGCTGCCTCTTCCTTCTTCTTGAGACTGTTCATTGCCTTGATGACAAAGAAGATACAGAGGGCAACTATCAAAAAGTCAATTACGTTCTGGATAAACATTCCGTAGTTGATGGTGACCTCGCTGACGGCTGGCTGAACAACAGTTGCACCGTCCATCACCGCATCCTGCCCTTTCTGAAGGACCGCCTTCAGATTGCTGAAGTCAACCCTCCCAAGCAACATACCCAGCGGCGGCATGAGAACGTCATTCACAAGTGAGGTGATGATCTTGCCGAAAGCGCCGCCGATGATTATACCAACGGCCATGTCAAGCATGTTGCCCTTAACGGCAAATTCCTTGAATTCCTTTACTATTCCCATAATTGATCAGGTTTTTGATTTGAAAATGTCAACAGGTTAACTGTAACCAAATATACAAAAAGGTATGACATTTTCATTTTTAGATGCACTATTTTAGTTCCGTCCCCAAAAACTGTGCGAAACGGCTTTTTTTTATTATCTTACACTGTTGAACAAATCCTGCGGTAATTCAGTTATTTTATAAATAGTATCCTAAAAATGTAAACGCTATGGCAGTACTTAAAGTTATTGAGATCCTTGCATCATCACCGGTCAGCTGGGAGGATGCAACAGCCAATGCCGTCAAGACGGCAGCAAAGACAGTAAAGGAAATACGGTCCGTGTATGTCCAGGACCAGAGTGCAGTGGTGGTAAAGAACAAGATCACCGAGTACCGGGTAAATGTCAAAATAACCTTTGAAGTAATCTAAACCGGGAAAAAATCATGGGTCTTATTTCATTTATTAAAAACGCAGGCGCGAAGATCTTCAGGTCTGAAGAAAAACGTGAAGAGGAAAAAGCAAAAATGATTACCGAACATATTAAAAAGTTCGGATTTGATGTAAGTAAAGTCAGGGTCTCCGTTGATGATGAAAAAGTAATCCTTACAGGCACCGTTGATACCCTTGCCAATAAAAACAAGATCATTGTGACAGCCGGCAACATCGATGGCATCTCCGTGGTTGAAGACCATCTGCTCGTGTCTCTGCCCGAACCTGTGGCTCCGCCTGAGCCGGAGAAACAGTTCTACACTGTAAAGAAGGGCGATTATCTTTCAAAGATAGCCAAGCAGGTTTACGGAGATGCGAAGAAATACCCGATCATCTTTGAAGCCAACAAACCAATGCTGAAAGACCCTGACCTGATCTATCCGGGACAGGTTCTGGTAATTCCGCCTCTTAAATAACAGCATGTTTCTTGTGTGCACAGCAGAGCCGGGTCTTAGACCTGGCTTTATCTCAGTTGCCTGACAGTGACGCAGGCAGATGGCTCAAATATCCTTACCCACATCTGCATGCGTGGATGGAGAGGGCCGTTCTCTGGCAAGCCTCCACAACAAATCAACAATTTTCTTGTTATATTTGCAGCAGTGAAAAAGATTCGTCTGATATCACCTTTCATTTCGATTTTCCTGATAACACTTCTGCTGTCAGGCAGCTTCGGCTTTACCCTTATTCACCATACCTGTTTCCATTGTGGCACTGACGAGACTATTGCCACCATATCTGTTGAGATGGCTGAAAGTAACTGCCACTGCCATCACGCACAAGACCTTGTGAAGCCTCAGGGCAACCCCTCTCATGGTCAGTGTGACGGTTGCTGCAGTAACGGCGAAACCGACATGCATCATAACCACGGTATTGCAGAGTTTACGGTTACAGATGACTGCTGCTCACATGAAGCCGAGAGGGTTGTGACTGATGAACTGCTTCGTACCGAAGTGCAGAATGAGATTATGCCTTACTTTCTTGCCGCATACGTGGTTGCAGTAATGCAAGAGGCTACTGTTACATATACCCATCATTTGGGAGGCGACAAGCCGTTTCATCGCGGACGCGACCTGACCACACTTCTCTGCCGGTTACAATCCTGATAATTTCATAGGGGAACAACTTACACAGGGTATGACCACCGGTCTTACCAGGTTTATGTTGTTGCTGCAATTCCCGTGATGCTGACAAAGCGTCAAAGCAGCCAGACATTCATCAGTCTATAACAATTAAATCCCTATGAAACATTTAATTACAACCATAATAATACTTCTTCTCCCTCTCCTTGCCATTGCACAGAAGCATGTGGAAGGCAAGGTGATGATCGCCGGAATTGAAGGGGCTTCCGGAGGCGAGGGTCTTCCCGGGGCGAATGTTGTCTGGGCGGGCACCTCCAGCGGCACATCGACCAACACAGCCGGCTACTTTTCCATCAGGAGGCACAAGGATAATGACCTGCTGGTCGCCAGCTTCATCGGCTACACCAGTGACACGGTCAGAATAGACCCGGATACTGATTATGTGGAGATCCTCCTTAAGGAAGACAACCTGATTGATGCTGTAACGGTCATCGGTCGGGCCACTGGAGCCCATCTTGACCGCGAAGCTCCCATTGCCACGGTCAATATCACGGCCGCAGAACTATGCAAGGCGGCTTGCTGCAACCTCTCGGAAAGCTTCGTGACCAACCCTTCCGTTGACGTCAATTATTCAGATGCTGCAACCGGAGCTAAACAGATACAGCTACTGGGACTGGCCGGCTCATATGTACAGATCCTTACCGAGAACATTCCTTCCGTCTACGGGCTTGGAGCCGCCTACGGCCTGAGTTATGTGCCGGGGCCCTGGATGGAGTCAATACAGGTCTCCAAGGGTACATCCTCAGTACGTAACGGCAATGAGTCGATAACCGGGCAGATAAACGTCGAGTACAAAAAGCCTGCAACCAGCGAAATAGTGTTCCTGAACGGTTTTGTCAGCGACGCCGGAAAAATTGAGACCAACGCCAACGCCTCGCTGAAACTGAACGATTACTGGAGCACCATCCTCCTGGGCCATGGCGAGACACAGTCAGGGGCAAGTGACCATAATCATGACGGTTTCCGCGACGAGCCTGACGTGAGGCAGTACAGCTTCATGAACCGGTGGGACTACCTGAGCAAAGACCTGACCTTCCGTACTGCTCTCAAATACATGAAGGAACAGAGGACCGGAGGTGAGTTCGCCTATGACCGTAATGATGCAAACACATGGGACAGCGGTTACGGGATTAACATGGGTACAGAGAGGGCTGAAGCCTTCACAAAGCTGGGTGGTGTTTTCGGACCCACGGATAATATGTCGCTGGGATGGATCCAGAGCGTCACATACCATGAAATGAAGACCTGGTTCGGATACAACAGTTATGACGCAACCCAGAAAAGCTACTATACCAACCTGCTCTACCAGTACTACCCGGCAGAGAAACATACGGTTGATGCAGGAGTCAGCTACCGTTATGACCATTATGACGAACTGCGTGGTGCCTTCAGTCCTCCTGATGACCAGGTAATCACAGACCTTGCAGATGAATCTGTTGAATCAGTTCCAGGCATTTTCATGCAGTATACATACACTGACACGGCAAAAGTGACCCTGCTGGCAGGTTTGCGATATGATTTCTACCGCAACCACGGTGCAAAGTTCACCCCGCGTCTGCACCTTCGCTATGAGATCACACCCCATATTACCCTCAGGGCTTCAGCCGGAAAAGGATACCGCACCGTCCATGTAATGGCCGAAAACCTCTACTACCTCGCCAGCAGCAGGGAAATGGTCATCGCTGACAACCTTGATTTAGAAGAGGCATGGAATACAGGCCTTAACCTGACCGGGTACATTCATATTGGCGGCAGGGAACTGAGACTGACCGGAGAAGCATACAGGACAAGCTTTGTAAAGCAGATAGTCACCGACTTCGATTCGGACATAGACCGGGTATCATTCTATAACCTCGACGGCAAATCATACTCGAACGTCCTCCAGCTGGAAGCACAGATGCAACCGGTGACAGGACTTGATATCACGGCCGCCTGGCGCTGGAATGACGTATGGCAGACCATAGGTGGTGAGCTGCGCGAAAAGCCTCTCACATCACGTTACAAGGGACTGATCACCGCATCATATACTACCCGCCTGCGCAAATGGCAGGTTGACTATACCCTCCAGTACAACGGCCCCGGAAGGATTCCGTCAACCATGGCAAATCCCGAACCATATCAGAGACATGATTATTTCAATGCCTACCCGGTTATGAATGCACAGGTGACTAAGTACTTCAAAAAATGGAGTGTCTATATAGGTGCCGAAAACATCACCGGCTCAAGGCAGCATGAAGCTATCATAGCAGCCGATGATCCCTTCGGACCCTGGTTTGATGCTTCAATGATATGGGGACCGGTCCACGGACGGAAACTGTACGCCGGTTTCAGATTCGCACTTGACAGACCACAGAATTAATATATCAAAAAACAACAGTACCATGAAATTCAATTTTCTGATCACAGCAACCATCCTCTTTCTCTTGTCAGTGGTTACACTAAACGGACAGGAGAAAGACAAGAAAGAACTCTCTTCAGTCAGGTTTGAAACAAGCATCGACTGTGAGAACTGCGTAAACACCATAATGAAAAACATCCCCTTCGAAAAGGGAGTAAAGGATGTGAAATGTGACCTCACCACTAAAGAGGTCACGGTGAAATACCAGAAGGATAAGACCAGCGCTGAAACTCTCAGGAGGTCAATTGAGAAACTTGGATACACCGCGAAGGAGGTGACAGAGAAAAAGAAGCAGGAGGAAGGAACCCCGAAGGGGAACATACAGTAACCATTCGGATATGTATAACCTCAGACCGGACAATTCAGTCCCTGGTGAGGGGAAGGAGGTGCACGGAACGGACAGCGTGACATGCACTTTCCGCAGAGAGGAACAGGGATACAATGATCCGGGAAGCCGGGAAGGTATTCTCCAGGGGGGAAACGGGGAATAATGTACCGGCAGGCCTGTCATGTCAATGACACCGGGGGGAGTCATGCATGGCAGGCTGTTTTTTGATCAGTTCACATGATCAGGCTGTACCCTGTGAGATTGAAACCGGAATATTTTTATTTTTGGGACTAATTGAATAATCCCTGAAAAAATCTCTCCCCATGAAATTCTACCGGAACCAGTTAAGCACTTTTCTTTGCTTTATCCTCCTGCTTGCCGCAGGATGCAACAGTTCACAGCCGGAAAGCAATTCCCTCCCCCGAAGCACTCCTGAAGCCGAAGGCATCTCATCTGCCGGCCTAATAACTTTCCTTGACTCCGCTGCTGCAGGCAAACATGAATTTCACAGTATCATGATCCTCCGCCACGGGAAGGTTGTAGCCGAAGGCTGGTGGTCACCATACAGTCCTGAGCTGAGGCATACCCTCTACTCCACCAGTAAAAGCTTCACTTCAACGGCAGTCGGTTTCGCGGTTGCAGAGAAACTGATGAGCGTTGATGACAAAGTGGTATCATACTTCCCGGACGACCTGCCGGACACTGTCTCTCCCTTCCTTGCACAAATGAAGGTGAAGGACCTGCTGACCATGTCAGCCGGTCAGGCTCCCGATCCCACAGGAAGAATAACCTCTTCGTCACAGCAGTGGGTCAGGGAGTTCCTGGCAACGCCCGTACTCAAGGAACCGGGAACGGAGTTTCTTTACAACTCCATGGCTACATTCATGCTGTCGGCAATCGTTCAGGAAGTTACCGGTGAGAAGATCGCCGATTACCTCCGCCCGCGACTGTTTGAACCGCTGGGCATCGAGGGTTATGACTGGGAGGAGAGCCCGGAAGGGATCAATTCAGGCGGATGGGGACTGAGGGTAAAAACGGAGGATATGGCCAGGTTCGGCCTGCTGTACCTGCAAAAGGGGATGTGGAACGGGAAGCAGGTCATTCCGGCTGAATGGGTGGAAGAGGCCACAACCTTCAAGATAGACCAGGCGCCTGATGCCCCGGCAGAGATAAAGGCCAACAGCGACTGGATGCAGGGGTACTGTTACCAGTTCTGGCGCAGCCGCCACAACTCATACAGGGCTGACGGCGCTTTTGGACAGTACATAATAGTGATACCTGAAAAGGATGCAGTGGTTGCCATAACGTCGGAATCACCTGACATGCAGGACATAATGAACATGGTCTGGAAATACATCTTACCGGCCATTAAGGAGGAGTCTCTGCCGGAGAACAAACAGGCGGCTGAACTGCTGAGCGCCAGGCTTGCCTCACTGGCTTTGCCTGTACCCGCAGCAACTGACAATCCCCCGGTTTCCGGAATTATAACTAACAGAAGATACCTGCTTGAAGAGAACAACCTTAAACTAAAATATCTAACCCTTGACTTTGCCGTTGATACATGTTATCTGTCACTCGGAAACGGGGAGACAGTCCGCTCCATACCCTTCGGCAGGGGTGAATGGATAACATCCACAACCGAAATGGCAGGGCCCGGAATATTGAGGCGATCCGGCGTCTCCGCGGCCAACCTGGTGGCGGGAGCCTTCACCTGGGAGGATGACTCCACCCTTGTACTTATACTCAGGTATATGGAGAGTCCCCATCACTTAAAAATGACCTGCAGGTTCGAAGGTGATACGGCCGAGGTCAGGATATGGCAGAGCACACCTCCAGGATATGATCTCCCTGTGCTGAAGGGGGAGATGGCCAGGTAAGGAGATCTCTATCCGGCCCCGGTTGTTCCGGCCAGTTCCCTGATAACAACCGAGGCACAGGCTATTCCAAATGCTGCCGGCATGTATGACATTGTCCCGACGCTGGATGCCTTGTTGCTCTCATTGGAGCCGCGGACAATCAGGCTCTTGTCAACAACTTCCGGGCTGTACACTGCCGTGAACCCCTTGTGAACACCCAGCTTATGCAGCTTCTTGCGCAGCATCCGGGCCAGGTTGCAGAAGTTTGTCTCTGATATATCGGCTATTCTTATGGCGGCAGGATCATATTTGCCACCGGCACCCATTGAGCTTACAACACGGAGGTTCAGTCTCAGTGAATGATAAACCAGGAATACCTTAGGAGAGAGTGTGTCAATTGCATCAACCACATAATCATATTTTTTCTCTTCAAGGATATCAATCATACGCTGGTCACGAATGAACTCTGGAATGATCCTTAACCGGAGGTCAGGATTTATGTCACACAGTCTCTCTCCCATCACCTCGGCCTTTTTCCTGCCGGTGGTTGAGGTAAGTGCAGGCAGCTGCCGGTTCCTGTTTGCTGCCGTTACCACATCGCCGTCGATGATTGTCATGGATCCCACTCCTGCCCTGCAGATCATCTCCGCAGCCCATGAACCCACCCCTCCCAGACCTGCCACCAGCACATGTGACTCCTTCAGCTTCTGCAGGGCTTCGCGACCCAGCAGCATCTCAGTGCGTGAAAGCCATCCCTCCATTACAGGCTGAAATTTAACAGTGTGTTGAAATTGGTTCGTATCAGTCTCTCCGCTCCCTGCTCATCATACCCCGCGGCAGCCGAAAAGAGCCTGTATACCTCAGCTATCTCCCGGCCTGAATCGTCAGTCTCAAGCAGCAGTCTCTCATGGCTGACCGATGCCAGAATTTCCGGGGTTAGTCCCCTGGCCCCGAGCGAGAACCAGTAGCCCTCCTCTGCCAGTGATTCTGCCTGGCTGCCGCTTCCCCTGAATCCGTGGATGACCCATGGGCGGCCGGGTTTGACCTCCCTGCGCGCACGCCTCAGTTCATCCCACCCTTTCACGCAGTGTATCACCACCGGCTTCCCCATCTCTTCCGCAATATGCACCTGGAAGAGGAAGGCCCGGTACTGCACATCCCCCTGTGCCCCTCGGAGCCGGTCAAACCCGGCCTCACCAATCATTACCACATGTGGATGAGCCGCCGTAAGCAGCAGCTCTGTCTGCAAGTATTCCAGGTTATCCCCTGTCAGCTGCCATGGATGAATCCCGGCAGAAAAGAGGGTGTTGGCCGGAAAATCAGCCGGAATGTCATCACCGGCCATCAGATTCTTAAGGGCAACGGCGTCAGGCCTGCCACCCTCTGAATGAGTGTGAAAGTCAATATATCTTATCTCCCCGGGGAGTTTCATTTTACTATGCTGATAGCCGGGTGATCCCGTCATCAAGGCGGCGCAGTGTCTCTTCCCTGCCGATCAGGGCAGCTATGTCGAAGAGGTGCGGACCCCTGGAGGCGCCAACAAGCAGCAGCCGGAAGAGGTTGAGTATCACTCCTGTGTTGTATCCTTTTACGGCGATCCATTCCTTTACACTTTTTTCGAGCACCTCAGGAACAAATGGCTGTACTGCAGCAACCTGATCACGGAGTTCCCTGATCTGGTGCGGCGAATCTGCAGCCCAGCGCTTCCTTACTACTTCCGGATCATAACTTCCCGGTGCAATAAAAAAGAAGTCGGCCTCATTCCAGAGCTCCTTCACAAACCCTGCCCTCTCCTTCACCAGTGAGACTATCCTGACCAATGTTGTCCTGTCGGGGCTGAATCCCTTTTCCATTACGATTGGCATGAACAAGTCAGCCAGTTCCTCATCGGTTTTCATCTGGAAATACCGTGCGTTGAACCACTTTGCCTTGTCCGGATCAAACCGCGAGCCTGACTTCCCCACCCTGTCAATTGTAAATGCTGCTATCAGCTCATCCATAGTGAATATCTCCTGTTCGGTACCCGGGTTCCAACCCAGCAGGGCCAGCATATTCACAAAGGCCTCCGGGAAGTATCCCTCTTCCCTGTAACCCGAGGCTGTTTCGCCGTAAGGCCAGTAGAGCGGGAAGACGGGGAATCCCATCTTGTCTCCGTCGCGCTTGCTGAGCTTACCTTTTCCGGTGGGCTTGAGCAACAGCGGCAGATGCGCAAAGAGTGGCGCCTCCCACCTGAAGCTGCGGTAGAGCATAACGTGCAGCGGCAGAGAGGGAAGCCACTCTTCGCCCCTGATCACATGAGATATCTCCATCAGGTGGTCATCGACAATGTTCGCCAGGTGATAGGTGGGCATCCCGTCAGACTTATACAATACCTTGTCATCAAGGGTGGAAGTATTAACTACTATTTCACCCCTGATAAGGTCGGAAAAATGGATGTCCTCATTGTCCGGCATCCGATATCTGACCACATAATGCTCTCCCGAGGCTATGCGTTGCTGTACTTCCCCTGCAGAAAGGGTAAGTGAGTTGCACATGCTCATCCTGGTGGTGCATCCGTAATTGAATGTCTCACCACGCGATTCATAATCCTGTCTTAGTTTCTCAAGCTCCTCCGGGGTGTCAAAAGCGTAATAGGCATCTCCGCTTCGAAGCAGCTCGTCGGCATAGCGATGATATATCTCCTTCCTGTCGCTCTGGCGATAGGGTGCAAAGGGACCACCCTCACGCACACCTTCGTCAACCTTAATGCCTGCCCAGGCAAGGGAGTCCATTATGTAATCTTCCGCTCCCTCCACGTAACGGGCCTGGTCTGTATCTTCAATCCGAAGAATGAATGTTCCGCCTTGATGGCGTGCAAAAAGATAGTTATACAGTGCCGTACGTACGCCGCCGATGTGCAGCGGGCCTGTAGGGCTGGGGGCAAAACGGACCCTGATTTTTCTGTCTGTCATATATTGAGTTTAAAGCTTGTAAGGATCCCGGTATGTGTAATGCAGCATGGCTGTTGCGACACCGTCAGCATCATCAGTAAAGGTTTCCGTGGCGGGATCCCACCGGAGTGTCCGGTTAAGCATCACGGCAATATTTCCAAGCGTGCAGACGGTGCAGGTGCTGTGCCCTGTCTCCACCGGTACTACCGGGTCAGTACGCTTACGGACTGCCTCTATGAAGTCAAGCTGGTGAGGTATCTTCGTCTCATATGGACCCTCCGGTTCACCCCCGGCTGCCGGTGGAGGGTTAAAGGCAGGGTCAGATGCGGCATAGTGCTCGCGTGACACTTCTATCCATCCCTTGTCGCCCCAGAACTTCACTCCCTTGGTATTCTTTTCGTCAAAAGGCTCAGAAGTCATCACCGTTCCTGTTGAATATACCCATTTTATGAATTCAGATCCGTCACCCACCGGAGCTATCTCCACGGGCCCGCTCCCATCCATACCCAGTCCCCACTGGGCCACGTCAAACATATGGGCGCCCCAGTCGGTTGTAAATCCGCCTCCTGTCTCGCGGTACCAGCGCCATCCGGCCCAGAACTCCTCGTCGCGCGGGGGATCCAGCGAGATCGGAGGATTTAGTTCCGGGTTGTAGTGTATTGATTCCGGGAGCGGCCCCAGCCAGAGATCCCAGTTCAGTCCTTCCGGCAATGTCTCAGCCGTCAGGTCATACGGCTTTGGCGGAGGCCCCACATGTGCATTGACAAGGGTGATGGCCCCCAGGGCCCCGGACCGTACCGTGCTGACAGCGTGAATGAAGTTGGGGTCCGATCTCTGCTGGCTTCCAACACCCAGTATCCGGCCTGTCTCACGCACCGTCTTTCTCAACTGCTGACCCTCGTATATTGTAAATGTCATCGGTTTCTCAAGGTAAACATCCTTCCCTGCCCTCAGGGCCGCAATGGCAATAAAGGCATGGGCATGATCAGGCACGGCAATCACTACGGCATCTATGTCCTTTCTTCCAAGCAACTCTTCATATCTTTCATAGGTCATTACACTCATCTTCCTGCCGGCACCTGCATAGTATTCGCCGGCCCTGTTCTGAAAGCGTGTCCGTTTGATTGCATATACATCACATCCTGCAACCACCTCTACGCCGGGAATCCTTATGAATCCGTCCATCAGGTAAATAGCCTGCCTCCCAAGGCCGATGAAGCCCAGCCTGACCAGCCCGGGGTCTTTTCTGCCGGCACACCCGCTGACCGCACCCGGAATTATCAGTGTCCCGGCAAGCCCGAGAGCTGCACTGCCAAGGAATTCCCTCCTGTTAAATGATCTGATTCTTCTTTTCATAAGAGGTTATTTTAGTTGTTACCACTTCTGTTGGCAAATATAACTCTATTGGCGGATTGGCTCAAAAAGGAGCCGGCATATAATCTTCAGCCTGCCTGCCTGTCCAGGCGATGAACCAATAGTTGTTCCCTGCATCGCGTGCCAGGGATAAGGGGTATCGGTATTGAAACTAATATTGTAAATTTAAAACCAGATCAGCTGCAGTTATGGAAATAACCATCCGCCAGGCCCAGGAAAGGGTCGATGCCTGGATCAGGCAGTACGGTGTAAAATACTATAAGAATAT
>CAYYEH010000083.1:0-6521 GCA_964470815.1 uncultured Rikenella sp.
CAAAATATCAATAACGGGACTGATTGCTGCAGAATTGACAATACCTTTTTGTATCTTGGTATAAGATTATTCGCGTGAAGAAAAGATTCTACAATATTGACCCGTGGCTTGATCCCTTCAGGGATATAATCGAGGGAAGACTCACTTACCTCAAAGACAGGGAGATGATTTTTACGGGCGGACGTACCCTCTCCGACTATGCCAACGGTCATCACTGGTACGGCCTTCACCGGACGACAAGGGGATGGGTTTTCAGGGAGCATGCTCCCAATGCCACTGCGGTTACCCTTATCGGAACATTCAGTAACTGGATTGAGGACGAGAGGTATGTGCTCCGCAGGACTGATGAGGGTGACTGGATCGGTGATTTTGACATGGAGATGTTCTCTCACGGTGATCTGTACAAGATGATCGTAAGGTGGAGGGGAGGATATGGTGAGCGGATACCAGCCTATGTCAGGAGGGCTGTTCAGGATGATGTCACCAAGATCTTCTCGGCACAGGTCTGGGATCCTGACAACGGGTATGCCATGATTCATCCCTCTCCCCCGCCGCCTGATTCGCTTCTTGTCTATGAGGCCCATGTAGGCATGGCTGCCGAGGAGGAGAAGACAGGCAGTTACCGGGAGTTTACCCGGAATGTGCTTCCCCGCGTGAAGAGGCTGGGCTATAATACTATACAGCTGATGGCCATACAGGAGCACCCTTATTACGGCTCATTCGGTTATCATGTCTCAAGTCTGTTCGCCCCCTCATCCCGCTTCGGCACACCCGATGACCTGAAGGAACTGATTGATGCAGCTCATGGTATGGGGATCAGGGTCATAATGGACCTTGTACACTCACATGCCGTATCCAATATACTGGAAGGGCTGGGCCTTCTTGACGGTGACCCGGGTCTCTATTTTCACGCCGATGCCCGCAGAAAACATGTGGCATGGGATTCACTCTGCTATGACTATGGCAAACCCGAAGTAACCCATTTCCTCCTTTCCAACTGCAAGTACTGGCTTGAAGAGTTTCATTTTGACGGCTTCCGCTTTGACGGAATAACCAGCATGCTCTATTATGATCACGGGCTGGGATCAAACTTCGTCTCCTACAAACAGTACTTTGATGGAAACCAGGACACTGATGCCATTGTCTACCTCACCCTTGCCAACAAGCTTATACATGAGTTCAACCCCGGAGCCATAACCGTTGCCGAAGAGATGAGCGGCATGCCCGGGCTTGCCGCACCTGTGGCTGCGGGGGGCATGGGATTTGACTACAGGCTGGCAATGGGTGTGCCTGATATATGGATCAAAATGGTCAAGGAGATTCCTGATGAGGAATGGGACCTGGGATACCTGCTTCATGAACTCACCCAGCACCGTGCAGAGGAGCGGGTTGTCTCATACTGTGAGTCTCACGATCAGGCCCTGGTGGGTGACAAAACCCTGATCTTCAGGCTGGCTGACAAGGAGATGTACACCTCCATGAGCATACTGACACCCAGCCTCATCATTGACCGTGCGGTGGCACTCCATAAGATGATCCGGCTCTTTACCTTCATGGCGGCAGGAGGCGGATACCTGACCTTCATGGGCAATGAGTTCGGCCATCCCGAATGGATAGATTTTCCCAGGGAAGGCAACGGCTGGAGCTACAAATATGCACGGCGGCAATGGAGCCTGGCAGAAAATGAACTGCTGCGGTACCGTCACCTCAATGAGTTTGACAGGGCAATGATTGCCGCCGGCAGGGACCATGGCCTGCCCGGGCTGCAACTTACAGAAACACTGTCTGTCAACAACGTTGACAAGATTATTGCCTTCAGGCGCGGTGACCTGGTAACCGTGATGAACTTTAACCCGACGGTATCATTTACCGACTATGGCATACCAATCAAGGGCAAATTCAGGATTGTGCTTGATACTGATGACCCTCTCTTCGGAGGTCAGGGCCGGATAGACACCACACAAACCTATTTTTCACTTCCTGACCAGGGACATTACGGAGTTACGGCTCCGCATCATCTGAAACTTTACCTCCCTGCCCGAACAGCCATTGTGCTCAGGCAGGAGAGGATAAGAACCATCATGGATCTGTAGGTCAGGCATTCGGTCATATCCTGTATCCTTGCCTGCCGCTTCCGGTTGCCCGTACGATATCAGTCTACCCACCTCAGCAGGCAGAAATCCTGCCTGTGCGGCAATTCATCATGCCTGGCGTATATACGTATCCCGTAGAAAAAGGTACCGGCCATCTCAGGCTGGAAATCGACGCTGTAGATGACCCTCCCCTTCTTGCGGTTCACAGGCTTGAATTCCTTGCTGGTAAAGAATACATGCTCTCCGCTCTTCGTCTGTCTTGTCACCACAAGCTCCACACCTACGTTTTCTGCAGGGATATTCTTAATGTCAAGTATTATTTCGGTAGTGTAGGTGTGGCCTGAACGATAAACATTCTTTTCAGATCCCTTTACATCATACCTGATAATTTCAATATCATCCCACACCCTTGATATGTCGCTCTTCCATGCTGCAAGGGCACGTGCGAGGGCATAGTTGTCAGCAGTTACCTTTCTGCTTCTCTCCCACAGCTTTGTATAGTACCTGTTCAGATAGTCCTTAAGCATCCTCCGGGTGGTGAACTCAGGGGCCACCTTGACCATGGTGTTTTTTATGTAGCTGGTCCATTCGCGTGGTATGCCGTTCTCATCCCTGGAGTAGTATGCCGGGATGATCTCATACTCAAGCATATTGTAGATTGTCTCGGCATCAATGTCATCCTGGAGATCCTGGTTTGCGAAGGTGCGCTTCCTGGGCAGGGCCCATCCGGCGAATGCATGGTAACCCTCAACCCACCATCCGTCAAGGACGCTGAAGTGGATTGTACCGTTCATGACGGCTTTTTCTCCGCTGGTTCCTGAGGCCTCAAGGGGCCTGGTGGGGGTATTGAGCCAGATATCCACACCGCGGACAAGGTATCTCGCCAGTTCCATGTCATAGTTTTCAAGGAAGATCACCTTACCAGCAAACTGCGGCATCTGAGAGATCTCATTTATCCTTCGGATCAGGTCCTGGCCTCCTCCGTCGTTTGGATGAGCCTTTCCGGCATAGATGAACTGTACCGGCCGTTCCGGGTTATTGACGATTCTCGAAAGCCTGTCGAGATCGCGGAAGAGCAGGCTGGCTCGCTTGTAGGTAGCAAACCGCCTTGCAAAACCAATGGTGAGTGCCTTTTCATTCAGATGAGAGCTGATGTTCATCAGGGTACGCGGGCTGACATGCCGCTCCAGCATGTCTGACTGGAGGCGCTTGCGGATATTGTCAAAGAGGCGCTTCTTGAGTTTCATCTTGGTCTCAAAGACTTTTTCGTCCTCAAGCTGGTAGATTTTTGCCCACTGGTCACGGTCGCTCAGGTCAAAATGCTGCTCACCGGTAAGTTTCTCATATATCTGCTCCCATTCCGGAGCCACCCATGTTGAATAGTGAACACCGTTGGTCACATGCCCGATGTAGAGTTCATCACGCAGGTATCCGGGCCAGAGCCGTGAGAAGAGCCCGCGTGATACATGGCCGTGCAACTGGCTCACCCCGTTCATCTCCTGTGAGAAGCGGGTGGCAAGGTAGCTCATGTTGAACTTCCTGTCATAGTCATCCTGGCAGCGGCCCAGAGCCATCAGTTGATCCCATGTAATGTTCAGTCTGGAATGGTAATGTGATATGTACTTCCTTAACAGGTCCTCCTCAAAGGAGTCATGGCCGGCCGGCACAGGTGTATGCGTCGTGAACAGGGTTGATGCCCTCACTATTTCCAGCGACTCCTCAAAGGTCAGATGTTCCTCCTCAATAAGGTGTCTCATCCTCTCGAAACCGATGAATGCCGAATGCCCCTCATTGCTGTGGAATACATCTGGCTTAATGCCCAAAGCTATCAGGGCGCGCATTCCCCCGATGCCCAGGATCAGTTCCTGCTTCAGCCTGTTTTCCGAATCTCCTCCATAAAGGTAATGGGTTATAGCCTTGTCCTCATGAGTATTTTCCTCGAAGTCGGTATCAAGCAGATAAAGCTTCACCTTTCCCACCCGGGCAAGCCAGATCCGTGCCTTTACTGTACGTCCCGGCCATGTGAACTGTATTGTAACCTGGTTGCCTTCGCTGTCCTTCACGGGTTCAACAGGCAGTTGTGCAAAATCCTCCGCCTCGTAGATGGCCTGCTGCTCACCCCTTGGTCCCAGTTTCTGCCTGAAATAACCGTACCTGTAAAGGAGCCCTATTCCTGTAATGTTAACATTTGAATCACTGGCCTCCTTCAGGTAGTCACCGGCAAGCACACCCAGGCCGCCTGAATAGATTTTCAGGCTCGGATGAATGCCAAACTCCATGCTGAAATAAGCAACGGAAGGAAGTTCAGTGTTCTCAGGTCTGTCAAGGTATGAGGTAAACTCCCGGTATATCCGGTCAGAGTCATCCAGGAAGACCTCATCATCGGACAGAACAACAAGCCTCTTGTAGTCAATTGATTCGAGCAGTCTTTTCGGGTTGTGGCCCACCTCTTCCCAGAGGGTCGGATCCATCCTGCGGAAAAGGAACTCGGCATCGCTGTTCCATGACCACCACAGATTTGAGGAGAGTTCCTTAAGGTATGCGATACGCTCTGGGAGTTCACTCTGTACGTAAATATCCTTCCAGACAGGTGCCTGGAACGGCTTTCTTTTCTGTACCTCTGTAGCTTCGAGTATCCTTGCATACTCCCTGGGCTGGTCTCTCCTCTCCTCGCTTTTTTCGAGAGCAAAGCGGTATGCTTCGCTGTAGTAGCTGAAAAGAGTGTTCCAGTTGGCTATCCTGGAGATCTCCCAGGCTTTCTGGTTTGCGGCAGCAGCCTCTTCAGGACTCATCTGCATGAATTTCCAGATAAACTCCTCCATACCTGTTATGACCTCTTTTTCATTGTGGTCAGTACGGTTGAGCACCAGGCAGCCGTTGCCGGGGTTTTCGAAATATGAGTCAACCCACATGCCGAAACCGGCAAGGTTTGTTGTCACCGTCGGCACATGGAACATGAGGCTTTCAAGCGGGGTGTAGCCCCATGGCTCATAGTATGAAGGATAAAGTGTAAGGTCAAAACCTATGAGCAGTTCATAGTATTCCATGTTAAAGATGCCGTCATTGCCGTTCAGGTATGACGGAACGAAGATCACCTTAACCTTTTCCGGGGCCGAGTTGTGGATCCCCTCACGGCTGAGCTGGTTCATCACCGGATCATCATGCACATAATGCAGCCCGTGAGTCAGGTACCTGTCGCCTTCGGTGACTGTTGTGCCTGAAGCAAGTGCAGCTGCCAGATCATGACGAGGCCCCTTGTGATACGCCGGAACGAGAATGAAAGCCACACACTGGCGGTCTGAACCACTCTTTTTATTTACAGCTCCCAACGAGGAGAGGAAGAGGTCAATGCCTTTGTTCCGGTACTCGTACCTTCCGCTGGTGGAGACCAGAAGTGTGTCTGACGGCAGATCATAGCCCAGAAGTGCCCCTGCCACCGTAAGCAGTTTCTTCCTGGCTGCTTCCCTTGCGGCATTAAAGTTCCCGGGGGCAGGCACGAAGGTATCTTCAAATCCGTTAGGAGTGACCACATCAGGCTTCTTGCCAAGGAATGCCGAGCATTCACGGCCGGTAATCTCACTGACGGTAGTAAAGACATCTGCTACCTGCGCACTTATCTTCTCAAGTGATTGCTTGGAGGTAACGTTGAACTCATGCGCCATCTGCACCGGGTTGAACTCCTTCAGCCGGCTGTAGAGCTGCCTGTTGTTTCCCGCGATGCTTCGCCCGAGAACTGTGGCATGGGTGGTGAATGAAGTGGTGATCCATGGGGCATGCTTCTCGAGATAGAGAACACCCATCCCGGTCATCCACTCATGGAACTGCGCTATAACCCTGGGATATTCGCGATAATAGTTCGTAAAGCTCTCAATGACCCTTCCGGCCGCATAGCCAAAGAGGGCAGGCTCAATGTAATCCCATTGCCCTGATATGCTGTCAAGCTGGTAGGTCTCCCAGAAACGGGCAAAAACATCATTCTGCTGTCCGAAATAGGGTGTGAAATCAACCAGCATGACCCTCGGGTTTCCCCTTATATTCCACCTCCCCGTCTTGACTATCAGCCCCTCCTGGGCTGCAACAGCCTTCCACGGCTGGAACATGGTATCATCAGGGGTGAACTCCGGGTTCGATTTGTCATCCCTCCATACATCAGGACCGATAAGTATATAATTGTCACCAAATTCATAAGTCACATTGAGTGCCTTGGTGGAAATGACCGTATAAATACCGCCCACCTTATTACAAACTTCCCAACTTGTCTCAAACAAAAAATCAGCTTTCATTTCCATATATATAATTAATAATCAATTCATACGCACGAGGCGCATATAAGTTACACATAGCATGGAATACAGGTAATTATTTGCCACCTGTTTTTTTCCTTACCGCCCTTGTTTTGGTGGCAGCGGGTTTCCTGGCTTTGGTTGC
>CAYYEH010000083.1:6621-11219 GCA_964470815.1 uncultured Rikenella sp.
TTTTTTTCCTTACCGCCCTTGTTTTGGTGGCAGCGGGTTTCCTGGCTTTGGTTGCAGCGGTAGCCCTTGTTTTCGTTGCCGTGCCCCTGTTTTCCTTTGATGCGGCGGCAGCCCTTGTTTTCGTTGCCGTGCCCCTGTTTTCCTTTGATGCGGCGGCGACCCTGGCTTTGCTGACCGGTGTTCCCTGGGGTTCCGGTCCTGCTTTCCTGGTTGCCGGCTTCTTTTCAAGTTTGGCCAGTTTCTCCTGCAGCTCGGTTATAAGGCGGTCACGCCTCTGAATATCTGCCGAGAGACGGTTAACCTGCTCGTCATGGACATTGAGCGGGCAGACCGCATTAAGTCTTATCTCGAAATCGCTCAGGACGTTCATGTAATTCATGAAAGCCTGGTAAGGATTCTCGTAAGGATTGAAATAGGCATGCACTGCCCCGTCAGAGAAGAACTTGGTTGACATGTAGTAGAAATGGTCACTTGACTGCAGGTAAACCCAGTCACGCATCAGTTGCTCATTATTGCATTGGCCTACCCTGTCAGCCAGGCTGTAGAGCTTGTTCACCGCCGCGGTCTGAAGCTCATTTCCCATCCATGCAGTGAGGTCTCTCTCCTCGTCGGCCCAGGATATTGCTGAAGGTACATGTAGCAGTGAGACCGGCTGATAGTGGTCAGCCACCTCTGACACGGTCATGAAACTGAAGGGAGTCTTCTTTATGATCATGTCAGGCAGGTGTTTCAGAAAATCAAAAATACCTGTCTCCTTCTTCTGATGTTCCCCGAATGTTTCATAGTCCATGAAGATATTCACCAGTTCAGATGCCGGCGCCAGCCCCTTGAGCCATGATGCATATTTTTCAGCTGTTAGCGGATAGCTTGCCCAGCTTTTATTGGAGAAACGGAAGGCAATATCATCGCTGAGGGTATAATTACGCAGCAGGACCTTCAGTCTGGGGTTGATGGCGTTGCAATAGAGGTAGTTGGGAGACTTCCACCCCAGGATATGCTTTGCTCCTTCGGTGACTACTGCCTTATAGCCCATTTCAGCCATCCAGCTACCTATCTCATCGGAATAGATCAGCTCTGTATTTCTTATTGATGTGGGTTCATAACCAATGTATTCCATCATCTTCTCACGATGTACCCTGACCTGCAGCTCATATCGTTCCCTGCTCATGAGTGAGGCCAGCGAGTGTGAGTTTGTCTCAGCCAGGAACTCTGCACAACCTGTTTCAGCAAGTTCCCTGAAAGAGGCGATCACTTCGGGTGCGTATAGCCTGAACTGGTCAATGACAATCCCTGTCAGGGAGAAGGTCACCCTGAACTTCCCCTTGTGTTTCCGTATAAGGTCAAGGAGTATCCTGTTGGCAGGGAGATAGCAGTTGGAAGCTATCTTGCGCAGGATCGACTCATTCATGAAATCGTCATAGTAATAGTGTTCATGACCCATCTCAAAGAAACGATACCGTCTGAGCCTGAAGGGCTGGTGAACCTGGAAATAAAGGCAGATAGCCTTTTTCTGTGATGTGCTCATATCTGTTATCTTGTCTGTTGCAAAACCCCTGAATAAATACTCTTTACATGGCCGGCAGCTTTTTCCCATTTCAGCTTGTCAACCTCTTCCTTTCCGTTCATTATGAACATTCTTGACAGGGCAGGGTAGGTAAGAATGCCATAGATGGCATCAGCCATAGCCTCTATGTCCCAGAAGTCAACCTTGACAGCATGTGTAAGCACCTCAGCGACCCCGCTCTGCTTGCTGATTATTACCGGCACGTTTGACTGCATTGCTTCCAGCGGAGAGATGCCGAATGGCTCGGAGACAGAGGGCATTACATAAACATCACTCATCCTCAGCATGGTGAAGACATCATTTCCCCTGAGAAAGCCGGTAAAATGAAACCTGTCGGTGATTCTGAGCCCTGCGGCATGACGCATCATCCGTTCCATCATGTCACCAGAACCTGCCATCACGAACCTCACATTTGGCATCCTTGAGAGAACCATCCTGGCTGCCTCAATGAAGTATTCCGGTCCCTTTTGCATTGTTATCCGGCCGAGAAAGGTTACGATCTTGTCAGAATAGGCCCTTTCGGGAATATCAAGTTCAGAATGGTGCAGCGGTTCAACGGCGTTGTAAACCGTGATCACCTTTTCAGGATCAATGTTGTACCTGTTAATGACGATGTCACGTGTGAGATTGCTCACCGTAATGATCCTGTCAGCGGCATCCATACCCTCCTTTTCCATCTTGTATACCACAGGGTTTACATTTCCGCCGCTACGGTCAAAGTCTGTTGCATGGACATGTATCACCAGCGGCTTGCCTGAAACCGCCTTGGCTGCAATGCCGGCCGGATATGCAAGCCAGTCATGGGCATGGATTATGTCAAACTCCTGTTCTGAAGCAATAACCTGTGCAACCACTGAATACTTGTATATCTCATCCATCAGAGAGGTACCGTAGCTGCCTGTGAAATCAACCTTGCCCTGGGAATTTGTCTCCACCAGCAGATCACTGTCAGCCACCTCTCCGCGTGTCAGTTTCCAGAAATCCTCCGGATCGGTATAGGGTACAAGCTTCGAAAAGACCTCGATCTTTTCAATTGGTTTCTGGAAATACCTGTATTTCACCTTCTTGAAGGCGACCGGTACGGTATTGGCCCCGATGAGCCTCACAATGCTCTGATCCTCATCGCCGTAAGCCTTGGGTACCACGAAGATGACCTCAATATCCCGCTGGGCGGCGAGGCCGCGGGTGAGGCCATAGCTGGCCGTTCCCAATCCCCCGGCTATATGGGGGGGAAACTCCCATCCAAACATCAGGACACGCATATCATTTTATTTTTCTGAATACTTCGTTTCAAGAAGGGTGAAGATGCGGAGAACTTCTCCAACGCTCCACGCCTGTGATATTGCCCCCCTTGGTGAATGCGGCGGATCACCGTCATATATCTCCGAGATGGTTGATATGCCGGCCTCCGTCAAAGTCTCCTCGAATCCCATTATCAGCTTTCTTACCCGTGACACGCCACCTTCACCATAAACCTTAAGCCATCCTTCGCAGAAGGGTCCGATCAGCCATGGCCACACTGTTCCCTGGTGATATGCCCTGTCACGTGTGGCCTGGTCACCGCAATAAATACCCTTGTATCCCTCCTCTGACGGCGACAGCGTCCGTAGTCCCCTGGGAGTCACCAACATTCTGTTGACTATATCCAGTATGCTCTTCATCTGGTCCCTGGTCAGCATCGTATATGGAAGTGAGGTGGCGATTACCATGTTGGGTCTCACCTGCATGTTCCTCATATCCTTATCATTAACATAATCAGCCAGGTAGCCGTGTTCCTCGTCCCAGAAAACGTCAATGAATGACCTGGCTGCCAGTTCAGGAAGTTTCTCCCATTCCTTCAAGAAAGTTCTGTCATGTGCTGCGCGTGCACAATCGATAGAGAAACATAATGCATTGTACCACAGTGCATTTATCTCTACGGCATAACCATCACGCGGTGTCACCGGCTCACCGTTCACCACGGCATCCATCCATGTAAGGGCCTTACCGTGTGCTCCAGAATAGATCAGGCCGTTTTCCCTCATGTGGATACCAAATGATGTTCCTGAACGGTAGGCATTCAAGACATCCTTCATGGCTGAACCGTAACGCTTCCATGTCTCTTTCGGCCCGAGGCCATAGCTCCAGAGAGCCTGGAAGAACCACAGTGGTGCATCAACACTGTTGAAGGCAGGATTGTCATTGTCACCCATGTTCGGGAAAAGGCCACCTTTCATACGGCGCACCTGGGTATCAAGCACAGCGACGTACAGGTCTTCCGTGGTGCGGGCCAGCGCAAGTCCCGGAAGGGAGATGAAGGTGTCACGTCCCCATGAACCAAACCAGTGATAACCAGCAATGATGTTCGTGTCATCACCCCGTTTCTCAATGAACTGCTGTGCCGCATTTCTAAGACAATTGCCGAAATTGCTGCGCGGTATCCTGGTAGCCACCGTACCGGTAAACTTGGCCTTGAACCCTGAGTGTTTCTCCTCCTTTGTTGAGGCTGAGAAGACAATCACATCACCCTTTTTGGCTGTCACTTCAAAAAAGCCGGGGACAAACAGATCTTCGGAATAATCATAGCCGCGCTTCTGCTCCTCCACATATTCAACACCAAGATACCAGTCAGGCACAGGCACAAACTCAGCCTTGCATGAGAGTTGCATATGGAGCCATGGGAAACCGTCATACATTCGGATTTTTATTCCGTGAGGGACAGGCTCGGTACGTGTGTTGGCCCACATGTTGGCACGGGTCAGCTGGTGAATGCTCCTGAATGCAAGGAAAGGTCTCAGCTGAAGCTTAACCGGTTCATCAGTATCGATGATCGTGTACCTGATCAGCAACTGCTCTTCATAGTGAACAAGGATGCGCTCCTGCTTCATGATGACATTCCCGACCCTGTAGGTCATGCCGGGAATATCCTGTATATCAAAGTCTTCTACATATTTGTGGCCCTTGGGGCTGTAGTGATCTCCATGGTACTTGCGGATCCCCGTATTGAAGCTCTGACCGTTGCTTACAACGGTGGTGTCAACAGATGAAAGAAGTA
>CAYYEH010000084.1:0-2892 GCA_964470815.1 uncultured Rikenella sp.
CTTATTAATAAGTCCTACATCCTGTCCATCGCATTCAGGTCGGCAAAGGCCTCCTTAAGCCTTGCAATGAAGCTCTCCTGACCCTTGCGAAGCCATACCCTCGGATCATAATATTTCTTGTTGGGCTTGTCATCACCCTCGGGGTTTCCGATCTGCCCCTGCAGGTAACCCTTTTTTGCCTCGTAGTAGTTCTTCACACCTTCCCAAAACGCCCACTGCATGTCAGTGTCAATATTCATCTTGATGGCTCCGTACTTAATGGCCTCGGTTATCAGGTGCTTCTCTGATCCGGAACCTCCGTGGAAAACGAAATTCACCGGGTTGGGGCCGGTTTTGAACTTCTTCTGAATGTAATCCTGCGAGTTTTTCAGAATCTCGGGCCGCAGGGTAACGTTGCCGGGTTTGTACACACCATGAACGTTACCGAATGATGCGGCAATGGTAAAATTGGGAGATACTTTCAGCAGCTCCTCGTATGCATACGCCACATCCTCCGGTTGGGTATAGAGCCTCGAGCTGTCCACTCCGGTATTGTCAACTCCGTCTTCTTCTCCTCCGGTAACGCCCAGCTCAATCTCCAGGGTCATACCCATCTTGTCCATCCTCTCAAGATATTTCTTGCAGGTCTCAATATTATCCTTAAGTGACTCCTCAGACAGGTCAAGCATGTGCGAGCTGAACAGCGGCTTGCCGTTGGTTTCATAAAACTCCTCTCCGGCATCAAGCAGTGCGTCAATCCATGGAAGGAGCTTTCGTGCGGCATGATCGGTGTGAAGGATCACGGGCACACCGTAGTACTCAGCCACATTGTGAACATGAAGCGCCCCTGAGATACCTCCGGCAATGGCACCTGTATGATTCTCCTTGGTCAGCCCCTGACCGGCAAAGAAATGGGCACCGCCATTCGAAAACTGGATGATGACAGGCGATTTTACCTCTCGGGCAGTCTCAAGAACCGCATTCACTGAGTCTGTACCTACCACATTCACCGCCGGAATCGCAAAATCATTTTTATTGGCATGGTCAAACAGCTTTTTTACATCCTCGCCGAAGATTACACCGGGCTCCAGATTTAATCCCTTGTTACTC
The DNA here is from genome assembly GCA_964470815.1 of uncultured Rikenella sp. Classification (GTDB taxonomy): domain Bacteria; phylum Bacteroidota; class Bacteroidia; order Bacteroidales; family VadinHA17; genus SR-FBR-E99. Next base: position 1,090 of record CAYYEH010000084.1, read on the forward strand.
ATTATTTTATACGTTTGATTAATACTTTGTTGTCAAGCAGCGCAAAGATAATCAAAATTGAATGACACTGTTAACAGGGGTGTGCAACATCATAGTATCTTTCCTGTCTTTATAATACTGATCTATTTCATATCTTCGTACACTCAATCAATGCTGTCAGTTATACAATGGAAAGAAAGATTCTGTCCCTCTGTTTGTTCCTTATAATGAGTCCGCTGGCCCTGCTATCACAGCAAAAACAATGGACTCTGGAGGAGTGTATTGCGCATGCCCTTCAGAACAACATAAGGATAAAGCAGCAGGAGATCATGACCCGGTACCAGGTATCAACCCTGGAACAGTCGAAGCTGAACCTGCTTCCGACACTAAACGGAAGCGCATCACACAACTATGCCTTCGGGCGTGCGCTTGACGAGACAACATACGAGTTCACCGAGAACGAAACCGTACAGTCAAACAACTTCTACGCAGGCAGTAATGTCACACTCTTCAGGGGGCTGGTGAACTATAACACCATTCAGAAGAACAAGTACGAGGTGCTTGCCAGCGAACAGGACCTGGAGCAGTTCAGGGATGACATCTCCCTCAACATCGCACTGGCTTACCTGCAGATTCTCCTCAACCAGGAGCTGGTGGCCGCCACCGAAGCGCAGGTTGAACTGACAAGTCAACAGATAGACAGGACGGGCAAGATGGTAGCCGCCGGCAGCCTTGCCCGCGGAAGCCTGCTCGAAATAGAGGCCCAGGCAGCCCGCGAGGAATTGCAACTGGTGAACATGCGGAACCAGCTCACCCTCTCGCTCCTCAACCTGGCCCAGATGCTGGAATTACAGAGCACTGACGATTTTGCCATTGCCATACCTGCAATAACCGTTAAAGACGAAGCTGTTGACGGAAACCCGGCAGCAATATTTAGCATTGCCGAAAAGACCCGGCCGGAAATACTGAGCGCCGAGTACAAACTCAAAAGCGCCGAGTATGACCTCGCCATCGCACGGGGCAACAGAAGCCCAAGACTCAGCCTGGGGGCCTCAATGTCAACAGGTTATTCAGACATGAGACTCAAGCCGTTTACCAATGAAAAATACCCCTTCGCGGAGCAGCTTAATGACAACCTGAACTATGGCCTGGGATTTTCACTGAACATTCCCATATTCAATGGCTGGCAGGTTAATACGGGTATCAGGAACTCCAGGCTGGGTATTGAAAACTCGAAGTATGCCCTCGAAAATACCAGGAAACAGCTTTATAAGAATATCCAGCAGGCTTACACTGATGCCGCCGGAGCCCTCAAAAAGTACAATGCAAGCCAGAAAGCCGTGACATCGATGGAGGAGGCATTCCGCTATGCCGAACAGAGGCTGGGAGTAGGCCTTGTGACTGCCGTTGAATATAACCAGTCAAAGACACAACTCCTTGCTGCCCAGAGTGAAATGGCCCAGGCAAAATATGAATACGTCTTTAAAACAAAGGTGCTCGATTTCTACAAGGGAATACCCCTTACCCTTGAACATATAACAATACTCGCCAAGTAAAATTCCGTAAACAATCATCCGATGAAAAACAATAATCTTCTTAAAATCCTTGCCGCTGCAGTTGTCATTCTCCTTATCCTGGCCGTTGTCGGAAAGAAAGCCGGCTGGTTCGGCGAAGAGGTAACCATAAAGGTGGCAACCGAAAAGGTGGGAATCAACCCGATTATTGAAGCCGTGACCGCCAACGGAAAGATACAGCCCGAAACAGAGGTGAAGATCAGTCCTGATGTCTCCGGCGAGATCGTGGAACTGCATGTAAAAGAGGGTG
>CAYYEH010000084.1:2992-11108 GCA_964470815.1 uncultured Rikenella sp.
AAGATCAGTCCTGATGTCTCCGGCGAGATCGTGGAACTGCATGTAAAAGAGGGTGATTTCGTCCAGAAGGGAACACTCCTCTTCAGGATCAAGCCTGAGATCTATGTCTCTTCCCGTGACCGTGCGGCAGCCACACTCAACTCCACAAAGGCACGGCTTGCCCAGGTGGAAGCCCAGCTGATACAGGCCGAACTGGCATATAACAGGAGCAAAAAGCTGTTTGAGGAGAATACCATTTCGCAGTCTGATTTTGAACAGGCAGAATCACAGTATAAAATAGCCAAAGCGGAGAAGGAGAGTGCAGAATACTCCGTGAAGAGCTCTGAGGCATCACTCAAGGAAGCAAATGAAAACCTGGTCAAAACAACTGTCTATTCACCAATGACAGGTACCATCTCAAGCCTCCTCGTGGAGCTGGGAGAGAGAGTCGTCGGCGCCAATATGATGACCGGAACCGAGGTACTCCGCGTCGCTGACCTTAATCGTATGGAGGTTGTTGTAGACGTAAATGAAAATGACATAATCAGGGTCAAGCTGGGAGACACAGCAATCGTGGAGGTTGATGCCTATCTTGACCGTGACTTCAAAGGCATTGTTACCGAGATAGCAAACTCTGCAAACACCCTCGGGACCACCTCTGACCAGGTTACAAACTTCAAGGTCAGGATTCTCATCCTTAAGGAGTCATATGAGGACCTGGTCACCGAAAAGAGCCCGAGTCCCTTCAGGCCCGGGATGTCTGCCTCTGTTGATATTTACACCAGCAGCAAAACCGGAGTGCTCACCGTGCCCATCCAGGCAGTCACCACCCGCACTGACACTGCCAATGTCGATCCTGCCGCAAAAAGTGATATACGAACTCTCGTATTTGTCTCCGACGGTACCTATGCGCTGGCGCGCGATGTGAAGACCGGTATCCAGGACAATGTGAACATTGAGATACTCACCGGACTTACCGGAGAAGAGGAGGTCATAGTACAGCCTTTCAGCGCAATTTCGAAAAAACTGGCTGACTCAACCCGCATTGAGGTGGTTGACAAGGAAGAACTCTTCTCAACCGAAAAGAAAAAGAAGTAAGGAATAATCCTGACAGACCTGAATGATACTCTGTATTGAGACCGCCACGGTCATCTGCTCGGCTGCACTGTGCGATGAGCATAAAATCATCGCAGTAACCGAAGCGCCGCCGGGTATGTCACACGCCTCACAGCTTACAGTCATCATACAGCATCTCATGAAAGAAAACCGCATCAGCCCGTCTGAGCTCGACGCGGTTTGCGTGAGCAAGGGACCCGGATCGTATACCGGCCTTAGGATAGGCGTCTCTGCAGCCAAGGGTATCGCCTACGGAGCAGGCATTCCGCTCATAGGGATAAACACTCTCGCCGCCATGTGCAGCGGGTACCTTGCCCTTCATCCTGTGATGCCGGCAGAAGGAACCCTCCTGTGCCCTATGATTGACGCCCGCCGGATGGAGGTATACAACGCCCTCTTTACCCCTGACGGAACAATCGTCAGGGAAACTTCTGCCAGCATCATAGATGAAAACTCCTTCACCGATATCCTCTCACAACACCGTGTAATATTCTTCGGAAACGGGTCAGAAAAATGTGCCGCCACAATCACCGGCCCGAATGCCGTCTTCGAACCGGGATTCCGCCTCTCGGCATCATATTTGCACATTCCGTCAGTAAATGCGATGAGGAATAAGCACTTCGAGGATTTGGCCTACTTCGAGCCATATTATCTCAAGGAGTTCATTGCCACTGTCCCGAAAAAGCTTCTTCCCTGACAAAGCTTAATGTGTAATGAGAAAAACTATTGTAACGGTACTGATATTCATTGCTGCAGGCCTTCGGTTGCTTGAAGCACAGCATCAACCCTTCCGGCCCGGGGAAAAGATTTCATACCAGATAAGATACGGTATCGTCGGAAGCGGACAGGCCACCCTCGAAATCAAGGAGGCCTTCTACAAGGGAAAACCGGTGTGGCATGCTGCAGTATCCGGGCAAACAACCGGCCTGGCCGATGCACTGTACAAGGTAAGGGATGTCTATGAAAGCTACATAGACCCGGAAAATGACCTCCCGGTATTCACCATAAGAAACATCCAGGAGGGACGATACCGTAAATACAATGAGGTGGAATTTGACCATGTGACAAGAAAGGATTCCACCCTGATATTCAGCGACCTCACCGGCAACCACAGGGGTCCGAAAGGGCTGCTTGACATCGTCTCATGCTTTTACTGGTTCAGGAAATATTATCTGGCCGCCGGGAAGGAACCTGTCCCCGGCGAAACCTATACCATGATGACCTGGTTTGCTGATGAACTCTACCCTATAATATTGAGATACAAGGGAAAAGAAATAATAAGAATCAGGGGAAGCCGTATCGAGTGCTACCGTTTCCACCCGGTGACCGAGGTGGGACGGGTATTCAAAACCGAGGAAGATATGGCAATGTGGTTTACTGCTGATGAAAATTTTTTACCGGTTAAAGTACGTTTTGATATCTTTGTGGGGTCATTTCATGTGGATATGACAAATTATGAAGGGCTTAGAGCTCCCCTTAAATTTATGGACCAATAAACAAGAACTGAAGATTTTTTTATGGCTACAACAGCAGATTTCAGGAACGGCATGGTGATAGAATTCAATAATGACCTTTATACCATCGTTCAGTTTCAGCATGTGAAACCGGGCAAGGGACCGGCCTTCGTACGCACAAAACTGAAGAACGTGACCAGCGGTAAGGTGCTTGAAAACACTTTCAACTCAGGCGTGAAGGTAAATGTTGCCAGGGTGGAAAGAAGACCCCATCAGTTCCTCTACAATGATGACATGGGATACCATCTCATGCACAACGAGACATTCGAACAGATAACGGTACCCGAATCAATGATCGAGAACAGTGACCTTCTCAAGGAGGGAACAATCGTTGAAGTGGTTGTACATGCAGACACCGAGAATGTGCTCCTCGTTGACCTTCCCGTAAACGTGGTGATGGAGGTTACCTATTCCGAACCCGGCCTTCGCGGTGACACCGCAACCAATACCCTCAAGCCGGCAACAATCGAGACCGGCTCAACAATCATGGTGCCTCTCTTTGTCAACGTCGGTGATAAAATACGGATCGATACGCGTGACCGATCATACATAGAAAGAGTAAAGGGCTGACGGGGCTATGAATGAAGGCAGGCTTCCGAAAGACAGACTTAAGATGTCGAAATTCAAGCTCGACGCCCTGCTAGACATTACCCTCTCCATCAACGCCAACCTCCCGACTCCCGAACTGCTCAGGAAATACGAATCAGTCCTCCGCGACGACCTGGGAATAGGCAAGATCCTGCTTTTTAAATACGGGGAACAGTGGGAACCACTCCTCAATTCAGGTTTTCCCGATTCACTTGGCAATTCTATCAACGTCGAATTAGACCTCCTCTGCTTCAGGGAGATCCAGACAGAAGTGGTCCAGAAACACTTCACCGCAGTTGATTTTATTATACCTGTCCTTCACAATAACGAACCGTCAGCATATGTGCTGATAGGTGACATTGACGAGGAGGGTGAAGGGATGAGCCCCCTGATAAAACACCTTAACTTCATCCAGACCATCTCCGGGATTATTGTCGTTGCCATTGAAAACCAGAGACTCTTCCGCGAGAGCCTCAGGCAGGAGGCCCTGCGCAGGGAGCTTGAGCTGGCAGCCCGGATGCAGATGATGCTCATCCCTGACAACACAAGGCTCCCTTCCGGCGAGACCATCAGGGCAAGGGGTTTTTATTATCCTCATTATGAGGTTGGAGGTGACTACTACGATTTCATGCATCTCTCCGAGGATGTTTTTGGTTTCTGCATTGCCGATGTCTCAGGCAAGGGTATGTCTGCCGCCCTTCTGATGTCAAACTTCCAGGCCAGTCTTCGTGCCCTGTTTACAGCTGATGCCAATTTCGGAGATCTGATAAGGAAGCTGAACACGCTGGTGGTCACAAACTCTGCAGGTGAGCGTTTTATAACCCTCTTCCTGGCGAGATATAATGTTAAGACGCGGGTTCTTGAATATGTCAACGCGGCTCACAATCCGCCGGTTGTAATTAACACCGCGGCCGGGAGCACTTCGGTGCTGAAGCAGTCATGTGTTGGGGTAGGGATGCTAGACGAGATGCCCTTTGTGAGGACAGACACCCTTGTACTTGAGGGTCCGACAAAGATCATCTGTTATACCGACGGCCTTTCGGAGCTGAAGGATGAGAGCGGAAGAGACCTGGGCATATCACCTCTAATAAGGCATTTCCCGAACCGGAAACCTTTATCTGATAATATTGAATCGCTGATAAGTGATATCGACATCAGTACGGGCAACCCAAGGCTGTTCGATGATGTCTCGATCCTGGCAATAGAGATCCCGTGATTCTGCCGGTTTCCCTTCAGTGAAAGGTCAGAGGACATTCCTGATCCGCGTGGTATTGGCTGTAGTCACGGTCTGATCATGCCGGCATCCTCCTCTCCGCGGCGGCAGCGGTTCCTCTGTTCCAGCTCAGTTGCAACAATGACGGCAATAAAACCCCACCACAGGGCAGCTATCTTATCGCTGTCAAGAAAACTGTTCATAAGGCCGTGTATGGCATATGTCGCCAGACCTGTCACCATTGCAAGCACAAAATAACCTGAGGCTCCCCTCTTCTCCCGGTACCAGACCCTGATACCGGTTATAAGGGCGCCGGCCATAATGGCCAGGAACAGCAGTGCCCCGGGCCATCCTGACTCACTCAATGCCCCGAGGTACTCACTGTGGGCGTTGCCGGCATCCCCAAAATCGGTGCTGATGGATGTTTTTTCTGATGCCTTCTGGAAAGGGGCATATTGGAACTGGTAGGTCCCGGGGCCCCATCCGGCATGAGGTCTTTCCGTAAACATCCTGAGTGCGCATTTCCACCTGTTGATGCGTTCGAGGTTTGACTGGTCGGTTGATATGTTTGATGCTGACCTGAGATGCTGCCCAAGGTCAGTGGAAGAGTCTTCCGTGGTGCTGTCCATCCTCTCCCATATCCATCCCGCCGAGAGAGCCATGACCAGGATGAAAAGCGCTGCTGACACCGTAAGAAGCCTGCCCGGCATCCTGATCCAAAGTATCAGTGCCATTATGGCACCAACTATCAGGCTTACCCATGCGGCACGACTGTAAGACAGGATGAATCCTGCAGCAAGGAGAAGAATGAGAACGGCGAGCATGCCTTTGCTGGCCAGTCCTCCTCGGCCGAAGAGCATAGCTGCCAGCGGAGGGAGAAGGAAAGCCATCGAAGCGCCGAAGGAGGTATGGTCGCGGTAGAACGGATAACATGCCGAATGGGCAAACTGCTGGTTTAGCAGTCCGGCTCCTTTCAGCCTGATGATGAAATAAATAACCACCACCGCCAACCCGAGGGCATATGCAATTATGTAACGCTTACGGAAGCTCTCATTGTATGCCAGCCGGGCTGTCACAAGATAAAATCCTGCCGTGAACCACAACCTGTAAGCCATTGTCTTGAAGGAGATGCCCGGCATTGCGGAGGTCATGGCGGTAATCAGGGTCCATAGCAGGTAAAGACCAATAAGCCATGTGATTGGATGTTTCAACAACTCCCGGGGAAACTCACGTGCAACGATCAGCTTGAAGATGGTAATAATCAGCACCAGGGCCATGATTGGTTCTGTAGGAACAGACAGGTCGATGCCTGTGCCCCCGGTAATGTAGCTGAGCTGAAGCGAGAGTGGTGTCAGGAAGAGTGTCAGGAGAAGCAGGTGCTCCAGGGAGAGCAGCGCCAGCAGCAGCACGGCCAACGCTGCAGGGATGACCAATATAAGCAGTTCACTGCCTGTCATGAGTGCGGTGCAGCTTCAACCCCTCGGCCACGAACAGTACCAGGGCCAGGAGCAGCAGTGCGGAGACTGTCGAAACCAGCACCATGATGCTGCGGCGCGGCCATGCTTTCTTCTCTGCCACAACAGCACCGTCAATGATGAGAGTGTAAGGAAGTGTCTGGTAGCTCATCGCAAGTGCCTCGAGGTAACGTCCGCGCATAAGCCCGAGGTATTCGTTCTCGGTCTCGAGGGTGGAATAGATCCTCAGTGTGGCCGCCCCGGTGAGACCGGTGAGGGTGTCTTCATATTGCCTCACAATCCGGTCCTGCATCTCATAGCTACGACCAATCTCATCCAGCATGACGGAAGCTGCACTGCGTTGCAGGTTATTAAAAATGGTGTCAGCCCTTGCCGCCATGTCATTGGCCATTGCACAGGCAACCTCCCGGTCACGGTCACGGACCCGTATCTCCACTGAACCGAAAGAGGTCTTGGTGCAATGAAGGTATTTGTCCATTTTTTCCGCAAGCAGTGTATTGGGATATCTCTCTCCCGGCTTGATATTGTAATGCCGGGCCAGGTCATATTTTTGCCTGAGATAATCCCTTACCTGTTCGCTGTTGATTACCTGGATGAGTTTTTCTGTCGCATCGTCGTCACCGAAAAGGGCTGTCCGCGTAGAGGGTTCGCCGAGGAGGGTCCCCGTTTCGGTTATATTCGATGAGGGATAGAGAATCACAGTTGATTCATAGAGCGGTTTGAGAAGCAGGGATATCCCGGAGGAAAGAAGTGCAGCTGCCACACCTGCAATGATGAACTTCCTGAAGTGACGGATGAAGAAGTTGATCAGATCAACCGAGTCGGTGCTGAATTCAGCTCTAAGTTCGTTTTTCATCTCTCCCGGTTTTAGGATTCATCGAGTTCCGGGTTGGTACTTTATACAACCCTGATGAGGAAATAGTTCTTTTTCCCCTTCTGGAGAAGGAGGTACTTGTCATTGAGCAGGTGCCCTGACGTGATGATCATCTCCGCATCGTCGACCCTGCCCTTGTTGAGGCTCATACCCCCGCCCTGTATCAGTCGCCTGAATTCCCCCTTGGATTCGGCCACTTTCGTGTGCACGGCGCACAGGTCTGAAATGGTAACCCCTGGCGCTATCAGTGCGGAGCTTACATCAAACATGGGTACCCCCTCGAAGACAGCCAGGAATGTGTTTTCATCCATCCTCCTGAGCTGCTCTGTTGTGCCCTTTCCGAAGAGAATCTGCGAGGCTTCAACAGCGGAATCAAAGTCTTCACGCGAGTGGGCCATCACAGTCACCTCCTCTGCAAGCCGTTTCTGAAGGATGCGAAGGTGCGGCTCCGCCTGGTGAGCCCGGACCAGTTCATCAATTTCGCTCCGCGAGAGCATCGTAAAGATCTTTATGAACTTCTCCGCATCGGCATCGGCCACGTTGAGCCAGAACTGGTAAAACTGGTAAGGGGTTGTCCTTGAAGGGTCAAGCCATACGTTACCTGACTCAGTCTTGCCGAATTTCTGCCCGTCGCTCTTGGTTATCAGCGGACTCGTCATCGCATAGGCTTCTCCTCCGGATTTTCTCCGGATGAGCTCTGTGCCCGTGACGATGTTGCCCCACTGGTCTGACCCTCCCATCTGCAGCCTGCAGCCATGATGGGTGTAGAGATAAAGATAGTCCGTGCCCTGAACGAGCTGGTATGAAAACTCCGTGAATGACATTCCCTGGCCCGTTTCTGAATCAAGTCTCTTCTTCACCGAGTCTTTTGCCATCATGTAATTGACGGTGATGTGCTTTCCAATATCACGTATAAAACCGAGGAAAGAGTATTCCTTCATCCAGTCGTAGTTATTTACCATGACTGCCTTGTTGGGCGCACCTGAATTGAAATCGAGAAATTTTTCAAACTGTTTCTTCAGGCACTCCTGGTTATGGCGGAGGGTCTCCTCGTCAAGCAGGTTGCGCTCCTCTGACCTTCCGGAGGGGTCACCTATCATTCCGGTGGCTCCGCCTATCAGCACGATGGGGGAGTGCCCTGCATCCTGAAAGTGCTTCAGTATCATCACCCCCACAAGATGGCCTATGTGGAGCGAGTCGGCAGTAGGATCAAACCCGACATATGCAGAGGTGGGACCTTCAAGCAGAAATTCCTCCGTTCCGGGCATGATGTCATGTATCATCCCTCTCCACCTCAGCTCTTCAACAAAATTGGTCATCAGCGTCTTGAATTTAGTGTGGCAAAGATATCAAAACC
>CAYYEH010000085.1:0-5110 GCA_964470815.1 uncultured Rikenella sp.
TGACAGCCTCACCCGCATATTCCACGAAACAGCCTGTTGCGCCGCCGGTGCTAAGTGAGGCGATGATATAAAGTATCAGGTCCTTGGAGGTGACCCCTTCCTGCAGTTTCCCTTTTACATTGATCCTCATTTGTTCGGGTCTGGACTGGAGCAGGCACTGTGTTGCAAGCACCATCTCCACCTCACTGGTGCCTATTCCGAAGGCTATTGACCCGAAGGCGCCGTGGGTGGATGTGTGGCTGTCGCCACAGACAATGGTCATTCCCGGAAGGGTGTATCCCTGCTCGGGTCCGGTGACATGAACGATGCCATTTCGGGGGTCACCCATCCCGAAATAGGTGATGCCGGCGGTGCGGCAGTTTTCTTCCAGTGTCTCCACCTGCGACCGTGAGACCGGTTCAGCTATCGGGAGGTGCTGGTTGACGGTGGGGATGTTATGGTCGGCGGTAGCAATGGTCATCTCCGGCCTGAATACGCTTATACCCCTCTGCCGCAGTCCGCTGAAGGCCTGAGGGCTGGTCACCTCATGGATGTAGTGGCGGTCTATGTACAGAACATCAGGTCCTCCCTCGATTGACCTGACCACGTGCGCATCCCATATCTTGTCAAAGAGTGTCTTTCCTCCCATTGTCTATCTTTGAAATTGCATCAATGAATGCCTCAACGGATGCAGTTATTATATCAGTGTTTGCGGAGAATCCGTAATAGATGTTTCCCTCATGTTCAACCTGGATGTGAACCTTGCCCATGTCATCACTTCCCCTGGTGATGGCCTGGATGAGGAACTCCTCAAGGTGCACATTCTCATGTATCAGGTGCTTTACGGCGGTGAAGGCAGCATCGATGGGTCCGTTGCCTGGAGCCGTGGAGGTGTGAACTTCGCCGCTGATCCTGATTCCGACGGAAGCCACCGGCATGACCGAGTTGCCGCAGAGAACCTGGAGCGACTCCAGCTTGAGACGCTTTTCACCACGGAACACTTCCCCGGAAAGAATTCTTATATCCTCATCATTGATTTCCTTTTTCTTGTCAGCCAGCATCAGGAAGCGGTGGTAGATCTCGTCAAGCTCCTCCTTGCCCAGTTCAATGCCCAGCGACTCCAGGCGATGGTTCAGTGCAGCCCTGCCGCTCCGGGCGGTAAGGATTATTGACGACTCCCTGACGCCCACCTCCTTCGGATCAATTATCTCATAGTTTTCCCGTTTCTTAAGCACGCCGTCCTGGTGTATGCCGGAGGAGTGGGCAAAGGCATTGCGTCCGACGATGGCCTTGTTGGGCTGCACCGGCATGCTCATCAGTGTTGAGACGAGCCTGCTGGTGCTGAAAATCAGCTTCGGCCTGATGCCGCTGGTGAGGTTAAGGTCATGGTGGCTTCTGAGTATCATTGCCACTTCCTCGAGAGAGGTGTTGCCGGCCCGTTCGCCTATGCCGTTGATTGTCACCTCTGCCTGGCGGGCGCCGTTGATGAGACCCATCATGGTGTTTGCAGTAGCCATGCCCAGGTCATTGTGGCAGTGGGTTGAGAGTATGGCACGGTCGATGTTAGGGACATTCTCCATGAGATACCTGATCTTCCTTCCGTATTCTTCAGGCAGGCAGTATCCGGTGGTATCGGGTATGTTGACCACGGTGGCGCCTGCGTTTATCACTGCTTCTGTCACCCTTGCGAGATACTCATTGTCGCTCCGGCCTGCGTCTTCTGCATAGAATTCCACGTCATCAGTGAATTTCCGGGCATACTTTACAGCATCAACAGCTCTTTTTATGATCTCTTCCGGGGTGGTCCTGATCTTGTGCTCGATATGCCACGGCGAGGTGCCTATGCCGGTGTGAATCCGTTTCCTTTCGGCATACTGAAGCGCTTCTGCAGCCACCTCAATGTCCTTCTTCACCGCCCGTGTGAGGGCACAGATGACAGGCTCCCTGACGGCTTTCGATATCTCAACCACGGAACGGAAGTCGCCCGGGCTGGATACCGGGAATCCTGCCTCAATCACATCAACACCCAGTGCTTCGAGTGCCTTTGCCACTTCGATCTTTTCAACCGTATTAAGCTGGCAGCCGGGTACCTGTTCCCCGTCACGGAGGGTGGTATCAAAGAATATTACCCTGTTCTTGTCCATGATTTCCGTATCGGTGTTATTTGTTTTCAGGTCTGAGTTTTCTTACTGCAGCTCCCGCTCTCCAGAGTTCGGAAGATCCCATCTCTGCCAGTTCGGCATTGAGCTGTTCCCTGTAGCCGGGTGCACCGGTTGAGGTGAGCACCCTGACGCACTCCTCTCCGGAGCTGACTTTTGAATACAGTTCCCTGAAGACGGGGAGTGTTGCCTCCCTGAATCTGGGTTTCCAGTCGAGGGCTCCCCGCTGTGCCGTGGCGCTGCAGTTGGCATACATCCAGTCCATCCCCTTCTCGTCGACCAGCCTGATAAGACTCTGTGTCAGCTCCTCTACCGTCTCGTTGAAGGCCTCCGAAGGTGAGTGGCCGTTTTCGCGGAGCACCGTATACTGGGCCTCCATGATCCCTTCGAGTGCCCCCATCAGAACCCCCCGTTCGCCGGTGAGGTCGCTGAAGACCTCTTTCTCGAAGGTGGTGGGGAAGAGGTACCCGGAGCCGATGGCTATTCCCAGGGCAATGACCCTCTCTTCGGCCCTGCCGGTATAATCCTGGAAGACGGAGAAGCTTGAGTTGATGCCCGCTCCGGCCAGGAAATTACGCCTGACGCTGGTGCCCGAGCCCTTGGGGGCACACAGGATCACGTCGATGTCAGGAGGGGGGATCACCCCTGTATGCTGCTTGTATGTTACCGAGAAACCGTGAGAAAAATAAAGTGCTTTTCCGGTGGTGAGGTACGGCCTGATCACCGGCCAGAGTATCCGCTGTGCAGCATCTGACACCAGGTACTGGATAACGGTACCGCGGGCAGCAGCCTCCTCAACGGTGAAGAGTGAAACGCCCGGGACAAATCCATCTGCCACTGCCCGGTCCCAGTCGGCCCTGAACTCCGGCGCCTGACCGACTATCACATTTACGCCGTTGTCACGCATGTTCATGGCCTGTGCCGGCCCCTGAACGCCGTAACCGATCACGGCAACAACCTCATCCTTAAGTACCTCGCGTGCCTTTGACAGCGGAAATTCCTGCCTTGTGACAACATTCTCAACAACTCCTCCAAAGTCAATCTGTGCCATAATAAATATCTGTTAGGTTAGTGTTTGGTTTAATTGTAAAATTCAAGTGCTTCCTGCCTGGTTCCCCGGGCTTCATCCATCTCCCGGAGGTAGGCATTCAGCTCCTTCACCTGCCTGGTGACGGCCACCCTGCCGGAGCTGACGAACTGCAGCACACCGCATGGTTCAAGCAATGAGAGCAGTTCCTTTATCTCAGCCCTGGTACCGCTCTTCTCCACAACCATGTACTCCGGAGTCACCTCGAGTATCGTGGCATGGTGTTTCCTGACAATGTCACCGATCATGCTTCCTGACATGAGTCCCCGGGTGGTGACCTTGTAAAGGGCCATTTCCTGGCATATTATTTCGGACGATGTATGCACGAACACCTTCAGGACATCAACCACCTTTTCTATCTGGCGGGCGACTTTCTGTACCATCTCAGGTGTTGTGCGCACGACCATTGTCAGCATCTGCACACCTGGCACTGCCGATTCCGAAGCGGTTATGCTTTCTATGTTTATTTGCCTTCGTGTCAGGATAAGGGTTATCCTGCTGAGGATACCGATATGGTTCTCGCTGAACAGCGATATTGTAAATTCCTGTTTCATGATTTGCTGTTGTAAGTAAGTGTCACTTCAGATACTGATGCTCCCGGTTCAACCATCGGGAGGATATTGGCTGTACGGCTCACCTCCGCCACAAGGATGAAGGGGCCTTCTGATGCCAGCATTTCTGCTGCTGCTGACTTAAGCTCTTCGCGCCCTTTTATCTTTCGGGCCGGTATGCCATAGGCCGAAGCCAGTGTGACAAAATCAGGGTTGACCATCTCCGTTGAGGCGTAACGGCTGTTGAAGAACATCTCCTGCCACTGGCGCACCATACCCAGGAAGTTGTTGTTCAGGATGACGATTTTCACCGGGATATGGTACTGCATTATTGTTCCCAGTTCCTGAAGGGTCATCTGGAATCCGCCGTCGCCGATAAAGGCTATCACCGGCCTGGCCGGACTGCCGGTGGCGGCACCCGTTGCAGCCGGCAGGCCGAAGCCCATAGTGCCCATACCCCCTGAGGTAACCAGGGTGTTGCTGTCAGTGAAGCGGTAATACCGGGCTACTGCCATCTGGTGCTGGCCAACGTCAGTCACTACCACAGCATCACTGCCGGCATGCTCAGAGATCACCCTGACAACCTCGCCCATTTTCAGTTCCCCGCTCTCCGGCTCCGTCTCGGGTTTAATGACCTTTTCATTCTCTGTCCGGTCGAGGATCCTGAATTCCCGTATCCATTCCTCCCTCTTTCTTTCCCTGAGATGTGGCAGCATGGCTGTCAGGACCTCCTTCACATCACCGTTTATGCCCAGGTCAGCCCTGACGTTCTTGTCTATCTCAGCCCTGTCGATGTCAATGTGAATCACCCTTGCCTGTGGTGCATATTTTTTAAGGTTTCCGGTAACACGGTCATCAAACCTCATCCCGGTGGCAATGATCAGGTCTGCCCTGTTGGTCAGTACATTGGGTGCATAGTTGCCGTGCATGCCAAGCATCCCGGCGAAGAGCCGGTGGTCATGGCTGAATGTCGGTATTCCCAGGAGGGTGACGGCAACGGGTATGCCTCCCTTTTCTGCAAGAGTCTTCAGCTCCGCCACGGCGCCGGAGATTATAACTCCGTGGCCGGCCAGTATCAGAGGCCTCTCCGCATGGTTAATCATTACGGCAGCCGATTCAATATCCCTGCTGATCAGAGAGTTCACCGGGTTATAGCTGCGTATGTAGGTGCATTTGCTGTAACGGAAGGTCATGCTTTCAAACTGGGCATCCTTGGAGATATCAACCAGTACCGGACCCGGTCTCCCGGTACGTGCGATGTAAAATGCCCGGGCAATTGTGCCGGGTATTTCAGCAGCGGTTTTGACCTGGGCGTTCCATTTGGTGACCGGCAT
>CAYYEH010000085.1:5210-10865 GCA_964470815.1 uncultured Rikenella sp.
TTAACTGCAGCGATCTCAGCGTGA
Organism: uncultured Rikenella sp.; assembly: GCA_964470815.1. Taxonomy (GTDB): domain Bacteria; phylum Bacteroidota; class Bacteroidia; order Bacteroidales; family VadinHA17; genus SR-FBR-E99. Next base: position 5,235 of record CAYYEH010000085.1, read on the forward strand.
TCCGGGGGCTTAACCGCAGCGACCTCTGCGGCGGCCTCGGTACGGGAAGTAGAGGTAATCCCTGATTCAGAGTTACCCGGTACTTTATGATTGTTGTTCTTTTTCATTATCCTGATCATCTTTTATATCTCCCTTATTGCACCCCTGTCGGCTGAGCTGACATGAGCCGCATAGATCTTCAGCGATGGCGGCACTGCCCGGTTCCTCTTCTCCGGGGTGTACGCCGCGGCACCCCTGGCATCCTCTGCCAGCCTTCTTACTTCGAGGACTGTATCATCCACCGCTAGTGTTATGATGCGTGCAGGTATGTCAATCATTATCCTGTCGCCGTTGCGGATCAGGGCAATTGTTCCGCCCGCGGCGGCCTCGGGGGAGATGTGCCCCGCCGAGAGGCCTGCCGACCCGCCTGAGAATCGTCCGTCAGTGACGAGGGCGCACCGGCGGTCAAGTCCCCTGGATTTGAGATATGAGGTAGGGTACAGCATCTCCTGCATCCCCGGGCCGCCGCGGGGCCCTTCGTAACGAATCACCACAACATCGCCTTCCCTGACTTTGCCTGAGAGGATACCCTCAACGGCATCTTCCTGAGAGTCAAACACCACTGCCGGACCGGTGAAACGCAACATTGAGCTGTCGATGGCAGCCGTCTTCACTATGCATCCGCCGGGAGCCAGGTTTCCGTAAAGAACCGCCAGTCCGCCGTCATGACTATAGGGGTGCCTGACATCCCTTATCGCTCCGGCGATCCTGTCAGTGTCATGTGAACCGTACCTGGCCTTTGAGGCAAAGGGCTCCGGGGCGGCTGACCTGTCAGGGGCCGAGAGGAAGAGATCAAGAGCCTCAGGCAGGGCCTCAGGACTCATTATATTCCACCCGGCCAGCGCCTCACCCAGGGACGGGGAGTCAATTCTGCGTACAAATGTTTCAAGCAACCCGGCCCGGTTGAGTTCTCCCATGATTGCAAAGACCCCTCCGGCGCGATTGACATCTTCAACGTGGTATGACGAGGCAGGAGAGACTTTGCATATATTCGGAATACGTCGTGAAAGCTGATCTATGTCCTTCATGGAAAAGTTCACCCCGGCTTCATGTGCTATGGCCAGGAGATGGAGGACGGTATTCGTTGACCCTCCCATGGCGATGTCAACCGTCATGGCATTCATGAATGCCTCCCTTGTTGCTATTGATCGGGGCAGGACGGAATCATCATCATCACCGTAATACTTTTCTGCCATATCAGCGATCAGCTGTGCTCCCCGGCGAAACATTCCCGTCCTGGCTGCGTGAGTTGCCAGCACTGTGCCATTGCCTGGCAATGCCAGCCCCAGCGCCTCGGCAAGGCAGTTCATGGAGTTGGCGGTGAACATGCCGGAGCATGATCCGCATGAGGGGCATGAAGATCTCTCCAGTTCAAGGAGTTTTTCGCCGGAGACTGACTCATCAGCCGCCGCCACCATCGTATCAATCAGGTCGACAGCTTTCCCGTCTGACAGGCCCGCCTCCATCGGTCCGCCCGATACGAACAGCGCCGGAATATTCAGCCGCATGGCAGCCATCAGCATCCCGGGTGTGATCTTGTCGCAGTTGCTGATGCATATCATCGCGTCAGCGCAATGGGCATTGCATACATACTCCACGCTGTCGGCAATCAGGTCACGCGAGGGAAGTGAATAGAGCATTCCCCCATGACCCATAGCTATACCGTCATCGATGGCTATGGTATTGAACTCAGCTGCAAAGAGGCCACGTTTTGAGAGCTCTTCCCTGATCACGTGGCCGGCCTGCTGCAGGTGGACATGACCCGGCACGAACTGTGAGAATGAGTTGACAACAGCTATCACCGGTCTGCCGAACTGTTCTTCCTTCATCCCGTTTGCTCTCCAGAGGCTCCTGGCGCCGGCCATGGTCCTGCCGGTCATTGTTCGTTTACTCCTGAGTTCCCTTTTCATCGATAGCCTTAAAAAAAAAGCTCCCCGGTTTCCCGGGAAGCTTTTGTATACTATTTTCCTCACTATATACTACTCCCCGGTCATCCGCCTATGGCGATGAGAATAAAAAGGGCAATAATAAATAGTGACGTATGGTTCATGATCTCATTTATGGTTGGCAAAAATAACCATTATTTTAAGAAAGCAAGAGAAAGTCATACTTTTTTTAATTTTTTAAATCTTGCCTATACCTATTAATAAATGTTAGGAATAAAAAAATGTAATTTTTTCAATGTACCTTCTTTTTCAATTGCGATCAGCATAATACTTCAGGAAGTGGTCTTTGGTGAATCTGATGAACATTCCAGGCTGGCGCATACTGACAAGCAGATCCATATCCGGTTTGCCACCGGCATCACGGACAGGCTGATAGTTGCCCTTACTGTGCAGGAATACTGTCCGTTCTGTTCCCTGAGCCTGTGGCGGGACCATAAAACTCAGGCGTGCCTCATTATTGATCTCGGGTTGTACCAGGTAATTGTTGTCATCATGGAGCAGGAGTGATGTGACGTCTTTCCCTGTCTCATCGACAGCATTTTCAACTGGGAGGGTAATACGGTTCACTTTAACGTCTTCTGAGAAGTCCATCCCAGCATAGTCAAAATCCCAGAACATTATTCCTGAGACCAGCCTGAGATTAACCCTGTTCCCGGGTACTTCCGAGAGATCTATCTTCAGAACGTCTCTCTTGTCTTTGGCCGGGCCCGGAACATTGTAATAATCAACGAATACAAGGCCGGAGGAGGTCTCAAGATAAACGGCCAGGGGTATTCCCTGACCGAGCGACCATTGCATTAAATACTCACCTGACCTTTTGTTTCTTATTCTGACCCATTCATCATACCTGTTGCCGAACAAATCTGACAGCCGGGCAAACATAAAATCAAGCCACATTGTGTTTTTCGCTGAGATTACCAGCTTCGCACTATTGCTGTTATTCGGCCTGTCAAAAGAAAGGCTGATCGTATCAAGTAAGAGATTGTCATTCCGGATTTCGCAGAAATATCTTTCTGTATCACATTCAGAAAACTCTTTCGTGAGTGACTTTCCATAAGCATTGGTTGCGCTGACAGGCTGATTCAGGTCACTTACAGAATGAGGGGTGCCGTATTTGTCAACAAGGATTTCAACCTCGGGTTTGTGGTCAAAAACCATCAGTTCAGCAAGGTTGGTTCTCTGTATCTCCTTTACCTCATTAGTAATCCTGATGGAGTAAATTCCATCAACAGGTTTCAATGATTTTAGTCTCAGATAATCATCCCTCTCTATCGGCACTGCTGTTGCTCCGCTGTAAATCTCACCCTCCATATTGATTTCTGTACCGTTCTCGCTGTATACGAACGGGCAGGACATCTCCTTGGTCAGGTAGACAATCAGGAGAGTTGCCAGCATTGCTCCGTAAGCTGCGCCTGCTCCGACCAGGAGTGATTTCCCGACATCGACCTTATAGACTTCCATCTTGGCAATGTTGGCTGAAGGGAAACTGACTTCATTTCCGTTCAGGTTTATTACTGAATCGGGAGCAACATAAAGGTGTATCACCTGGCCTTTCTTAGGCCTCTCAGCCTGGTCGACAATCTTTCCGGAGAGGATTCCATCCGAGAGAATCGTGCTGCTGATCTGATATGCTCTGTTCTGACCGTGAATGTAATAATAAGTTTTCTCGCTGTACCCGAGTTCGTTACGAGGGATCTTCGCCGGAGCATAACATCCTGTGAACTGAAGTATTACCAGAAATGACAGCATACATGCCAGTGATTTGTGTAATCCATTGAATTTTCGCATAGTGCACCTCCTGAATGCCGTGTATTATTTGTTCTTAAAATTTATGAGGTTCCTTGATTCATCACAATCCACCGGCAATAATAGTGACAGACAGCCATACTCCCGCAATCACCAGCCCTATAGTCTCCAGAACATTCAATTCATAGTAGTCGGTCTTGCCGATATTGGCAGTCGGAACCGTTAGGATTGAGTCTTCAATAGTGACGGCTGAAACCGGAGCTGCATAAACATGAACTGTTTTTTCCTTTTTTACCTTTCCGGTCACCGTGCTTAACTGTGCTGTCAGAAGGGAGTCTGAGACCGTAAAATTAACAACTGTCCAGTGATTTTCATCGGCATGTACGATCATGACTTCAGCATTTGCCGGGATTGAGGTTGTGGAAATGGTTCTCAGATTGTAGCAACCTGTCATCAGCAGGCAGGCAAGGATAATCATCAGAGGTCTTATTGCCTTCCGCAGTCTCGACGTGTAGACCATTTCCGTAATATTTGAGTAAATATAGGAAATATGGAATAACATAGAGGGGGGAGAAGACATCATACCGGCTTCTCTCGTTTTTCGATATTTTTTTCCGGGGATTCCCGGGTCTATTTCAGGATTCCCAGTTCCTTACCCACTTTTGTGAATGCGGTTATGGCCTTGTCGAGGTGTTCGGTCTCGTGGGCAGCGGAGAGCTGTACCCTGATACGGGCCTGGTCTTTCGGAACCACAGGGTAGTAGAAGCCGATCACATATATTCCTTCCTTGAGCAGCCTCGCGGCCATTTCCTGGGAGAGCTTGGCGTCATAGAGCATTACCGCGCAGATGGCTGACCGGGTTGGTTTGATGTCAAAACCTGCCTTGAGCATCTTCTCCATGAAATATTTCGTGTTGTGATGGAGTTTGTCCTGGAGTTCGTTGGTCTCGGTCATCATCTCAATCATCTTTATTCCTGCTGCTGCAACCAGCGGCGGGATCGAGTTGGAGAAGAGGTATGGCCTTGAGCGCTGGCGCAGCATCTCGATGATCTCCTTTTTACCTGTGGTGAAACCTCCGATGGCGCCTCCAAAGGCCTTGCCCAGGGTGCCGGTGATGATCTCAATCTTTCCCTTAAGGTTGTAGAGTTCGGTAACACCGCGGCCGGTTTCGCCCACTACTCCGGCGGAGTGTGACTCGTCAACCATCACCATTGCATTGTACCTGTTTGCAAGCTCATAGATCTTGTCGAGCGGCGCCACATTGCCGTCCATCGAGAAGACCCCGTCAGTGACTATAAGCCTGAAACGGTGCTCCTGGGCCTGCTGGAGTTGTGCCTCAAGATCCTCCATATCAGCGTTTTCATACCTGTATCGGTGAGCCTTGCAGAGCCTCACACCGTCAATGATTGAAGCATGATTGAGTGAGTCGCTGATGATGGCATCCTCACTGGTCAGCAACGGCTCAAAGACTCCTCCGTTGGCATCGAAGCAGGCAGCATAGAGAATGGTGTCTTCGGTACCAAAGAATTCTGCCAGCTTTCTTTCCAGCTCCTTGTGCAGGTCGCCGGTGCCACAGATGAAACGGACTGATGACATGCCGTAACCGTGGGTGTCGAGGGCTTCCTTTGCAGCCTCAACAAGCTTCCTGTTAGCCGAAAGACCCAGGTAATTGTTTGCGCAGAAATTGAGGACCTTCTGCCCGGTGCTGATGGTTATCTCGGCTCCCTGGGGTGAAACTATAACACGTTCATTCTTATAGAGACCAGCCTCCCTGATCTCCTCAAGCTGAATCGAAAGATGATCCCTGTAACTGTCGTACATCTTAAGGGAATAATTAGGTAAAACGGATGCAAAGATGGTGTTTTACCATCATTATTCAATGATGATCGTCATCAATAAC
>CAYYEH010000086.1:0-4127 GCA_964470815.1 uncultured Rikenella sp.
GGCATCTGTGTCTTCTGACCCTGTGCGGCTCTGCCGGCAGGCGGGGTAGTAGTGGTTGCATTTGCCCCGGTGACGGCAGGCTCGGCGGCAGGGATATCCTCATTGGTTACGACGAGTGCTGACGATGCAGGAATCTTCAGCACCTGGCCCTCGCGGATGCCTCCCGCGGGGATTGAATTTTCCCGGTCAATATCCAGGATTGTAACCTTATATGCCTTTGCTATTGAATAAAGTGTCTGTCCCTTTTGCACTTCATGCATGAAATATGTTTTACCACCTGAGACAATCTTTTCGGTTGATATACTGATACCGGGAACATCACTCATCATGGCCTGACGTGAGGGCTGTGCTGGATTGTTTGCTGATTTAGGTGAGGGCTGGCCGACGGGACGGTTTACTGATGCAGGTGAGGGCTGCTGAGCCGAGGAACGGGGCTGTGAAGCTGCAACTGCCTGCTGATCAGCAACAGGAACCCTCAGAACCTGCCCTGTCTGTATGCCATTGGGCGGAATGACGTTCTCACGGGTGATGGCATCAACCGTGACCCTGTAAGCCTTCGAAATTGAATAGAGGGTCTGGTTCTTCTGTACCTCGTGCAGATAATAAATCTTGCCGCCAGAAACTATTTTTTCACCTGACACTTCCACAGGAACCTGTGCACCTATGACTGTAGTAACAGCAAGGGTTATAATAAGTGCAATAAATCGCAGATTGCGTGTCAAATACATACTGTATGGTTTTTCTAAAACAAAGGTAATATTTTCACTTCAATGAGAACCGACACTGCAAAGTAAACATATTCCTGAAAAAGTTGTTTTATTTTATTATCACAAAAACCAGAATCCATGAATACGGTTCGCAGGATGACCTCCCTTCTGAGGAATGAGTACCACGGCGAGGGGTTGAACCTTGCAGATTTTTCACATGACCCGGTAGTACAGTTCGGAAAATGGATGGAAGATGCCCTGAATCACAATGTCAGGGAACCCAATGCCCTGCACCTGGCAACGGCAGATGCACAGGGAAAACCTTCAGGGAGAATTGTACTTCTCCGTGATTTCAGTCCGAAGGGCTTTTCATTCTTTACCAGCTACGGAAGCCGTAAAGGGGAAGAACTGAGGAATAACAGCCATGCCGCCATGACTTTCTTCTGGAATGAGCTATACCGTCAGATAAGACTCGGAGGAAGAGTCACGAAGCTTCCGGCGGAGGAATCGGATGCATATTTCAGGAGCCGCCCGCGCGAAAGCCAGATCAGCGCTGCTGCATCACAGCAGAGCCGTCATCTTGAAAGCAGGGAACTGCTTGAGCGTACCGCTGCTGAGATTGAGGAAAGATACCGTGACAGGCCTGTACCGAGGCCTGATGACTGGGGCGGATATATTCTTGAACCTGAATACATTGAATTCTGGCAGGGGCGGGAAAGAAGGCTGCACGACAGAATAATATATACCCGGAACAGTGACAGGGAAGGATGGACTCTGAGACTTCTCTATCCATGATCACATGATGCTATCCCCCCGGCACCATGTCAGCCTTCACTCTGCCTGCCTTACTATGACCTGAACTGAAGCTCCGTCAGGGTTTTGTATAATCCGCTGCCGTTGGATATCAGGTCAGCATGAGTTCCCTGCTCAACAATCATCCCCTCATTCAGTACTATTATAAGGTCAGCATTACGGACTGTCGAGAGCCTGTGGGCTATAACCACCGATGTTCGTCCCTTCATCAGTTTCTCAAGTGCCTCCTGAACCTGACGTTCCGATTCGGAATCGAGTGATGAGGTGGCCTCGTCGAGAATGAGTATCCTGGGGTTTTTCAGTACTGCCCTGGCTATGGCTATCCTCTGGCGTTGACCACCGGAAAGCTGCACTCCTCTTTCTCCCACTATGGTATCGAGTTTTTCCGGGAATGACCGGATGAAGTCCCATGCGTTTGCCTGTTTAGCCGCCTCTGTGATCTCCTCCTCTCCTGCATCAGGCCTGCCGTACGCTATATTCTCCCGGATGGTTCCCCCGAAGAGGAACACATCCTGCATCACCACTGCCATCTGTGAACGAAGAGCTGTCAGCGGAAAGCCTGCACTGTCGCGCCCGTCAAACAGGATTTTACCGTCAGTCGGGTCATATAGTCTGAGCAGAAGAGAGGCTATAGTTGACTTTCCAGCCCCGCTGGGGCCGACCAGGGCCACCTGCCGCCCGGGAGAAACAGTGAAGCTGACATCCTTTAAAACGATCACCTCCTGGCGGGAAGGATACCTGAACCCGACCCTGTCAAAGGTTATCTCCCCGTTGAGTAAATGACCCTCGTCTGGCACACCAGAGGAATCAATTTCCTCGGTCTTCTCATCAAGAAGCTGAAGCAGGTTTTCTGATGCGCCAATGGTCTTCTGGAGCCTGGCATAGACACCTGCCATCCCTGCAATATTTCCTCCTATGAACCCTGAATAAATGACAAAGGTAAACAGCTGGCCGGCCTCCATCTGACCTTTTGCTATCATGGTGGCTCCCTGCCAGATGACGGCAGCCATGGAGACAAAAAAACCAAGAACTATAAACGAAACCGCAGCCTGGTACCTGCCACCGGTAATGCCGGCCTTTGCTACCTCCTCGGTCTTTTCCCTGTAGCGTCGGCTCTCAAAAGACTCGTTGGTAAAGGCCTTCACGTTCTGTATTCCCTGAAGGGTCTCCTCCACGATGGTATTGGACTCGGCGACAAATGCCTGGGCCTTTTTCGAGTAGCGCCTTATGGCTCTTCCGGAGTAAAAAGCCATTAGTGATATGGCGGGTACTATGGCAAGCGTAAACAGCGTCAGCTTGAAGGAGCTGATCATCATAAGCGTTATGCCTCCTGTGATAACCAGCAACTGAGAAAGGAGGTCGGCCAATGTATTCGTCAGGCTGTCCTGCAGAAGCGAGATGTCGGAGGAGATCCGGCTGTTGAGCTCACCCACCCTTCGCGATGAGAAGAAGGACATAGGCAGCCTTATCAGGTGATTGTAGATATGCTGCCGTATTGATGCGAGGGTCTTCTCAGTCACCACAACGAAAAGCCTTGTCCGGGTATAGGCAAAGAGCGACTGCGCCACAAGAACAGCAAGAAGCAACAGTCCTGTCCGGGTGATTTCGCTGCTCAGGCTGCCACTGTTGGCCTGGTCAACCATCTCGCCAAGCAGACGCGGGAACATCAGGCTTGCACCGGTGGAAAAAAGAAGGAACAGCAATCCCAGCACAAACCTTCCACGGTACGGCCTGAGGAACCTGTAAAGCCTTGCCATCTCCTTATACCCCGAACCGGCAGATTTTCCCTTTTTTCCAGACATCTCACCCTCTTTCATCATCAGAAATGCAAATATAGGTGTTAATGTTCACCGCTGTTCTTCGATTCAATACTAAACACCTCTCATCCAGCTATGTTAATATTGTGAACAGGCTGTTTATAATTCATATGTTGTCTCAACTTAAGTAAAAACTCCATTCGCTATTTTTAAACCTTACTGTTATGACAGCATGACTGCTCTTGAGACATTGAAGAATCTGGTACTGGCACCGTACATCCTTAAGGCCACTGCACTTATTAGCGTACAGAGAGAGGTTGGCGGAAACCAGTTCAGGCACAGTTTTTCCACGCTGGGCATACTGCTTGACTATAAGTTCTATACAAACAGCGTGCTTCTGAAAGCATCTCTGCTTCATGACCTTTTTGAAGACCTGCCTGAGACACAGATTGATGAGGTAAGATGGATTGACAGCGACGGCACCGACGTGGTTAAGCTGGTACTGGAGGTCACCAGGAGGAAGGATGAGACCAAGGAAGAGTACCTGCGGCGGCTGCTTGAACATGGTTCGGAGAATGCCAAACTGCTCAAGTGTGCTGACAGGATCAGCAATCTGACAGACCTGCATCGCGATATACAGTCGGACCAGAAGATATCAGACTATCTTGATCAGACTGAGAAGTATGTTATTCCAATGGCCATGGAAGTCAACGCGGATATGCTCACCGAGCTCACTGACCTTGTTGCCAAACGCAGGAGAATACTCAGGATGATGGAATACGACCGAAGCCAGGGAACCGCCTCCGGGAAGTGAACTCCATGAAGTGATCGCCAAGAAGTGACTTCCATG
>CAYYEH010000086.1:4227-10854 GCA_964470815.1 uncultured Rikenella sp.
AGTGAACTCCATGAAGTGAACCTGGTACAGAGACCTCCGGCGAAAGTAATTCTCAGCCCAACAGTTGTTTCACCTTTGCCGATATCTCACGTCCTTCGGCCCTGCCGGCAAGTTCCTTTGTGGCAACGCCCATCACCCGCCCCATGTCGGAAGGGCCTTTGGCCCCCACCCGGCTGATGATCTCCTTCAGAACACTCTCAAGCTCCTGTTCACCCATCGCGGCAGGCAGGTACTTTTCAAGGACGATAGCCTCAGTCTCCTCCTTTTCAAGAAGATCAGGCCTGTTCTGCTCTTTGTAAATGGCTGCCGACTCTCTTCTCTGCTTCACGAGCCTTCGGATGATCTTCAACTCCTCTTCTTCTGTGAGGACAGCATCCTGTCCCCTCTCCGACCTGGCAAGGATGAAAGCGGTCTTGGCCGCTCTAAGTGCCTCAAGCACACCCTTGTCCTGCGCCTTCATGGCCGCCATCAGGTCAGCTGCAATTCTGTCTGCTAGTGACATGTTTCCTATATGTTTATATTTTGGAAGACTAATACAAATTTAAATCATTTCCCGTCAACCGTTTTACAGGTTATCACTTGTCCGATAGTTTCCGGTCTGTCACAGGCTGCGGAAAATGCCCGTTCACCTTCTCATCCTGCAGCCGCATGCTGAAAGGGTTCCGGATATGGCATCCATTGTAGAAGACGCCAACCTCGGCTTCAGGAGCCTGCTGAAGACGCCATCCTCGGCTTCAGGAGCCTGCTGACGACGCCATCCTTACCTTTAGGGCCGGGCCGGTGGTGACACGGTCATCGAATAGGGCCTGGTTTCGGGCGCCGTTCCCCTCTCCCTTGCAGGCTCACTGGCCATGGCAAAATCAAGGGTTCCGCCGGCAGTGAGCTGAGCGTGGGTTACATAGTTGACATCCAGACTCCTGCCATTGAGCCTTACATCCTTTACGTAGATGTTCTCCGTGCTGTTTTCCGGGGCCCTGACAACAAGCTCCTTCCCGCCGGGAAGAACTACCGTTGCTTTCCTGAAGAGCGGAGAGCCAAGCACATACTCCCCGGTACCGGGAGTCACCGGATAGAAGCCCAGTGCGCTGAATACGTACCATGCCGAAGTCTGACCGTTATCCTCATCGCCGCAGTAACCGTCAGGGGTGTAATTATAAAGCTTATCCATCACCTCCCGCACCCTCATCTGTGCCTTCCACGGCTCAGGGGTGTAGTTATACAGGTAGATCATATGCTGAATGGGCTGGTTGCCATGAGCGTAGTTACCCATGTTCATGATCTGCATCTCGCGGATCTCATGTATCGGGAAACCATAATATGAGTCGTCAAAAATGGGTGGAACCACGAATACGGAGTCGAGCATGCGGGCCATTTCCCGGTCACCTCCCATCATTTCAGCCAGCCCGGCAACATCATGAAAGACACTCCACGTGTAGTGCCAGCTGTTACCCTCTGTAAAGGCGTCACCCCATTTGTAGGGACTGAAGGGCGACTGGAAGGTGCCGTCGAGATTTCTGCCTCTCATCAGCCTGCTCTCCCTGTCAAAGACATATTTGTAGTTCTGAGCCCTCATGGCATACAGGTCGATCTCTTCCTGTGGTCTGCCCAGCTCCTGCGCAAGCATCCAGAGACACCAGTCGGCATAGGCGTACTCCAGTGTGCGAGCCACGTTCTCATTAATGCCGGCATCATAGGGGACATAACCCAGTTTATTGTAGTATTCAGCGCCATATCTGCCAACTGAATGAACAGGGCCATGACCCATGGTATTTTTCACCATGGCATTCCAGAGGGTGTCGATGTCATACCCCCTGATCCCTTTCAGGTACGCATCTGCAATGAGCGAGGCGGAGTTGCTTCCGATCATGCAGTTCCGGTGCCCCGGGCTGGCCCACTCGGGCAGCCAACCGCTCTCAAGATAGGCATTGACCAGTCCTTCCATGATGTGTGAGCTCATCTCGGGGTACATGAGCGTTATAAGCGGCATGGCAGCCCGGAAGGTATCCCAGAATCCGTTGTCGGTGAAGAGTCTGCCGGGGAGTACTTTGCCGTTGTACGGGCTGTAATGGACAATGTTGTCGGCGCTGTCAATCTCATAAAACATTCGTGGGAACAGCAGTGTGCGGTAGAGTGTGGAATAGAATGTGCGAAGCTGGTCATCGGTGCCTCCTTCCACCCTTATACGGCCCAGTTCGGTGTTCCACCGAGCCCTGCCGCTGTCACGGACTGCGTCAAAACTCTGGCCGCCGGTCTCCCGCTCGAGGTTGAGAACTGCCTGTTCAGGGGATATGAATGACGAGGCAACCCTGGCGGTTATCACCTCGCCCCTGGCTGTTCTGAACCCGATGACTGCCTGGGCACGGTCACCCTCCAGCTCCGTTCCTCCGGGGAACAGTCTGCCGTCAAGTGCTACCGACCAGAAGTCAAACGGCCGGTCAAACTCAATGACAAAGTAATTATGGAAGTTTTCGGGAACCCCACCATGATTGTTCCGGCAGTAGCCTGTCACCCTGTTTTCCCCCGGTATGACCCTTACCATTGATCCTCCGGCGAAGGCATCAATCACCACCGCGGAGGAGTCGCTCTGCGGGAAGGTGAAACGGAAGAGTGCGGCCCTCTCTGTGGGTGTGACCTCTGCAGTAATGTCGTAATCGGCAAGGTAAACGCTGTAATACCATGGTTTTGCCACCTCAGCCTTGTGCGAGAACCAGGAGGCTCTTTGCGATTCTGTCAGCCTGTTGCCGCCGGTGACCGGCATGAGTGAGAATGCTGCGTAATCATTGATCCAGGGGCTGGGCTGATGCGTCTGTTTAATGCCTGTGATCTTATGATCATCATATGTATATCCCCATCCGTTCCCGTTTTCACGTGTCTGGGGAGTCCAAAAGTTCATCCCGAAGGGGAGCGCCACTGCCGGGTAGGTGTTGCCATGGGAAAGAAGATACTCTGAGTCGGTGCCCATAAGTGTGTTTACCAGGTCTGCCGGTTCGTAAAGTGCTGTCGGATGATGACCGGATCTGTTCTGACCGCAACCGGATGCTGTCAGCAACAGGATGACAGGCAGAAGGACTCCGGATGCTGTCCGGGCGGCGCTACTTAAAATATTAATTATCATGTGCTTCATCTGGTTTTTATCGTTCATATTGAATTGGAATCAAGGGTCTCACTGCGGGTCCACATCAGCATATATGCGGAGGAGGCCTCTCCTTTCGGCTTTCAGCTCGGCCTCCGTCGTCCGGCGTATGAGTTCCTTGACCTTAGAGGGTGAGAGTGAGCTGTCTATCTTTATCATTATGGTTTTGATATACCATTTCTGTACCTGCATAACCATCGGAAACTCCGGGCCAAGGACATACCTTCCGAGGTGTTTCCGGAGGCTTTCAGCCAGTCGTGCTGCCGAGGAGTTGAGTTCATCCAGGTCACGGTGCTTCAGTGCTAACCTTATAATCCTTGTGAACGGAGGATAACCGAATAGCGACCGTTCCTCAAGCTGTGCGATGGTCATCGACCGGTAATCGTGCTTGAGCACCTGGCGGAGAACGGGGTTTGCGGGGTCTGCCGTCTGGATGATCACCTTCCCCCTGCGTGTCCGCCGCCCTGCCCGGCCGCTCACCTGTTCCATGAGCTGAAAGCTCCGTTCATGAGCCCTGAAATCAGGAAAATGCATCATATTATCCGCATCGAGAATACCCACCACCGTAAGTCTTTCGAAGTCAAGCCCCTTTGAGATCATCTGTGTGCCAATCAGGATATCTGTTCCGCCTCCGGCGAAGCTGCCGAGAATGTCTGCAGCAGCACCCCTGTTCCTGACGGTGTCCTGGTCCATTCTTGCCACCCGGGCTGAGGGAAAGAGCAGCCTGATCTCCTCCTCGATCTTTTCTGTACCAAATCCGCGGGTGGAGATGGTTGTGGAGCCGCATTCAGGGCACTCTGACGGAACTTTTACGCTTTTGCCGCAGTAATGACATACCATTCTGCCAATACCCTTGTGGTATGTATAGCTCACCGAGCAGTTGGTGCATTCCGGCACATGGCCACAGTCTGAGCACATCAGGAAGGGAGAGAATCCTCTCCTGTTCTGGAAGAGGATGACCTGTTCCTCCTTCTGAAGAGCTCCGGTCACCGCTTCCAGAAGGCGTGGGGTGAAATGGGTAGCAGGACCCTTCTTTTTAAGCAGGGATCGTGTGTCAGCAATGATCATCTCAGGCATCATCACATCACCGTATCGTGTCATCAGCTCAACAAGGCCGTATCTTCCCGCAAGGGCATTGTGATAGCTCTCGAGGGAAGGGGTGGCGGAGCCGAGGAGGGTTTTCCCCCCGTGAATGCGGGCAAGCATCATCGCGGCATCACGCGCATGATACCTGGGGGCAGGGTCATATTGCTTGTACGATGAGTCATGCTCCTCATCAACAATAATGAGTCCCAGGTCGCTGAATGGAAGAAAGAGTGATGACCTCACCCCCAGCACAGCCCTGAGGCTGCCCTCACTGACCCTCTTCCACACCTCGCGGCGGGCTGCAGGTGTCAGGCGTGAGTGGAAAACACCGATAGCGGAGCCGAAATGCTTCCTGAGTCGTTCAATGATCTGTGTCGTCAGGGCTATCTCGGGCAACATGTAAAGAACCTGCCTGCCAAGGTCCAGCTGCTCACTCATCAGGTGAATATATATCTCCGTCTTGCCGCTGGATGTCACACCATGCAACAATATCGTCTCACGGTCATTAAATATCTTTTTTATGGAGGCATGCGCCTCTTCCTGCACCCGGTTCAGCTCTGCCGGAGCGGCCGGCAGGGTGACCGTTCCTGTCTCAACATCAGCAGTATCCCTTTTTCTTTTTACCCTCACGGGCCTGGCAATATCTTCGGGTGACGGGACTGCTGCCTTGAATACTTCGCCGGGGTAAGCCATGTAGTAGTCAGAGACCCAAAGCAGGAAGTCGGTAAGACGGTCGTTCAGGGCTACCTCACCGGGAAGGAGGCTGCTGATCTCCCTGGCAGAAAATTCTGCCGGGGGTTTACTGTGTACGGCTACAACCAGTCCGGGAATATTTTTACTCTGCCTGAACGGGACACTTACCAGGCTTCCTCTCCGGACAGCCGTCCGTATTTCCTCAGGAATGACATAGGTAAAGATACCGCTGACGGCAACTGGAATTACGATATCTGCAAACTGGTTACTCATGTTGTGAAACAGCGGCAAATTAAGAATAAATGGCAATAAAGGCCGTGACTTCAGCCTGATTTATGAATGTAAAATGGAAACGGCAACTAACCCAGTGCAGCTTTAACTTTCACCGCAGCATCGTTGAATGTTGATGCTGCAATGACCTTCAGTCCGGAGCTTTCAATCAGCTCCTCAGCCTCTTCGGCATTGGTGCCCTGGAGCCTGACGATAACCGGTACCTTTATATCCCCGATTGTCTTGTAAGCCTCGATTATCCCTGCTGCCACCCGGTCACACCTTACGATGCCTCCGAAGATATTGACGAGGATAGCCCTGACGTTCGGGTCCTTGAGGATGATCCTGAATCCTGCCTCCACGGTCTTCGGGCTTGCTCCTCCTCCCACATCGAGGAAGTTGGCAGGTCTGCCGCCTGAGAGCTGGATCAGGTCCATGGTGGCCATAGCCAGGCCGGCGCCGTTGACCATGCACCCCACATCGCCGTCAAGCTTTACATAATTGAGGTTGCTTGCCGTGGCCTCCACTTCGGTGGGGTCCTCTTCATTCAGGTCACGCATCGCGGCCAGTTCCGGATGACGGTAGAGGGCGTTGTCATCAAGGATTACCTTGCAATCGACGGCCAGAATGCGGTCATCACCTGTCTTCAGGAGGGGATTGATCTCCATGAGTGAGGCGTCAGAACTGACGAATGACTCCCACAGCCCCTTCAGGAAGGTAACCATCTCACGGTATGCCTTGCCATGCAGGCCGAGGTTTGACGCAATGGTTCGCATCTGGAATTCATGCAGGCAACAGGTGGCGTCAACCGTCTCGGTAAAGAGGGCTTCAGGATTGCGTGCGGCGACCTCTTCAATATCCATCCCCCCCTCAGGTGAATAAACCACCACATAGGCTGATTTCTTGCGGTCAAGAAGAAGCGAGAGATAATACTCCTTTATTTCAGACTCACCTTTATAGTATACATCGCGCGCCACCAGGACTTTATGGACCACCTTGCCTGCCGGGCCGGTCTGTGGTGTAACCAGGGTCATCCCCAGCATGCGGGAGGCTACATCAGCCGCCTCCTCAGGTGACCGGGCTATCTTTACCCCTCCCCCTTTGCCGCGGCCACCGGCATGAATCTGTGCCTTGATGACATAAATTTCCGTTCCGTATTTCTTATTCAGTTCTTCGGCTACCATTCTGGCCTGGTCGGCTGTCTCGGCAATAAATCCCTCCTGCACGGCAACACCGTGAGCCTGCAGGATTGATTTTCCCTGGTATTCGTGAATATTCATGACAGGTATTGGGTTAAGGTAAGGGGTTAATGATGCGTCATGTAAAACAGGTATGTAATTTACTCTTTTTTTATAATTATTTTCGTTAAAATTTTCCTGAATGAGGAAACTGACAAACGATGAGCTGGACCGCAAGAGCGTCACGGAATTCAGGGCTTCGGAGAA
>CAYYEH010000087.1:0-1147 GCA_964470815.1 uncultured Rikenella sp.
AAGCTTTTCTTGCGAAAAGGATGGATAGTCTGACAAAGATACTTATTTTAGTGTTTCGTACACACTCTTGTCTTTTCATCTTTAAAAATTCCACCGGTAATGAAGAAAACAATGATTTTATTGATGCTGGCAGCAGGGCTCTTTACTTCCTGCGGTGACGTGGTTATTGAGGATATTAAGGTCATGACACTCAACATAAGGTTTGATAATCCGCGAGACAGCATAAATGCCTGGCCAAACCGGGCTGCAATGGTTGCCGTTTTTATTGACGATCAGATACCTGACCTGTTCGGTATGCAGGAGGTTCTCTGGCACCAGTATGAATATCTCAGGGCTGAGGTGCCGGGTTACAGGTCTGTGGCTGCAGGACGGGATGACGGACTGCGGGGAGGGGAGGCATGCCCGGTATTCTGGCGGCTCGGAAGGTTTGACAGGCTGGCAGATGGCACATTCTGGCTCTCGGCAACGCCCGATGTGCCTGGATCGGTAGGATGGGGCGCAGCCCTGACACGGATAACCACCTGGGTAAGGCTCTATGATAAGGAGGCAAAGGATACCCTCGTTTTCTTTAATACCCACTTTGACCATATAAGTGACTCAGCCAGGGTGATGAGCTCCGGAGTACTGCTTGGCATGGTGAAGAAGATAGCAGGTGACAATCAGTTTGTAATCACGGGTGATTTCAACGCCCGCCCTGAGAGCCTCGCTATAGCACGGATGAAGGAGGGTGACCTGGCGGTGGATTCGTACCTGGCCTCAGAGACCCCGCCGGCAGGGGTGAATTACACTTTCAACGGCTGGAAGGATGAACCGGGAGAGGGGAGAATTGACTACATCTTTGTGCGTAACGGGATGAAGGTCATGTCACACGAGACGCACCGGGTGATTGAGGACGGCGTATTCATCTCTGACCACTGGCCTGTAACGGCAGTTATAAGGTAACCGGCAGGAAACAAGATTTCTCCGGGGCGGGCCCGGAATTCGTCTTCACCTTACAGTGATCCCGGCCAAAAGCTTCAGATCAGCTGAAGAGCCTCCTGAGTTGCTGCCCTCCGGCTGCCCTCCGGCTGCCCTCCGGCTGCCCTCCGGCTGCCCTCCGGATGCCCTCCGCCGGCCCCAAGGCAGGTTACTCTATCCGCATGAAATA
>CAYYEH010000087.1:1247-5710 GCA_964470815.1 uncultured Rikenella sp.
CCCTCCGGATGCCCTCCGCCGGCCCCAAGGCAGGTTACTCTATCCGCATGAAATAATATTTGATCAAAATCGCTCCGGGGGTGTTATATATTTGTCAGTCCATGCCAATGAACACAAAAGCTTTCACAAATATCGACGAATACATCTCACTGCAGGCTCCGTCTGTGCAGCCACTGCTGCATAAAGTGAGGGAGACCATTCACGCTGCGGCCCCGGGCGCAGAAGAATATATAAGCTACGCAATGCCCTCGTTCAAATACAGGGGCAAAATCCTGGTCTATTTTGCCGCCCAGAAGAACCACCTCGGGTTTTATGCAACGCCAACTGCAAACATTGCATTCAGCGAGGAGCTGAAAGGGTACAGATCGTCAAAGGGAGCTGTTCAGTTCCCGTTTGACAGACCGGTTCCGTATGAACTGATCCGCAGAATGGTTCAGTACAAGCTTGAAGAAGTCAACACATCATCAAAAAAGAAAAGAGAATGAGCAACTCGATTTATCCCTCTGTCTGGTGCGACAACAACGCCAGGGAAGCTGCCGAGTTTTACATATCCGTTTTCCCGGAAACGAAGATAACGGATGAAAATCCGGTGGTAGTATTGCTGGAAATGCATGGTCAGAAGCTGATGCTTCTCAACGGAGGAGATATGTTCCGGCCAAATCCATCCATCTCACTGATGTATTTGACTGCATCGCAGAGCGAAGTGGAGGATATCTGCTCAAAGCTGATTTCGGGAGGGAAGGCTCTGATGCCGCTTGGAGAGTACCCGTTCAGCAAGAAATACGGCTGGGTGGAAGACCGTTACGGAGTCTCATGGCAAGTGTATTCCGGACAGGAGGAGCATATCCTGCAGAAGCTGGTACCCACGCTGATGTTTCTCGGTAAGAACAACGGGAGAGCAGAGGAGGCTGTGGGATTCTACACCTCGGTTTTGCCTGACTCCCAGCCCCGCGGGATGCTGAGGTACGCCGGAGCCGAAGGAGAGGTGACGGGGAACATACAGCACGGTGAGTTCATGATCAGGGATTACCTGTTGATGATTATGGACAGTTCCATGTCCGGGGACTTCAACTTTACAGAAGGTGTATCGCTGGTTGTTGAGTGTGATACCCAGGCGGAGATTGACAGGTTCTGGACCGCGCTCACATCCGGCGGAGGAGAGGAGAGCATGTGCGGATGGCTGAAAGACAGGTACGGCGTCAGCTGGCAGATAATACCCACGGTGCTTCCTGCACTGATGGCCGGTTCACCGAGGGTGACGGAGGAACTGCTGAAGATGAAGAAGCTTGATATCCGGAAATTAACAGAGGCAGCGGGCTAAATTTTCCCCCTTCCTTCAGGTCAAAAGCTCTCAGGCTTTAATTAAGTCATCCGAATAATTAAAATTCTGACGGTTAATCTCTTTCGCCGGTAACGGCCAATTGCTTGAAGCAAGTGCCGGTTACGCTCTCTTCCTGTAAGCCCTTATTGCCAGGGCGAGGAAAGCAACTGCCAGTACAGCAAGCATTCCCATATCGCCGGCAATATCCTGGAATCCTGACCCTTTCAGCATCACCATACGGTTGATGCGCATCAGGTAAGCCACCGGGTTGACCCAGTTGAACTGCTGTGCCCATAACGGCATGCTCTCGGTGGGGGTAAAGATGCCGCTCATCAGGATAAAAATCATCACAAAGAAGAAAGCCACGAACAGGAACTGCTGCTGTGTCGATGCCATCGTTGAAAAGAAGAGCGCCAGTCCCAGCACTGCCACGAGGAATATCGCCGCACAGGCGAAGAAGAGAAGGAGGCTTCCCTCGAACGGGATGTTGAATGCCAGCCACCCGATGCTTAGACCAAGTGCAAGGTCAATGAGACCGATAATAAAGAAGGGGATCACCTTGGAAGCTATCAGTTCCCACTTCATAACAGGGGTGACGTTGATCTGCTCAATGGTGCCGCTCTCTTTTTCCCTGACAAGGTTGAGACCTGACATCATCAGCCCTATTGCCGTGATTAGTATGACAAGGACCCCTGGCAGCATGTAGTATTTGTAGTTGAGTGTGGGGTTATACCAGTATCGCGGAGAAACGGACAGGCCGGGCAGGGAGCCTGAAGTGACAGTGGTCGTTGCCAGACTGCCCGAGATAAGGGGAGCCATTCCTGCATTCCCGGGCTCCAGTCCTCTGCTTAAAATTGCATCACGGTTGAAATCGCGCACCACCGAGGTCAGATAACTCCATGAGAGCTGGGCACTGGTAGCATTAACGGCATCAACAAGTACCTGCAGGCGGGGACGGGTGACGCCGGCAAGACCTTCAGAAAAATCAGCCGGGATCACCAGGGCCATGTCGGCATCGCCGGCAAAGAGCATTGACTCTGCCTCAGTGATGCTTGCCGGGGTGGCTGTGACAACGAAGAAGGATGATCCGGTCAGCTTCGCGATAAGCTCACGCGATGCCTGCGAGCGGTCACTGTCAATAACGGCAAGGTCAATGCGTTTAACCTCGAAAGTGACAGCGGGAACGAGTATCAGCATCTGAAGTATGGGCACACCTATGATTGCCCTGATCATGAAGGGATTCCGCCGGATCTGCCGGAACTCTTTCCGTAACAGGAAAATCAGCTTCCTCATCCTTTTCCCTCCTCAAGTCTCGTTTTGAATTTCCGGGAGCTGATGATCATAAAAAACAGGGTCATGCCGGCAAGTATGGCCGTCTCCTTCCAGACATAAGCAAATCCCGCCCCCTTGATCATTATTGACCGGATGATCTCCACGAACCAACGGGGAGGAAGTATCATACTCACATAATCATAAACCTTAGGCATATTCTCAATCGGAAAGATGAATCCCGACAGCAGCAGCGAGGGGAGCATCAGGGCGAGGAATGAGATAAAGATTGCGTTCTCCATCTTGTCTGCCGATGCGGAAACCAGGATCCCGATGGAGAGCCCAAGGAGGATATAAAGCATGCACTCTGCAATCAGCAGGGCGATGCTTCCCCTTACAGGAAGGCCGAAGACAAACCACGCCATCAGCAGGATCACGATCACATTCACCAGCGAGAGAAAAAAGTATGGGGTCACCTTACCTACTATGATCTGCCATGGCTTCAATGGCGACACAAGAAGTACCTCCATGGTGCCGAACTCCTTCTCACGGACAATGGTGACTGAGGTCATAAGGGCACATATGAGTATGAGGATGAGCGTGATAACACCAGGAACGAACATGAAATGGCTCTCAAGATTGGGATTGAAGTACATCCGTACCTCGGGATTAATCACAGGCATCGCCGAAGTGACCTCTCTGGTGAGCATTGCGGAGTATTCGTTCATGATTCCTGTGACATATCCCGTCACCAGGCTTGCGGTGTTCGGTTCGGAGCCATCGGCGATAATGCTTACAGTTGCATTGCCCTCACGGGCGATGCCGGCGGCCATCTGCTCCGGGAAGATGATCACCGCCTTGATCTTTCCCTGTCTGAACGTGGCATCAATCTCGTCATAGGAAGAAAGCTGCCTGTTAATGTAAAAGAACTCTGACGCCTCAATTTTTTGTGTCAGTTCCTGTGATACCTCATCGTGTGCATTGTCAAGGACGGCGACACCGGCATTTTTGAGATCGGTGCGGACAGCATAACCGAATATGAGTATCTGTGCAGCTGGAATGCCGAAGAGTATGATCAGCGTCCGGAAGTCGCGGAATATATGGAGGAACTCCTTGCGCACGAAAGCCATGAACCTTTTCATACTGTATACTTTTGAGGTCTGGCTATTTTTACAAAGAGCTCTTCGACAGAGGCTGTGCCGTACTGGCTGAGGAGGGCGGAAGGTGTGTCGAGAGCCACTATCCTTCCCTCGCTCATGATGGTTATGCGGTCACAGTATTCGGCCTCGTCCATGTAGTGCGTTGTCACGAACACAGTTATTCCGCGCGAGGCTGTCTCGTAGATCATCTCCCAGAACTGGCGGCGGGTGACGGGGTCGACACCGCTTGTGGGCTCATCGAGGAAGACAATCTCAGGGTCATGGAAGACGGCCACCGCAAAGGCCAGCTTCTGTCTCAGACCCAGGGGCAGAGCCCTTATGAGTGTGTCTCCGTATGATGTGAAGTTCAGTCTTTCAAGTAATGCCTCGCATCGGGGGAGGATCTCCTTCAGGGTCATCCCGTAAATGCCCCCGTAGAGCTCTATGTTCTCCCTGACGGTGAGGTCTTCATAGAGAGAGAAGCGCTGAGACATGTATCCGATTCGCTTTTTAATCTCCTCAGGGCAGCGTGAGGCATCAATTCCGGCAACCATAACCCTGCCGGAGGTGGGACGCGAAAGACCGCACAGTATCCTCATGACTGTTGTCTTGCCGGCACCATTGGCGCCAAGGAAGCCAAAGATCTCACCCTGGTACACATCAAAGGTCAGACTGTCATTGGCAGTGAATGCCCCGAACTTTTTTACCAGATCCTTTACCTCTATGACTTTTTC
>CAYYEH010000087.1:5810-10499 GCA_964470815.1 uncultured Rikenella sp.
CAGACCTCCGACCTCCCTCTTCATCAGTTCAAGAAAAACATCCTCAATGCCGGGGGTTGCCTCAGCTATTGCAGCCCCGTGTATCCCGCCCTCTGCGAGTGCTCTCTTAACATCTTCCGGGGTGGCGCCTTCCCGAAGGGTCACGTGTACTGAATCGCCGAAAGGTTCGCTAGCAGTCACCTGTGGCATTTCACGCAGGACAAGCAGCAGCCGGTATCTCTCCGGGTGGCTTACAGCCCATAGCTGCCTGCCGTAGGCGGCCAGGATGGCAGCCGGGGTGTCAATGCCCAGCAGCCGCCCCTGTTGCATCAGTGCTATGCGGTCACAGCGATGCGCCTCATCCATATACGGGGTGGATACAATGATTGTAATTCCTTCTTTCTTAAGGCCTTCAAGCATCTCCCAGAACTCTGTTCTTGAAACGGCATCAACACCGGTTGTGGGTTCATCTAGGATCAGTATCCGTGGTTTGTGTATCAGCGCACAGGAGAGTGCAAGCTTCTGTTTCATGCCCCCGGAGAGTCTGCCGGCGCGACGTTTCCTGAAAGGCTCTATCTGCTTGTATATAGGCTCTATAAGGTGGTAGTTCTCCCTGATGGTTGTCCCGAAGATGGTTGCATAAAACTGCAGGTTCTCCTCTACGGTCAGATCCGTATAGAGGCTGAAACGGCCGGGCATGTAACCGATATGATTACGCAGTTGCCTGAAGTCACTTACCACATTGAGTCCGAAAAGGGTCATCCTGCCTCCTGAAGGGATGATTAGCGTGGCAGCAATGCGAAAGAGAGTGGTCTTGCCTGCGCCGTCGGGACCGATGAACCCGAAGAGTTCACCATCATTGACGGTGAATGATATATCGTCAACGGCAGTAAACTTACCGTACCTGTGAGTTATGCTGTTTGCCTCAATGGCTTTCATCTCATTTGAAGATTGCCTCTCCCGGCATTCCTGATTTTATTGACCCGTCGTTGGGAACCTCTATGGTCACGGCGTATACCAGTGTCACTCTCTCTTCCTTTGTCTGGATGATCTTTGGAGTGAATTCCGCCTTTTCTGCCACGTGGGTGATGGTACCGGAATAATTCCGGAACTCTTTTTCATCGTGGTCAATTCGTACGTCACATTCTGAGCCCACCTTCACTGATGCCAATTGTGCGCCGCTTATCCATACCTTTAGTTTCATGGTTTTCATATCGGCCAGTTTCACAAGGGGTTTCCCTGCTGCAGTGAGTTCATGTGCCGAGGCATACTTTTCGGTGATGGTGGCTTCGAAGGGAGCGCGGACTGTGCTGCGGGCTATCTGTTCATTCAGTATCGCGCGTTTGGCTGATATGCCCTGTTGTTCGGCGGCCACCAATCGGCGCTGGGTATTATTGGCCTCTGCCTGCCTCAGGAGTACTTCCATCTGCCCGGTGAGGTCATCGAGCTGTTTCTGTGTGGCGGCGCCGTCAGCGAGCATGCGGCGCGTACGTTCGATGTTCACTGAGAGGTTTTCAATCTGTTGCTGTATGACGGCATCCTGCGCCGCAATGCCTGCCAGGCGCGCCTGCGCCTGCGCCGTCACCGCATCAAGCTCCCCGCGCTGAAGAACCTGCATCGTGGTGTCGGTGACGGCGATGACGGCGCCGCCGGCCACCATCATACCTTCGGTAACATTCATGCTGATGATCCTGCCGGAGGTCTCTGCCGAGATGATGACCTCGTCAGCCTCAAAGGTGCCAAAGGCATCGGCATCACTCACGCCGCGGCCGCAGCCGGCAGCGGCCAGGAGCATAACTACTGCTATGATCAACTCTTTCATATTATTGCTCTGTTTTGTGTCCTGTGATATATAGATATTCCGTCTCCGCACGGGCAATGCTTATCTTCCTGGCCGCTGCGGAAATGACAGCCTGCTTTTCGCTGTTCAGCTCCGTCATGTACTGCGAGGCGGTGATGGTTCCGTTACGGAGCTGCGAGGCTGCGGCCGCCGCAATCCTGCCACGCAGCCTGATGATCTCTTCATCCCTGCCGGCTGCATCACGCAACGACTCAATCTCTGACAGCTTTAAGACAAGCAGCCGTTGCAGCGCCTGCTCAGCCGCACTCTTCCTTATGTCAAGCAACTGCTGCTGAAAGGTCAGTGATCTGCGCTCGTTGCTGTTCCTGCTCCAGTCCCATATGTTCCATTTGATCCCGGCACCAAGTGAATAATAGAAATCAGCCCTGTCAGAGAGAAAATTGTTGCCGGGCGGATTGCCATACCCTGCCTGTGCAAAGCCGAACAGTCTCGGCATGCGCTGGTTCTTAAGAAGATCCTTTGATAATTCCAGTTGCCGGCTGCGGGTGTCAAAAAGGCGCAGGTCAGGATTGTCAATAACCTCGTTGCCCGTTATTGCGAGTTCCGGCAGAACCAGTCCGGCATATTTAAGTCCGGTCATCCCGGTTATCTGCTCCAGCGCATCGGCAAGGGCGTCATGCCGTCTGCCCAGCTCGGCGGACGACTGTTCCGCCTTTATCATCTCTGCCCTCAGCACGTCGAGGGTAACCGGCGGAATCACACCGTTTTCCACTCCTGATGCGACTTCCTGCATCCTGGCGACAATGTCCGAGATGAGTACGGAAATCACCTCGGCCTGGCTTCTTACAAGCAGTATTGAGAAGAAGTAATTGTTCACCTGTTCGCGCAGACGGTAGAGATCTGCCTCGCTCTGCTGCATGTTCAGTTCGCTTACCATCTTCTCCACCTCACGGGCGCTGCGGGTCACCCCTCCGTCCCATATCACCTGGCTCAGATCCAGCGTTGCCCTGTATTGTTCATGCGGGATTGATGGCAGTGATCCGGGAGGGATTGGCACAGAACCCAGCAACTCTGACATGTCAACCACCTCAGACTGGTAGTTAAAGGTCGCACCCAGGTCAAGGGAAGGCATCCAGGCTGATGCAAGGTTACGGTCACGCAGCTGCGTCATGTCTGTATAAATGACCCTCTCTCCCGCAAGCGGTGATGCATTGGCAGCAGAGTCATAACACTGCCAGAGGGTGACATTCCGTTGTGACACGAGAGAAGCAACTGGCATCAGCAGCATCATTAAAAGGATCATTCTCTTCATTTCTTGCGGTGTTTAAGTGCACTGAAGATAAAATCGGCAGCAAATTCCTTCCTTTCCTGCATAAAGGAGTTGAATTTCCTGTTATCAAGCAACTGTGGCATCATGACGGCAATCATCTCCCTTGCAGCAAAAGGAAATATTGACATTGAAACTATAGTTATCATCATCTGGGGCATGTCGCTCTTCTTTATGCCGTAGCCCTTCAGTTCCTTTGAATGCTTTTCATAAATAAGGTCACGCAGCTCTCCGTAATTCAATGATTCCTTTACTCCTTCTGTTATTGCGGGATTCACAGACATCTCATTCAGAAGGAATAATGGCAGCTTTGGATTCTTTATGAGAAAATCGATATGCTGATCAAGGAAAAGCCTGATTTTCTCCCTGAAGGAGAGATCTGCCTGGAAGATTGCCATTATCTTTTCAAACATCTTTTTAATCAGCACCTGGAATACAGCCATGAACAACTGGTCCTTACTGCGGAAATAATAATGAAGCAATGCCTTGTTTATCCCCGCCCTGTCTGCTATCTCCTGCATCCTGGCCCCTGCATATCCCTTCTCCTCGAATATCTCCGTGGCAGCCTTGAATATTTTCTGCCGTGTATGACTGTCAGTAATCCTCGTTTTTTTCATAGATTAACTGTTTAGTTTAACCAAAAGAATTAACCAAACAGTCAAAAATAAAACTAAAATTTCTTTTTTGCAACATTTTTTTAAATTAAGTACATTTGATAGTTAACAGGGGTTGACACAAATAACAGGTAAATCATGAAAAATTTCCTTAAAAAACTGTTCAGGTGGCTGCTTGGAATAGTACTCCTGCTGGTACTGGTGGTTATTATTTTCATTATTGTTTCAGCATCTGCCAAAAAGAAGATGACACCGGTTGAGACCGGCCTTTTGACAGAGGATGTGTATGCGGTCAAAGACAGGTATGTGAACATGTACATTGTCAGGGACAGGAATGAATTCGTGGCAATTGATGCCGGAATCAACCGCGGAAGTGTCAGGGATCAGCTGAAGAAGCTTGATATTGATCCGGACAGGGTAAGGGCAGTATTTCTGACCCACACTGACACTGACCATGCAGGAGGATTGTCGCTTTTTAAGAATGCAGTGGTTTATATGCATGAAGATGAGGAGCAGATGATAAACGGGGAAACAGGCAGGATGCTATGGATCGGAAACAAAATTGATGTGACTGATTATGTACTGCTGGATGACAAACCGGTAAGGGTTGGTAACCTGAGGATTACGCCGGTTCCCACTCCGGGGCATACTGCCGGACTGACATGTTACCGTGTAAATGAGATTTATCTGTTTACCGGTGATGCGGTAAGCCTGAAAGGCGGAGTCATTGGCCTCTTCCCTAAATACATTAACAAGAATGCGCGCCGGGCGAGGAAGTCGGTTGACAATATCACCGGGCTTGACGGGGTTCAGTATATTTTCACGGGGCATCATGGTTATTCAGCTGATTATGATGCTGCCGCAAGGGGTTACAGGAAATAGGCTTCCTGCCAGCTCCAATCCGCTGTCCGCACCCAGCCATGGCAGCCTTCACGGGATTCAGGCTCTGATCATATCCTGTCCCTTCA
>CAYYEH010000088.1:0-1178 GCA_964470815.1 uncultured Rikenella sp.
AGTTGATCTGCCTGCATCATTATTGCCTCCTTAGCGGTAAATATAGTCAATATTTAAAACAAATCCCAATAAACAACTAATAATTGCCGCTATAGCAGTATCATAAAGCACGCAGTGGCAAGATAATTAAGACGCATGACACATATTGCCGCCACGGCGGTAAATAAGGCTGAATAATATAAGCGTGTAGGAAAAAGTGAGGCTGCCTCATTTTGAACTGAGACAGCCTCCGTTAATCTTAAACAGATATGTTTTTATCCCATTATACTCCATGTCACGGTCAGGCCGGCCATAACCACCGAGACCATTGACATGAGCTTGATAAGGATATTGAGTGACGGTCCGGAGGTGTCCTTGAAGGGGTCACCAACAGTGTCGCCAACCACGCCAGCCTTATGAGACTCGCTTCTCTTGCCGCCGTAATTGCCTTTCTCAATAAATTTCTTGGCATTGTCCCAGGCGCCGCCTGCGTTGTTGAGCATACTGGCCAGGGTAAATCCTGCCGTCATACCTCCTATCAGCAGACCGACTACTCCGGCCACACCAAGTGTAAGGCCGATAACCAGCGGAACGGCAATGGCAAGAAGTGACGGGAGCATCATCTCGCGCTGTGCGCCTTTGGTTGAGATGGCGACGCACCTTGCATAGTCAGGCTTGCCTGTTCCCTCCATGATACCCGGTATCTCGCGGAACTGGCGTCTCACCTCGTCAACCATGCTTCCTGCAGCGCGGCCAACGGCTTTCATAGAGAGGGCGCTGAACAGGAATGCCATCATGGCTCCGATAAAGATACCGCCGAGAAGCATCGGGTTGAAGACCGAGAGGTCATATGCCGCAACGAAGTCCTTGATATGAGCTGCGTTGACATTAATGGCTGTCATACCTTCAGGGACTACTGCAGGTACGGTGCTCTTATAGAAGAGTACATCGCCAATCTGCTTGTATCCCTCAACGGTGTCATCTGCGAGGCGTCCCAGCCAGAGCTTCACCTCCTCCATGTAGGCAGCCACAAGTGCCATGGCGGTCAGAGCTGCCGAGCCTATTGCAAACCCTTTGCCCGTTGCAGCTGTGGTGTTGCCCAGCATGTCAAGGGCGTCGGTACGCTCACGTACCTCCTTGGGCAGGTGTGACATCTCGGCGTTACCGCCGGCATTATCAGCTATCGGGCCAAAGGCGTC
>CAYYEH010000088.1:1278-4984 GCA_964470815.1 uncultured Rikenella sp.
CCTGTGGCAGCCATAACAGCCAGCGCCACAAGTATCAGGGCTGAGCTGCCTCCTGTTCCAAGAAGAAGTGCGTTGAGAAGGTTTTTCTGTGTTGCCTGTTCTTTGGTCCGTACCATGAAAACGCCTGCAATGGAGAGTAGTATTCCGATTGCAGCGACGATCATGGGTGCTATGACAGCCTTGATCTGGTCAGCAGCTGTCATGAGTGGCAGTGCGGCACCCAGGGCTGCCGTCGCCAGTATTGACCCTGCGTATGATTCATAGAGGTCAGCGCCCATACCTGCCACGTCGCCCACGTTGTCACCGACGTTATCGGCGATGGTTGCCGGGTTGCGGGGGTCATCCTCAGGGATTCCTGCCTCCACCTTTCCAACGAGGTCAGCGCCCACATCGGCAGCCTTGGTGAAGATACCGCCGCCCACGCGTGCAAAGAGAGCCTGTGTGGAGGCCCCCATGCCGAATGTAAGCATGGTGGCAGTTATCTCGATCATTTTCTGGTGGTCAGTGGTTCCGGGGTGAACGAAAGTCAGTCCCATCCACTTCATACCCTCGGCCATATGTTCGGGTGTGAAGACCCAGTTGTTCAGGACAAGGAACCAGATAACAATGTCAAGAAGGCCGAATCCCACGACGATAAGTCCCATTACAGCGCCGCTGCGGAAGGCTATCTTAAGGCCGTTGTTCAACGATACCGAAGCGCCCTGGGCAGTCCTTGAAGATGCATATGTTGCAGTCTTCATCCCAAGGAAACCGCAGAGCCCTGAGAAGAACCCTCCCGTCAGGAAGGCTACAGGCACAAAGGGGTTCTGAACGCCTATATATGCCAGGAAAGAGAGAAGCAACACCAGCACGATGAATACAATTGTCACAACTTTGTACTGACGCTTCAGGTAGGCCATGGCGCCTTCCCTTACGTACTGAGCTATCTCCTGCATCCTGTCGTTGCCGGCAGGAGCTTTTTTCATACTCCTGTAGAAAATCCATGCAAATAGCAATGCGAGCACCGCCGCGATGGGTGCTATCCAGAACAGACTACTGATCATAAGCTTAGATTTTTTTAAGGTTCGAGGTACAAAACTAATCAGTTTTTTAACATAAACTAATTGTTCTTTACTGTTATCACTTTTTGTTCTTCACGTATTTATCAAGCCACCTGAGGTATTCCCAATGCATGTGGAGGAGCGACTCGCGGGCTGAGTATCCGTGGGCCTCATGGGGAAGGAGCACGAGCCTGGTGACCGCACCGGCACCCTTCAGGGCGGCGTAATATCTCTCACTCTGGATGGGAAAGGTACCCTGGTTGTCATCTGCCATGCCGTGGATGAGCAGCAGCGGATCCTTCACCTTCAGTGCATGCGTGAAGGGTGACATCGCGAGGTATAGCTCCGGGTCTTCCCAGAAGCTGCGACGCTCATTCTGGAACCCGAACGGCGTCAGGGAGCGGTTGTAGGCACCGCTGCGGGCTATGCCTGCTGCAAACAGCCTGGAATGCGAGAGCAGGTGAGCTGTCATGAAGGCCCCGTATGAATGACCGCTTGCAGCCACCCTTTCAGGATCTGTAACCCCCATCTCCACTGCCTTGTTTATTGCCGCCTCCGCATTGGCAACAAGCTGCCCGACAAAGGTGTCATTTGGTTCCTTCCCCTCTGCTCCCACTATCGGGAAACTGGCATCATTAAGTACAGCGTAACCCTGGGTTACATATACAAGCACCGATGAGGGGCTTATCCTTGTGAAGG
This sequence comes from uncultured Rikenella sp., assembly GCA_964470815.1. Taxonomy (GTDB): domain Bacteria; phylum Bacteroidota; class Bacteroidia; order Bacteroidales; family VadinHA17; genus SR-FBR-E99. The sequence goes on from CAYYEH010000088.1 coordinate 3,018, forward strand.
TATAGGGTGAACCGCTCACCTGCCCGGCCATTGACGGGTCATTGAACTCGCGCGGGTAAGCCCAGAGGATTGTAGGCAACGGCCCGTCCTTTGTCCTGTCATAACCTGCAGGAAGATAAAGAGTGAATGAGAGGTCCACACCGTCATTGCGCTTATAGGTCACCAGTTCCTTGTGCACCCCGGCAAGTTGAGGGTAAGGATTCCCGAAATCAGTTATTTGCCTGAGGGTTCCCCTCCTGAGATCACGTATGAAGTAGTTGGGAACCTCGGTGACAGACTGCCGCACTGTCAGAAGAAGATTACGGGCAGGGTCAATGAATTCATTTACGGTTTCATAGTAAGGAGCCTCTGAACGCCACAGTCTTGTCGTTTTTCCCGTCCTGAGGTCATATTTGTCCATAAACGGCCGGTCCCCCTCTGGCGAAGCGCCGGGGCCTGTCAGGTATATACTCCTGCCCCTGTCAGCGGTAAGCAGTACCTGCCTTCCCCGGGAATTGGGGGCAGTGACGGGGAAACCGGGATTATTGTACCTGTCATCAGAGTTGAGTTCCCATATCTTTTTAAGTGTAGACTGAGGACTGGCAGGGTTGAATGTGCTTGTCACCCTGACCCGTGTTTTGGAGAGTCCCTCCATGACCATGGCCAGGTTGTCATTGCCCCAGAGAATCCCCTGAAAACGCTTTTCAGTTGCTATGTAAGGAACGGGCTCACCGGCAAAGGGCGCCTCGAGCATGTATACCTGATCATGATACTGCATTTCATTTGCATGGTAATCACCGCCGTCGAGGGCCTCAACCCACATCAGGGTGGCAGGCCTGTCGCTGCGCCAGCTGTAACTGCGGGGACCCGGGTTGACAACATCATATCCTCTTGGCAGGTTCTCCTGGAGCGGTTTTTCAAGCATACGCCTGACCATATTCCCCTGCATGTCCCATATCTCTGTCCGTGACGGGAAGTAGTAATAGGGTACCACGTATGAGAACGGCTTGCCTGTTATGGTAACGAGCATCCAGTTCCCGTCAGGCGAGGGGGATACGTCAGTGATGATACCCCTTATACCAACGGCGGCAGCAGTGGTTCCGTCCCATCTTACCAGTTCAGAGGTGGCATAATATTCAAATATCCTCTCATCATCAGCAGAACCAAGGAGGTCCTGGAATGTGCGTGACTCGCCTCGTACGCCGGCACTCTCCTGTATTGAAGGGCCTGCCGGTACCGTGGAAGCCACTGGAGCCTTACCTCTGCCGGCCGGTGTTCGGAGATAGATCAATGATCCGTCGGGCAGCCATTCCATTGTCCGCCGGAACAGCCCGTTAATCCCTTCGTCAATCTTACGGGAGGTCATTGAAGCAGCATCGGCAACCCACAGTTCTATCGTACTTTCAGTAGTGTTGGTGAAGGCGAACCGCTTACTGTCACGTGACCAGCTGACTCCACCCAGTCCGGGGCCGGCAGGCAGTCCTTTGAGGTCACCGATGATTGTGCCGTCAGTCTTCATCGCCGAGATCCTGTTGACTGACTGTCCGCGGCTGGGACCGTTGGTGGCAGGGTCAAAACGAATGCCTGCAAGCCTCAGTTCGGGTTGTGAAAGGTCAGCGATTGACGGGAGGCCGGGACGATGAAGCAGGAGCATCGTCCGGTTATCCGGACTGAGGGTCACCGAAGGGGTTTGCGGGGCGTCAATCAGTTCAACGATGGCTTCCGGCGGAAGCTGATAGCCGGTCTTATCCTGTGCGGTGATCAGAAGGGATGAAGCCGCAAGGATGGCAGTGAAAAGGAATTTGCGCATGATAATGGTTCTTTTTGATGAAACTCAAATTTAAACTTATGAATTCAAGATCAGAAACCAAATAAGCGGTATTATTGTTTTTTAACTTTATGAAATCTGCAGGAACGAAGCAGCCCCGGGCAGGTTCCGGTGACAAGTATGAGTATGCCGTGAATCAGCAGCCCCGGGCAGGTTCCGG